>NZ_JAYUWI010000032.1:0-20470 GCF_043753625.1 Nitrosomonas sp.
ATCGCATTCCTTTTACAACCAGCATGTAGCCTCACCATTTTTTCGATGTCAACAGTCTACACGAAGGTATCGATAATCTCGCTTAATGCGACAGAACCCTATCGGGCGCAGGTCAGAGAACTGGGATTTCTGGTGCGGAAAAACGATTTGAATGACACCGATCCCTTGGCAGACCGGGATAATCGCATTATCGAAGTGCGGATTACACCGTGAATAAGCTGGCTTGGTTTTACTTTCCCGCACGCCTGGCCTGGCGCCAGCTCATCTTTGATCGCAGCAAACTGGTGGCTGCGATTTGCGGGGTACTGTTTGCTTGCGTATTGGTGTTCATGCAGTTGGGCTTCAAGGATTCATTGTATGCCAGCGCAGCTTCTGCGCCGGTAAAATTGAATGGCGATTTATTCCTGATGCACAAGCAAAGTGAAGCCATGTGGCGGCCGATCCAGTTTAAGCGCAGTGAGCTGATGCGCGTACTGGGAAACCCGGCAGTTGCGGAAGTTTATCCGCTGTATCTCGGGTTAGCGCCTTTCAAAAATATCCAAACTCAGGTTAAGCGAACCTTGATGGTTTACGGTTTTGATCCGGATTCCATGATCTTCAACATCGATGAAATCAAAAGCAAGCAAGTCACGTTGCGGCTCAAGGATACGGTACTGTTTGACGAATACTCCCGCCCGGAATTCCGCCCCGTTCGCCAACTGCTGGAAGCAGACCAAAATGTGACAGAAATTAATGATTACAAGGTTAACATCGTCGGATTATTCCGTATGGGGGTGTCGTTTGCCGCCGATGGCAATGTCATTACCAGCGATTTGAATTTCATGCGTATTTTTCCCAGAAGAGATTCCAGCGATATCGATATGGGCGTCATCAAACTCCATCCCGGCGCATCGGCCAAACAGGTCGAAGCGGAGCTTAAGAGCCAGTTGAACGAATTCATTAACATTTTTACCTATGAAGAGTTGCTGAAATATGAGAAGGATTATTGGGCGAATACGGCGCCGATTGGGTTTATTTTTGGATTTGGTACCGTGATAAGATGGGTGGTCGGCCTGGTGATTGTCTATCAGATATTGTTTACCGACATCGCCAATCATCGTAATGAATTCGCCACGCTGAAAGCCATGGGCTATGAGCACAGTTATTTTATTCGCCTGGTGTTTGCTTCAGCTTTCTTTTTGGCGGTCCTCGGGTTTATTCCTGGTTATCTGCTTTCTGTTGGGCTTTACCATCTGGCTGAATCGCAAATGTACATGCCGATGCCAATGCTCTTGAGCAAAATCATCACGGTGTTTATGTTTATTCTTTCGATGTGCGTCATGGCCGGGCTACTGGCAATTCGTAAGTTGAGAGATGCTAATCCGGCTGATATGTTCTGATGGGCACCTGATGTCAACGGTCATTGATGTCGAACATCTGGATTTTAGCTTCGGGAGCGGCGCTTTAACACAATCGGTGCTGAAAGACATCACCCTCTCAATCCGCAAAGGCGAGATCGTACTGATCACCGGACCTTCCGGTTCGGGTAAAACCACCTTTCTGACCATTATCGGCGGTCTGCGCCAAGCTTTCCATGGCAGTGTGAAAGTGCTTGATCAGCAATTTATCAATAGCAGTGAACCGGTTAAAGTGAAAGTCCGGCAACAGATTGGCTACATTTTTCAGCAGCATAATTTGCTTAAATCACTCACTGCGCTGCAAAACGTCAGTATGACGTTAGAAATGGGCAATACGCTGACAGAACAACAAAGACGCGACCGGTTCCGCGGAAATTCTGATCGCCGTGGGACTGGGCGATCGACTTGATTACAAACCCGGGCAACTTTCAGGCGGGCAACTGCAACGTGTTTCCATAGCCAGAGCCCTGGTCGGACAACCAAAAATTATCCTGGCCGATGAACCTACTGCCTCGCTGGATAAACAAAGTGGCTATGAAGCGGTCAGTCTCCTGAAACGATTAGCCAAAGAATCGCAAACCACCATTCTTCTGGTCACGCATGACTACCGCATTCTGGACATTGCCGATCGGGTTGTGGAGCTGGAAGATGGGGTGATCAAGAAAGTGTGACTAGGCGATTTGTGCAGAACTGCAACAGGGTAGCCTTTGACACAATCAGCTTGAAAAAGCCGATTACGTTGCGATCCGGTCAGGCAACAAGCGGTCGTATTCCCTCTTGACTACACTGTAGCACTCGCAGACATTATCCTCCAATCCCTGCCGATCCAGCAGCGTAATATGGCCGCGGCGGTATTCAATCAGGCCGGCGCTTTGTAATTTACGGGCCGCATCGGTGATGCCCTCGCGGCGAACACCGAGCATATTGCTGATCAATTCTTGCGTCATGATCAACTCGTTCGAGGGTAAGCGATCGAAACTTAACAGCAGCCAGCGGCAGAGTTGCTGTTCTATCGAATGATGTCGATTGCATACCGCCGTTTGCGCCATTTGCGTGAGGAGTGCCTGGGTATAACGTAGCAGCAGGTGCCGCATGGGCAGGGAGCGATTGAATTCCTGCTGCAGCAGTTGCGCTTTCAGCCGGCAAGCGTAGCCTGCGCTCTGCACCACAGCCATATTCGGCATGGTATTTCCGCCCATAAAGACGGCCACCCCGATTATTCCCTCATTGCCGACTATCGAGATTTCGGCCGATGCGCCATCCTCCGTGACGTACAGCAGGGATATGATCGCGGTAGTGGGGAAATAAAGATGACTCAGCTTGCCGCCAGACTCGTAAATCACTTTGCCGAGCGGAAGCGGCACCAATTCCAGATGGTGATGGAGCCGTTCCAACTCATCCGCAGGCAAGGTAGCGAGCAGATCGTTCTGGCTTAGGACTTGGAAGCTTTGGGAAATATGTGCATGAACTTTAGGCATTGTCTGTTTCCTTTGATAGGAAAAACTGAATAAATATAGGGATATAACTAGACTAACGCATCAATTTCATAATACATGAAAATCAGTCTGTGTGATAGCGCACAGAAATGACAGCAGATTTGGCGTACTTTTTAATCTGCGTGAAGTGGCATGTATTGGCGTTAGCTGCAACGCTGAATAATCCATAAGCGTTTTGCCTGGATTCATTTAAATGAAGGATCTAATTATTTATGGAACAATTTATGCAACTTGGCTTATTTGAACTGCCGTGGTGGGGTTATGTATTGATTACGTTGATCATGACACACATGACCATCGCTTCCGTAACGATTTTTCTCCACCGGCACCAGGCGCACCATGCGCTAACGCTGCACCCCATGGTGAGTCACTGCTTTCGCTTTTGGTTATGGCTTACCACCGGAATGGTCACCAAAGAATGGGTGGCTATTCATCGTAAGCACCATGCCAAGTGCGAAACCGCGGAAGATCCGCACAGCCCGCAGATTCATGGCATCAGCAAAGTGTTGTTCGAAGGTACTAAGCTTTATTGTATCGAAGCTAAAAATACCGCAACGCTCGATAAATACGGTCATGGCACTCCCGATGACTGGGTCGAGCGGCACTTATACTCGCCGCATCCGGCGCTGGGTATCGGTATCATGCTGGCGATTGATCTGGTTCTATTCGGTCCGGTCGGGTTCATTGTGTGGGGCGTGCAGATGCTGTGGATTCCACTCTTCGCCGCCGGTGTCATCAACGGTTTGGGGCACTACTATGGTTATCGCAATTTTGCACCGAATGACACTTCCACCAACATCCTGCCGTGGGGCATCCTCATTGGCGGCGAGGAACTTCACAACAATCACCATGCCTACGTGACTTCCGCCAAGCTGTCCAACAAATGGTGGGAATTCGACATCGGCTGGATGTACATTCGCCTCCTGGAGATGCTGGGCTTGGTCACGGTATGTAAGATAGCACCCAAGGTTCGCTTTAATCTGGCCAAGACACCCTGCGACGAAAAAACGCTGCAAGCCGTAATCACCCATCGCTTCGACGTACTGGCCAAGTTTGCCAATTATCTAAAGCAGCCCACCATAACTGAGATTCGCAACCTGCGCGCTCAAGCTATACCCGGTCTGCAAGATGCCCAGACCCTCGAATCCGTTAGGCATTGGCTACAAAATGATGTCGGCAAGATAGCGGAAAAAGAACGAGTGGCCTTGGACCAGGCGCTCCATTCCAGTCAAAAACTAAGCACGATTTACTCAATGCGACAAGATCTGTCCGCTTTATGGAGCAGTTCGACGACATCCAAGGAGCAACTGGTAAAGCAACTGGAAAACTGGTGCCGACGTGCCGAGGAGAGCGACATCAGTGCATTACAGGAATTCTCCCGGAAACTACGCTGTTACGATTAATCGATAGGAAGGAGAAATAAAATGTCTGTAGGAACAATACTTTTAATCATTTTGATTCTGATGTTGCTTGGCGCGATTCCAACGTGGCCACACAGTAGAGAGTGGGGTTATTTCCCCAGCGGTATCCTCGGAACAGTGGTGCTGATCTTGGTCATTCTGTTGTTGATGGGCCGAATATAGCGCCATCATTTGATGAGTACGCAATAAGCATAATATTAAGGAGTCTCTGAATAATTTACCTTTGTCATTCCGAACGGAGTGAGGAATCTTTGGCAATCAAACAGAACAGTATAGATTTCTCGCTGTGCTCGAAATGACAGTTATTCAGAGGTTCCTTAAAGTATGAATGGTATCGCACATAGCGGTTCTGTGCTTTAATGCACAGAACCAATCCAGTATCTGCCTATTTCCTCAGTGAATGTGAGGAAGTAAATCGTAGCAACATATTGTGGCAACACATTCATTCTTCTAAATTGGGTAAAAAATATCAGTCGGGAGATCTCGCCAATGGAAATACCAAAATTTCGCTCTATTTTCACATCCGCATCCAAACAAGAACGCGCTACTAATTTTGAAAATTACTGGCTCTTTACTCAGCGTCACAATGGTGAGTTGCTGGAAGATGACAAAGATTTAGTAAAAAAACGTGCCAAGTTCCAGTTCTTCCAAGATAATCCCGTTCAGTTACGCACACCGCTCGTCAATCCCGAAGCTTTCTATCGCAATTATATTGCCATGCAGGATGATCCAAAAACTTTGGATCGCATGACGCTCATGCTGACCAGTATGTATAAATTCGCTCGCCATGAGTGGGTTGGCATTAAAGGTGCCTGGGATGTGGTGCCCAATATGGCCAATTCGCACTCGGTTAAAGATAAAATCAGCCGTGTCCATCTGGCGGAAGAATTTTGTCATGTTCGCTTATTTGATGAAATGCTACGTACTTGCGGTTTGGATAAAGTCGAGTGGGTACCATTAAGTCCGGTGAAAGAAAAAATATACGAGCAATTTCCTAAATTTCCTGGATTTCTAATGGATTCACCTGCTTTTGTGACGGAATTAATGGGTGTCACTTACTATTGCCATTTAAATCGTCTGATCGACGAATTATTGGTCGATGAACCAGAAGTACAGAAGCGTTTAAAAGAACTGCTCGACGAAATTACCATTGATGAAATCGCCCATGTCGGGCAACGAAGAAACTTTATTGGCCCTATCGGGATACGAATCTCCAAATGGCTAGTAAAACCATTTTACATGCTGTTCTTTAACGATATCCCGGAAGTTGCCAAGCTATTTGACGTCAAACAAATGATTAAAGACGGTGAAGCGTTTGATTTTAATCACCTGCCTGATTACATTATCGAAAAAAGCTGGATTCCTTCCTACTGCAAAGTTTAAATATTTATAATTCTAAAGCAGCTATCTTACTGACAATATTGGTTAATAAATCTCAGGCAGCCTGATAAATCGGATGGCGCTGAGCACAGATCCCAACTGGACGGCAGAATCATCGGAAGCTGATCGGGAAAAATTTCTGTTAGATGGTCATTACACAAAATTACTTACACCCCTAAAAAGTGGTTCGTAATTGTAAGTCATTTCCGTTTCAAATAAAGCACCCCGCCGCAAGCAGCGGGGTGCTTGCCTGCGCTCTTCAATCTGAAGGTTTTCACCAGCTCTCGCCCCAAGGGGCGGGGCGGGGAACCGAACCCGTAGAGATAAATTATAGAGGTATTTCCTCTCTATTTTCAGTTTCTAAGCCGCCTAGTAGGCATTATACTTAGTGCCATAGTATCGTAATCGCTTCGAGAAAACCGTATTCGGAATATGAAAAATTTAATGAATCCTTTGCTGAAGCCGATGTATGTCCTAGATTGTTTCGCAATGCGTTGTTGAATTGTGTCAATGCCTATGACAGCCGTCTCACACAATGGATTATGTAACGACTTAGTATTTTTTCTTATACTTTACAAAAAATGAAACATAGCGCTTTTATTCTTGGTTTTGTTTTGAAATGCCAGTTTCAGTTATATAATATATATATATTATATAACTTTATTACTATGTACTACGAATACACAAAAACCTTATGACAATAAAAAATAAGTATAAATGGACAATGTATGGCATTGTGATAGGAGCCTTCTTTTTCTGGTTCTCAATGCGTGACATCGATACTCATTCTGCATTAGAGAGCCTCCGGGCTGCTGAGTTGATACCAGCTATACTGGTTTTACCGGCTGGGATGTTATTCATGCTGATTAAAGCTTGGCGCTGGTCTGTTATTTTAGGGCCAGTGGCACACGTAGGGATGTCTACGTTGCATTCTGCGGCTTATATAGGTACTGCAGCCAATCTAAGTATCGCCCATTCCGGAGAGATTCTCAGAGCTGTGCTGATCGGGCGGAGATCACGCATTGCAACGACCGCTATCCTTGCATCGATAGGGGTCGAACGGATTTTTGATTTTATGGTGGTAGTGGCACTGTTCGGTGTCCTTTTAATTATTGACCCGCAGTTGCCGGAGTATGTTGCTATCGCTGGATTTGTCGCCCTATTTATGGTCGGGGCAGGTTTGCTAACAATTGCGGTGCTTTCGGTACCTTCTAAAGTCCGATATCATTTAAGATTGTTGGTAATTAGTCTCCTCCCAGAAAAGTTTTTGGAACTAAATAAAAATCAACTCAAGCGTGGTCTTGTGGGTTTTTCAGCATTGAGCAATCCTTCTATAGTAGTCAATATCTTCTTACTATCTGTCTTGCAATGGGGTTGTATTATTGGTGCAATCTGGTTATGTGCATATTCGGCTGGCTATACATTGACAATCTCTATGGCAATTTCAGTATGGACACTTATGGTGATTGGCCTCACATTACCGTCCTCTCCAGCCCAATTGGGCACGACACAGTTAGCTTTTACATTAGGTCTTTCGATGGCACTTCACGAAACACAGATTCCCTTTGCAGCCTCAGTTATCTACACAGTCTGCTTGAATTTACCCTACATGCTTATTGGTATGATTTGTTGGATAAAGGTCGGTAAAATCGACAGACGAATCACATCAAAAAAATGGTCTGCCGAAATCGACAGAAGAGGAAAAAAAGCACATCAAGATTCCTTAACAGTGCCAGTAGAGGGGAAGTCATAATGACCGCAAGATCAGGAGTTAATCGTAACAATGTGAAGACAATTCTGACGCTCTTTGGAACCCGGCCAGAGATAATTAAGCTGGCACCGGTTATATGGGCTATTGAACAAAGTCACGATACTTTGCGCAGCATCAATGTCTCGTCCTCGCAGCATACAGACTTGTTGCGGCCCTTTATACACGAACTCGACATAAGCATTGATCATGACCTAGCAGTCATGATGCCTGGTCAGACACCTAATGCTGTATTGGCGCGGGTACTTGAAGCGCTAGAGCCATTGCTCCTAGCGGAGCGGCCCGATTTAGTTTTAGTTCAAGGTGACACGACAACAGCGATTGCCGGTGCATTGGCAGCTTTTTATGCACGGATACCCGTGGCTCACGTTGAAGCAGGCCTTCGCACAGGTAACCGCCATAGTCCATACCCAGAGGAAATGAATCGTCGTCTAATTACACAATTGGCGGATCTCCATTTCGCCGCCACCCCAAAAAATGTTGAGATTTTACTTTCTGAAGGTGTTCAGAAAAAGTGCATTGTGCTAACTGGAAATCCGGTTGTTGACGCACTCCAGCACATCCTCGCACGCTCTCCAACCTCTTCGTCATTCTCTAAATTTCTTGACAGTTTTGCAGATAAGCGTTTGATTGTACTCACGACACATCGCCGAGAGAATTTCGGGCAGGTTATGTCCTCGCACTTGAAAGCACTCCGGCGATTTGTGGGGCGGCATCAAGATGTTGAGCTTGTTTTTCCAGTGCACCCAAATCCATCAGTGCGCGCCGTAGTTGATTCAGAATTTACCGGCGCAGAGCGAATCCACTGCATTGATCCGCTCAAATATGACGATTTTCTACACCTACTCTCACGTGTATGGTTAGTAATCTCTGACTCCGGGGGTGTTCAAGAGGAAGTACCTTCACTGGGTAAGCCGCTGTTAATTCTGCGTGATACGACTGAACGACCCGAAGTGCTTGACTGTGGTATTGGGCGACTTGTCGGTCACTCAGGAGAGCGCCTTGAAGAGATGCTCGAAGCGGCTCTCTTAGACAAATCATGGTTTGATACAGCTAATACTACGGAAAACCCATTTGGTAAAGGTAATGCCGGGGAACAGATAGCATCGGCCGTCGCACAATTTCTGACTGCTGGAAAGGGTGGCGCATGATGGATCAGACACAATCAACTCAAAACGGCAAACCACTGGCTAGCCTGTCGTTGGATTTGGATAACGAGTGGGCCTACCTGAAGACACACGGTGACCCAGCTTGGGAATCCTACCCTTCATATCTTTCTGCCGTAGTTCCGCGAATACTGCACGTTCTTGCACGTCGCAAGCTGCTAATCACGGTATTTGTAGTTGGCCAAGATGCGGCTCTCGAATACAACCACGAAGCGTTAGCGCAAATTGCGGGTGCTGGGCACGAAATAGGAAATCATTCCCTACGCCATGAGCCCTGGTTACATCTGTTCTCTGAACATGATCTCGAGCAGGAGTTGGCAGAGGCTGAGCGGCACATCCAAGCCGCGACCGGTCAAAAGCCAATTGGTTTTCGCGGACCGGGCTACAGTCAATCATCAACTATGCTGCGTGTGCTAGCTCGGCGTGGCTATGCCTACGATGCCAGTTCATTGCCAAGTTTTATTGGTCCGATTGCGCGCGCCTATTATTTTGCGACCGGACAATTTGATGCCGAGCAACGCGAGCGTTTGAATCGTCTATTTGGCAGTTGGAAAGATGGACTCCGGCCGCTCAAGCCATATCGCTGGCGTTTCAATGGAACTACTTTGCTGGAAATGCCTGTCACGACTTTCCCGGGCTTCCGCGTTCCGATCCATTTGAGCTATGTGATGTATTTAGCCGGATTCTCCACAGTGCTGGCTCAAACCTATTTCAATACAGCACTATGGACGTGCCGGCTGTTCGGCGTAGAGCCATCGATATTGCTACATCCGCTTGACTTCCTGGGTGGCGAAGATGTGCCCCGGCTGCAATTCTTTCCCTCCATGAAGACGAGTAGTCAACAGAAGATTGCCATAGTTGAACGATGTCTGGATAGTATGACTCATCTATTCGATGTACGTTCAGTTGGTGAGCACGCTGCCGTTGTAGCTACTCGAAAAAACTTAATAGAAGTTGAACCGAACGATTGATGATACCGCTACTGCCATGTGCTGAGGAAAAATGCTAGATAAAAAAATTATAGTCATGTTGCCCGCATACAATGAGGAAAAAGATCTTCCCCCATTGTTGAGCCGCATCCAACTTGCTCTTGATGGATGGGCCGATTATCGAATTCTTGTAGTCGACGATGGTTCTCGTGATCGGACCGCACAGATTGTACGTGACGCAGCGGCACAAATGCCGGTAGAGTTGATACAACATCCTAGAAACATGGGGCTTGGTGCAGCAATGCGCACAGGCCTCAAGGCCTCGGCGCAAGAAAGTGATGTTGTGATTACATTGGACGCAGACAACTCGCAAGACCCAGGATTGATCAAAAGCATGGTAGAGCGTCTCGAGACAGGTTTTGACGTAGTCATTGCGTCTCGATTTCAACCTGGCGCGCAGGAAATCGGTGTGCCGCCGTTTCGTATATTCCTGAGTCATCTTTCAAGCGCGGGAATTCGTACATTAATCCGTTATCCAGGCGTGCGTGACTACACCTGCGGGTTTCGTGCTTACCGAGCTGAGACACTACGTAATTTGATCGACATGTTTGGTGATAACTTCATACGCGAAAATGGTTTTTCTTGTATGTTCGAGTTACTGCTAAACTTGCGCGCATTGCGTGCTCGCGCCTCAGAAGTGCCACTTGTACTCCGTTACGATCTTAAAGAGGGCGCCAGTAAGATGCGGATCCTGCCTACGATGTGGCGTTACTTAATTACATTGATACGCGGATTGTTGCCGGTCTCCTGGCGTGTGTAGCATCAGAACGTAAAAGACACGATTATGATAAAAAATCCTAACGATATTGGCTCTACTAATATATCAGGCATCATCGGCACATCATTGAACATTGCCGTGGTAGGTGGCGGAATCGGTGGCCTGGTCTCAGCTTACTTACTCGCCAAGGCGGGTGCGCGCGTAACCGTCTACGAAGCATCTGATCAGCTTGGCGGTCTGGGAACTTTCTTCCAGTATCGGAATGTATATCTTGAACGGTTTTATCATTGCATGTTGCCAAGTGATCGACACCTGCTTGGCGTGTTGCGCGAGCTCGGTCTCGAGGATGAAATTTATTGGAAAGAGACCAGTTTTGGGTTTATGCGTGATGGACAGCTGTATGGCCTCAATACGCCGCTCGAACTGTTACGATTCAGTCCGCTATCCTTGGTTGATAGAATACGTGTCGGTCTGACCGGTTTGTGGGGAAGTATTTGTTCATCAAATGGACTAGACGATGTAACTTGTGTTGAATGGTTGAGTCGGATTTCTGGACATCGTGCCTTTGAAACCTTTTGGAAGCCAATGCTGCAAGCCAAATTCGGTGATCATTATCATGAAGTCCCCGCTCTCTGGTTTTGGACACGCTTCAACCGTGAAAAAGGTGGTGGGAAAAAGGAATGCAAAGGATACATCCGTGGCGGCTACCGACGCATCATAGCTGCTTTGGTTGAAGCGATTGAAGCACACGGCGGCACAATTAGATTACAAGCACCCATGGAGAAATTGGATCTTACGGAAGACGGACGACTCATAGTTCATGTAGCACAGGAAAATCCTCATGTGTACGATCGCACTGTAGTAACAACCCCTATTTTTGCGCTACGCAAAGCAATGGCGGATGGTCAATTAGCTAGCGTTGCCGAACAAATTGACGCCGGAATCGATATGCAAGGCGTAGTTAATGCCGTGTTCACGCTGCGCCGTGGATTAACAAAGCATTACTGGGTTGCTACAATTGATGAAGAAATTCCATTTCAGGGTATTGTGGAGAGTACAACGCTGCTTGAGAAAACCGATACCGCTGGCATGCATCTGATTTATTTGATGAACTATGTACACCGTACGGACTCACGGTTCCACCAAAGTGATGCAGAGATTCTGGATGCATACATGACTGGGCTGAAGCGGCTTTTTCCTGACCTTGTGGATGAAGATGTGATTGACCGGTTTGTGTTTCGGTCACCTTTCGTAGAGCCGATTTATACCACGGGCTATCAACAGCGCAAACCACCTACAACCTTGCTTCCGGGAAAGCTATATTTAGCTACGACCACTCAAGTCTACCCGGTGGTTACTTCCTGGGATGGTGCGGCCGGCTTAGCACACAAGGTCATTGACGAACTGCTCAGTCAGGTATAATAGATCCGATGATTTGAATTTGGCAAAACAAAGTGATGAAGTAAATTAGTTATGGATTTCGGGAGAAAGTCATAGCAATTAATGTAGCTCCATTAAGTTGACGGGAGAGTTACGAGAAAGATACGTTTAGAACCGTGTGCTTTGACAGTATCAATGGTTTGAGAGATTTGGTTATTGCACTACGAGAGCTTGAAAATACTCCCGTTCTGATAAAAAATATTACTGATGGAATTGGATGATTACTAGTGTAGTTTCTAGTGCAAATTAGAATTAGGCCCGATTGATTAACATGGCGGCATTCGAACATAACAATGCTCAACACATTGCCCTGGAATAATCAAAACCAGCAATGCCCCCTTTCCATCATTATTTTTAGCTAAATATACAGAAAAACTTGCTAATCCTGAAGGTTACATCGAGTAATCAGGGTTAATCAGCAGGAAGAAATTATCAAATCCGAATGAGAAAGATCTGTTCGGCGCTTACAACAAGACAACTAAAGTGAAAATCGCTTTGAATTCCAAGTCGTACTCGCACACTGCCAAGGAACTTGACAATTTTTCTTGGTTCTCTTTACGCATTGCCTGTATGTTGTTTATAGTATTCTTTACTGCATTGTTGTTCCATTCTGATCTGGCCCCACTTGAAGAAACTCACTGGGATGCAGTGATCTACGTGGATATTTCCAAAAGAGCGGCAGAGACACAAATGTTGGCCGACTATCATCAGCATGCTCATGATATCCCGCTTGAACCAAACCGTTTGCTTTGGCACTTTACACGCATTGGGCATGTTCTTTTACTCGGTGAAGTTGGCCGACTATTTGGTACTACTGAAACTGCGCTTGTAGCAATGCAATGGTTGTATCAAGTCTTCATGGCACTGGGTGTAACCCTTTGTGTAGTTCTTGGTTCGCGCTTGGCTGTCCTATTTCGGCCTAAAAAACCCGATTCTATTTGGTGGGCAGGATACTCCCTTGGGGCATTATCCTATATTGCCTCAGATAGTTATCGTGGACTTCAAGGACACTTGCTTAGCGAACCTCCAGCGTTCGTAATCTTGGCTTTCTTTGCCGTGATGTTGGTGCGAGCTGTTGAACGCCGATCTCTAGCGGTCGGGGCTTTTGCGGGTTGTTTGCTATTCTTGGTATTTTTCATCCGAATTGATGCAACTTTGCCGGGAATAATTTTCTCAACTGTATTGTTAGCAGCACTAATAATGTCGAGAAAGTTTGATGCTGTGCCAAGCATCATCGCTGCTGGCTTGGTTTCATTGTTCCTTTACGTGATATACGCATGGTGGTTTTCCCCATTAGTCAATCCGCAAACCTTGGCGAACTTCTCCTCTGCAGCTAAGGAATTGTTTCCTGGGGCACCAGCCATGAGTCTATTTAAAATTGCAATTGCCGGCGGCTTGCTGTGGGTAGGGGCTTGCGCGGCGATACCGATGTGGCGCGATCCTTTGATTCGTTTTGCAATGGTATGGCTTGTATTAGCGCTGCTTCCTATGGTGGTTGATAGTTTGAATGGGCGCGCAGTTCAAACACGTATGAGTTTTGGTATTGTACTGCCGCTTCTGGTTCTTTGTGGTGAGGGCTGGAGTTCGATTCTGCAAAATTTTATCAAGCAGCGAAAAACTCGCCCTTTATTAATAGCATCGGGTATTCTGATAGTAATCGCATTTGTTCCCAATTCGCTGATACAGCAAGAAACCCGTAACTTGGTAATTAACTATCTGCCATCTGAAATTCACAAATACCTATTTCCTTCATTGGTGAGAAATGCCACTATCGGGCCTGCTTCGCCGTATCAAGATTCAAGGCTGGGTCTCCTCGTGCGTCCGATATCTGAGCGCCGAACCTTTGAGTATTCAAAAATACGAGCATTAGGAGATTATTTATATGTTCCTGAAAGACCTGCTTATTTATTATGGCCAGAATACAATGTGGGATATTTATTCGGACTCGAAGGCTACGTAGGACTAATCCGGTATTTTGGTAAAAAATATCCAGAAAATTCTGATATTTTTTTAACAAAACTTCCAAACCAAGATAAATCCATCCCTTGTACTGCACGAGTTCCAACACTATTGGAACCTTTGGTATTTTGCACAACCCTTGTCTATTCAGATTTGAAGGTTTTGCGAAGAAACAAAATTCCTCTGTATATTCTTGGTGTCGATGGATACCCTTTACCGGAAATGCCTCCATTAAAACTTAAAATTCTGTTGTCAGAACCGCCGTTTGTGCTGTATGGGATCGCTGAGTAGTAGTCGTTAAGCCGGGGTTGTCGGTTTTTTACCAAAAAAGCTAATAGAGACAGGATAGAAGCCCAACAAGTAGCCTGAATCTGCAAGCAAGGCAGGAAAGACAAGAAAGCACTGATTCCCACAGCGCGTTCCCACCGAAATACCCACATCGGCGGCTTTCAGAGCCGGTGCCTCGTTGATGCCATCGCCCATAAATTGTCATGCATACATCCAGAAAATGGCCTGATAATTTCAATCGATTTCGCTAGTGGTTTGCTTACAATGTGCAACGGCTGCACGCGCGCGCCGTTTTTATTCTGCAAATATTGCAATAAATCGTGAAATTATCCTTTCCATTTCCAATTAAGAATTTCCGGCATGTCCTCGCCGTATTGACTAATATATTGTTTGTGTTCGATCAATTTGTCACGGATCGCTTGTTTGACATAAGCCGCTCGTGGGCTAAGTTGCGGCACGCGGTCAATAACATCGGCGACGAGATGAAAACGGTCCAGATCGTTCATCACCCCCATGTCAAACGGCGTCGAAGTCGTACCTTCTTCCTTGTAGCCGCGCACATGCAGGTTATCGTGGTTGGTACGGCGATAGGTGAGCCGGTGAATTAGCCACGGATATCCGTGATAGGCGAAAATGATGGGTTTATCTTTGGTAAACAGGCCATCAAAATCTTTATCGCTCAAGCCATGCGGATGTTCGCTTTGCGGCTGGAGACTCATCAAGTCCACCACGTTGATGACCCGTACTTTCAGTTCGGGAAAATGTTTCCACAGCAGCTCGACAGCAGCCAGGGTTTCTATCGTCGGCGCATCACCGGCGCATGCCATGACGACATCCGGTTCTTCACCTTGGTCATTACTGGCCCATTCCCAGATGCCGATGCCCGCGGTGCAATGTTTGATCGCCGCGTCCATGTCAAGCCACTGCGGCTGAGGTTGCTTACCGGCGACAATTACATTCACGTAATTACGGCTGCGCAAACAGTGATCGGTAACGGACAACAGTGTATTCGCGTCGGGCGGCAGATAGACGCGGATAATTTCTGCTTTCTTATTGATGACGTGATCAATAAAGCCGGGGTCCTGATGGCTGAAACCGTTGTGATCCTGCCGCCATACATGCGAGGAAAGCAGGTAGTTCAACGACGCAATCGGCCGCCGCCACGGAATTTCATTGGCCACCTTGAGCCACTTGGCGTGCTGATTGAACATCGAATCGATGATGTGAATGAAGGCTTCATAGCACGAGAAAAAACCGTGGCGGCCGGTCAGCAAATAGCCTTCCAGCCAGCCTTCGCACTGATGTTCGCTTAATATCTCCATGACCCGGCCGTCGGGTGCGACGTGGTCATCCCCTGGAACAATTTCTGCCGTCGAACAACGGTTCGTCACCTCAAATACCGCGCCCCAGCGGTTCGAAGCCGTCTCATCCGGACTGAACACACGGAAATTGGTGGCATTCAGTTTCACTACGTCACGGATGAATTCGCCCTGGATACGTGTCGCTTCCGCGGTTACGGCGCCGGGCTTCGCCACTTTCACCGCATAATCACGAAAATCCGGCAGACGTAAATCACGTAACAGCAAACCGCCGTTGGCATGCGGATTAGCGCCCATACGGCGAGTGCCTTGTGGAGCCAATTCGGCAAGTTCGGCAAGGAGTTTCCCGGTTTCGTCGAATAATTCCTGCGGGCGATAGCTCTTCAGCCATTTTTCCAGAATCTTCACATGCCTCGGCTGGCTCATGTCGCCCATTGGCACCTGGTGCGAACGAAATGTGCCCTCGGTTGGTTTTCCATCGACAGCTTTCGGACCGGTCCACCCCTTCGGCGAACGCAGGATGATCATCGGCCAATGCGGACGCTTCGTAAAGCCATGTGTGCGGGCGTCGCGCTGAATGCTTTTGATGTTGGCGATCACGGCGTCGAGTGTTGCCGCCATACGCTGATGCATTTCCAACGGATCGTCGCCCTCGACAAAATACGGCGTATAACCGTAACCACGGAACAATGCTTCCAGCTCATCGCGGGGAATGCGTGCCAGCACCGTTGGCCCTGCAATCTTGTAGCCGTTTAGGTGCAGGATGGGCAATACCGCGCCATCGTGAACCGGATTGAGAAATTTGTTCGAGTGCCAGCTCGTGGCGAGCGGACCGGTTTCCGCTTCGCCATCACCAACCACACACGTGACCAGCAGATCGGGATTATCGAATGCTGCGCCGAAAGCGTGCGAAAGCGAATAGCCCAACTCCCCGCCTTCATGAATCGATCCAGGTGTCTCCGGCGCGACGTGGCTGGGAATCCCACCGGGGAAAGAGAATTGCTTGAATAGCCGCTGCATGCCATCCTCATCTTGCGAGATATTTGGATAAACCTCGCTATACGTGCCTTCCAAATAAGTGTTGGCGACCAGTCCCGGTCCGCCATGCCCAGGACCGGTGATGTAGAGGACGTTGAGATCATGTTCCTTGATGATTCGATTCAGGTGCACGTAGATGAAATTTAGCCCCGGGGTCGTGCCCCAGTGACCCAACAGGCGTGGTTTAACGTGCGCCAGCGTGAGCGGTTGTTTCAGTAGCGGATTATCGTAGAGATAAATCTGTCCAACTGACAAATAGTTTGCAGCGCGCCAATACGCATCCATCTTGTGTAGCAATTCCGGAGAGAGCGATTTGGTAATTTTTTTCATATTTAAATTTCCTTTATTGATGTATCGAATCCGAGCACATGGCACACCGATCTTGCGATCATCAATTCTTCGTCGGTGCGAATAACACGAACCGCGACGCGGCTGGTGTCCGTGGAAATTACCTGCGCGTGATCCGCATTGCGTAATTCATCCAGTTCAATGCCGAGAAAGCCCAGACCTGCGCAAATCCGTGAACGAACCGGTGCTGCGTTTTCGCCGATGCCGCCGGCGAAAACCAGAGTATCGAGTCCACCCAGCGCAGCGGCATACGCGCCGATCCCTTTCTTCGTCTGATAGCAAAACAGCGTTATCGCTTCAGCCACCCGAATATCTTCGGCTTCCCTTGCGAGCAGATCGCGCATGTCGGAACTGGTTTCGGATATTCCAAGCAATCCGGATTCGCGATTGATCA
Organism: Nitrosomonas sp.; assembly: GCF_043753625.1. Classification (GTDB taxonomy): domain Bacteria; phylum Pseudomonadota; class Gammaproteobacteria; order Burkholderiales; family Nitrosomonadaceae; genus Nitrosomonas. The sequence continues at coordinate 17,122 of NZ_JAYUWI010000032.1, forward strand.
TTCGGTCAAATTGCTCCGCTGTCATCTGCTCGCTGCGCGCCAGGAATGAAATCAGCCCGGGATCAATGTCGCCGGAACGGGTGCTCATCATCAGACCCGCAGCGGGTGTCAACCCCATCGTCGTGTCCATGCTGCGTCCATTGCGCACCGCAGCCAGACTCGTGCCGTTGCCCAGATGCGCGAGAATGACACGCCCGTTCGCGGCTTGCGTGCCTGCCAGACGTTCAAGTTCCTGCATCAGGTAAGCATAAGACAAACCGTGAAAACCGTAACGCTGAACACCCTGCGTATCGTATCGACGTGGAATTGGCAGCAGTTTCGCCACGCGCGGCATGGTGTGGTGAAACGCCGTATCAAAACAGGCTACCTGCGGCAGTTTCGGACGATGCTGGCGGAACACCTCAATCAATTCAATTTCACGCGGCAAATGCTCTGGATCAAACGGCACGATGCGATGCAGTTCATCCAGTAATTCTTGGGTTGCAATCACTGGTTCGGTGTGCTTCATGCCGTGGACTACGCGGTGTCCGACAGCCTTGACCGAAGCAAAACCATGCTGCCTTTCAAACCAGTCAATCAAGGAATTAGCCGCCGATTCGGGATCGGAAGCTACAAAGCTGCTAATACCCCGCTGGTTCCTAATTCGATTGTTGAATTCCAAACTTGTGTCAGGCAGGCCGATGCGATCAATCTTGCCATGCAGCATTCGCACCAGCGGTTCGCCTATTTGATACAGCGCGAACTTGATACTCGACGAACCGCTATTGATGGTCAGAATATGCACAGGATCTGTCATTCACGTCTCCTCGTCACTGCCATCAATCGCCGTACCTGCGGTAAAACCAAGTCTTAACCAACTGGGTCAGCACCACATAGCACACCAAAATGACTGCCAGTAACCCCCAGTACAAAGGAGGGAGCGGGACAAACCCGAGCGTATCGGCCAGGGGGGAAACCGTTAGCCAAGCACCCACCGCGACGATGACGATCGAAGTGAGAATAAGGGGCCAACTGGCCCAGCTCTGGAAAAACGGGATCTTGTTAGTGCGGATAACGTGAATGATCAACGTTTGCGTGAAGAGCGATTCGACGAACCAGCCGGTGTGGAACAAGGTCGGATTGTTCCAGCTATTGAACACGTACAGCATGATGAAGAATGTCAGGTAATCGAAAATCGAGCTGATCGGCCCGATACATAGAATAAAACGCAGCATTCCACCAATCTCCCATTTACGCGGCTTGGTTAGCCATTCGGCGTCCACTTCGTCGGTAGGAATAGTGGTCTGCGAGAAATCGTAGAGGAGGTTGTTGATCAACACCTGGATCGGCAGCATAGGCAGGAAAGGCAAGAACGCACTGGCTCCTACAACGCTGAACATGTTGCCGAAGCTCGAGCTGGCCGCCATCTTGATGTATTTGACAATGTTGCCGAACACCCGTCGCCCTTCCAGCACGCCCTGCTGCAGCACCAGCAGGCTGTTTTCCAGTAAGATAATATCAGATGATTCCTTGGCGATATCCACCGCGCTATCCACCGAAATACCGACATCAGCGGCTTTCAGGGCCGGCGCATCGTTGATGCCATCGCCCATGAACCCCACCACGTGGCCGTTGCTTTGTAGCGCGCGAATGATACGCTCCTTGTGTACTGGCGCAAGCCGGGCAAAAATACTGGTCGCGCTGACCGCTTCGGCCAATTCTGCTTCATTCATCCCCTCAATTTGTGGACCGAGTAAGAGATGCTCTACGGGGACACCGACTTCCTTGCAAATATAAGTCGTAATGATCTCGTTATCGCCGGTCAGGATCTTGATGTCCACATTCAACTGGCGCAGCTGCTCCAAAGCCTCCGTAGCGGTATCTTTGGACGGGTCAAGGAAGGCCAGAAAGCCCAGCAGAATCAGATCCGATTCATCCTTGACCGCATAGGTCGGTTCATCCGTTGCCCCCGGCATTTGTTTATAGGCCAATGCAATCACGCGGAAGCCCTGACTGTTCAGATCATCCGCTATCTGCCGGCATTTGGCATCATACTCGGGCAGAGCCTCGATCACTGCTCCCTTGATTTCCACTCGGGTGCATAAGCTCAGCACTTCATCGATGGCGCCCTTGCAGATTAACGTATTCAATCCGGTTGTGTCTTCCACGATCACCGACATCCGCCGCCGCACGAAATCAAAAGGGATTTCATCGATCTTGCGGTATTCCTCATTGGCTTTTAGGTGTTCCTCGAGCTCCTCATGGGCGAGAACCGCTTCGTCGAGCAGATTTTTCAACCCGGTATGATGGTAACTATTTAAATAGCCGTATTCGAGTACCTTTTCACTGGGATCGCCGTGTGCGTCCAGATGTTTCTCAAGCACGATTTTGCCTTGTGTGAGCGTACCGGTCTTGTCGGTGCACAGCACGTCCATCGCCCCGAAGTTCTGGATCGCGTTCAGCCGTTTGACGATCACTTTCTTGCGCGCCATCGCCAGAGCGCCCTTGGAAAGGTTAACCGTCACAATCATCGGCAGCATCTCCGGGGTCAATCCGACGGCCACTGCCATCGCAAACAGAAAAGCTTCCAACCAATCGTGCTTGCTCAATCCGTTGATCAGGAAAACCGCCGGAACCATTACGGCAATGAAATAGATCATTAGCCAGGTGAATTTGTTGATACCCTTGTCGAAGCTCGTCAACTGACGCTGCCCAACGATACTGGTAGCCAGACCGCCAAAGTAGGTCTGATCCCCGGTGTGAATGACCACGGCGGTCGCGGAGCCGCTCTCCACATTGGAGCCAAGAAAACAGATATTGGTCAATTCCAGTGGATTTTGAACATCCATGGAGGTGGCGGCAGCTTTTTTCTCGATGGGCAAGGATTCGCCAGTCAATGCGGACTGATTCAGAAACAAATCTTTGGCGGAAAGCACGCGCACATCGGCTGGAACCATATCACCGGCAGACAACCGGATGATATCACCCGGCACCAATAGCTTAAGCGGCACCTCGGCTTCCTTGCCTTCACGCACCCGCGTCGCGGTATTGCTGACCATGGCTTTTAGCTTTTCAGCAGCATTATCAGCCCGCATTTCCTGGAAGAAACGCAACACCACCCCCAGAACCACCATGATGAAAATGATCACTGCCGCGCGTAAGTCGCCGGTCAAAAAGGAAATCGCGCCGAGCGCCGTGAGCAGAAGGATCAATGGATTCTTGATGTTACTCAAAAAGCGCATTAAGGCGGATTGATGCTTCTCGCGGGCAATCTCGTTCATCCCATACTGCTGCAAGCGCGAATCAGCTTCCTTCTGGTTCAAGCCATCCAATCGAGAATCGAGTGTTTTTAGGACAGCCTCGGTATCGG
>NZ_JAYUWI010000033.1:0-20401 GCF_043753625.1 Nitrosomonas sp.
TTGGTGTTAATTCACATATTTATGTGCACCATTTTACCAAAATATTAAATACTATCCAATTAGAACAGTTAGTTATACTTTTTTAGTAAGCTCTACGTACAAGGGCACTTCTATAAATTCCCCAATTTTCTCAAGCGTAGGAAGTTCACTACGCCTAAACTAGGCACAGACATTCGGACGATATTCACGCCATGCAAAACAGCCTGTTTGATATGGATTTTATGTAGGAAAGATTAACGCTTTTTTTAGAGAGAAGAAATGTACTGAAAATAAGATTAATTGGCAAACACGCTAAATAGTGATTTAGAATGGGTCCCTGCATAATGCAGAACACTATAAATTCATCAACATACAGACCCGTGTACCACACCGATACCTGGCAATCGTTCATACAGCAGCAACACACCCACGCAGCTGAGAAACGCGAATACCCAGAATGGCATAAAAACCGTCCGCGCTATTATTTATGGGCTATCGATAGTGACACTGTATTAGTCAATAATCGCTTGAAAAAATACCATCCCCTTTTCAAGGATCTGCTTCTGCATCCCTATGAGCGGCAGGCGCATATTACGCTTGCCATCAGCGGTTTTTTAAGCGAACACATCATTCATAATGACGACATCACACAAGCTGCCATCACAAAACAGCAGGCAGCGCTTCATACCCTGAAATTGGCGCCCTTTATCGTGTCAATCGGTGGCATCAACAGCTTTTCGTCAGCGCCATTTCTTGAAGTAATGGATCCTTCCGGATCGCTAGAAGTCATCCGGCATACTTTGATCAATGACCGGCAGGATTTCAGAAACACACACTACATTCCCCACGTTACCCTTGGGATTTATAATGCCAATCATGCCATTGCATCGATAACGGCCATGATTATAGATCTGAAAGAAGAACCTATCGAACTCCCTGTGAATCACATCGGACTTTTTTCTTATGACGCAAGGGATATTGGTTCACGTTTGAAGAAAGAATACATCATGACACTTTATTGATTTAAGTTATCTCCGCTAGAGCCAGAACTTATTTTCATTATTTACCGCAGTGTGCGGGATATATCAATCTTAGGGAATATTGACGGATCGCGCTGCCTCACTGGTATTGAACAAGTCAACCAAGTAGTAACGCAGATAGACGGGGTAAGCAACAAAATGCGGCACTAGCAGAAGAGGCTACAGCAATAAAGTACGTAGGCGATTATTCTGCTCGCTCGTGATGATAAATAAAGTCAGGCAAACGACGTAAAATCCGCTCCGCACCATTCACACAATCTTGAAGAATTCAAAATAACCCAAACGCGAAAATTCGTTGCGATGTCGCCAAACACCTTAGCATCCCAGAAGAGCTGGCGGCATATTTTAGTATGTCTTGAGGGAGCGAGTGGAGATGCTGCTTTCATGGCCAAAGTATTGGGAGAAATTGCGCGTGCTGGTAGCATTAATTCCCTCCATCCAACACGCCATTCCTGCCGACACCAAAAAATAGGACTGACTGATACATCATCAGCTTCAAAAATTTCAGTGCAATCTGCTTTACTTAAAGCACCCTTTCAGCTCTACGGCGTGCTAAAAGATTCAGCAGACCCAGCCCAACAAGCAGCATGGCGTAAGTTTCTGGCTCCGGAATAGAGGAAACATAAAAGGTATCCCATACATCATGTCCCCATCGGCTTGATACATGACCTGCTGCAAAATCGAAAGCATCGACATGCGTATAGGCCGAATTCCAGTACGCCGCCGAATTAATAGCACCAAAACCAAATTCCTCTAAAGTTGGCATATGAAGCATTTCTGCTGGTGTCGCGTAGCGCCAACCACTATGGAAGCTAGGCGCAAAAAGCTCATTACTTATCCAATGTTGTACATTAACCGGGGAAGCCCAGGTCCACGCTAGGCTATCCTTGACAACATAAGTAGAACTGGGCAAATCACTGGTAATTGGGTTTGCAGAAGCTGTTTCCGTCACTAAACCCGAGGTAACGAGAAGAGATAAAACAATAAGATTCTTTTTCATGGAAACTCTCTTTAAATACATTTGAAATAAATTTATTTTTTAGTTATAAGATTAGAAATGTAATATTAATAGAAATTCCGGAATCCTTGCAATAATTTTCTCATCAATACAATGCTTTCATCCGAGATCCTCTCATTTCTCCAGCAACGGACTCATCGGATACTCCAATGCTTCTTTCATCGCCACCAGAGACAATACCGCTTCCCGGCCATCAATAATTCGGTGATCGTAGGACAAAGCCAAGTAATTCATCGGACGGATCACGATTTGCCCATTTTCAACCACTGCCCGTTCCTTGGTTGCATGGATACCCAGAATGGCGCTTTGTGGTGGATTGATGATCGGGGTGGACAGCATGGAACCAAATACGCCGCCATTGGTAATCGAGAAGGTTCCACCACTAAGTTCCTCTATAGTCAGCTTGCCGTCTTGCGCGCGCTTGGCAAATTCGGCGATCTGCAATTCAATCCCAGCCAGCGTTAAACGATCTGCATCCCGGATAACCGGAACCACTAGCCCGCGCGGACTGCCGACGGCGATGCCGATGTCGTAGTAATCATGATAAACAATGTCATTGCCTTCAACGGAGGCATTGATAATCGGATATTTCTTTAACGCGGCAATGACGGCTTTGACAAAGAACGACATGAAACCGAGCTTGACACCATATTCCTTCTCAAATTCAGTTTTGTAGCGCGCACGCAGATCAATAATCGCCTGCATATTGACTTCATTAAACGTGGTCAGAATCGCTGCGGTGGATTGCGATTGCACCAGACGTTCCGCAACTCGCTGCCGCAGTCTGGACATGGCGACTCTGCGTTCAGTACGCGCACCCGGAACTGGTGTAGCTGGTGTTACGGTTGTGCCGGATTTTGTCTCGGTTTGTGCGGCCGCGCTGGATTTGCCTTCCATATACGTTTGCACATCTTCTTTGGTGACACGCCCGCCCAAGCCAGTCCCTTTAATGGCAATGATTTCCACCGCTTTCAAGTTATTTGCTTCCGCCAGTTTGTGTGCAGCGGGCATCAACAGCGGTAGCGCTTGTTCATCGCCTTTGGCGCTGATCGTTTCAATACTTTTGACGGCTGGTATTTCAGTCTGCTTTTCCGCAGCGGGCGCCGGTTTTGGTTGATTATCCGGTTTATCGGTTGCTTCCGTCTCAATCATGGCGATGACTTCACCGCTGGCAACCGTTGCACCGTCTTTTTTTAAAATTTTTGTCAATACACCGGCACTGGGAGCGGGTAATTCAAGTACCACCTTGTCGGTTTCGACATCGATCAGGTTTTCTGACCGGCTGACGTAGTCTCCTGTCTTTTTATGCCAGGATATTAAAGTAGCCTCCGCTACGGATTCAGATAACATGGGTACTTTGACTTCAACTAGCATGGTGCCCTCTTTTTAGATTTTATCTCTGAATGCTGCCACGATTAACTCATTCTGCGTAAATTTATGGCGGGCCGTATAACCGACTGCCGGAGACGCTGAAGATTCCCGCAGCGCGTAACCAAGCATCTGGTCAGGCCGCATATGCCGTCGCAGATAGTGCTGAATGCGATGCCATGCGCCTTGATTACCCGGCTCTTCCTGGCACCAGATTACTGATTTGGCGTTACTGAAACGATCGAGCTCCGCCTGAAATTCCTCATGCGGAAATGGGTAAAGCTGCTCCAGGCGAATAATCGCCATATCCGTTATTTGCTGCTCCTTACGGTAAGCCATTAGCTCGTAATAAATCTTTCCGCTACAGGCGATGATGCGTCTCACTTTTTTGGAATCCAGATTCTCGGTTTCAGGTATGACCGGATAAAAATAGCCATTCGCTAAATCTTCTAGACTCGATACGGATTCTTTATGCCGCAGCATGCTCTTGGGACTCATGATGATTAGTGGCTTGCGCAGTGGGCGGATCATTTGCCGCCGCAGCACATGAAACATTTGTGCCGGTGTGGAAGGCACACAGACCTGAATATTATAATTCGCACACAGTTGCAGATAACGCTCCAGTCGCGCGGAAGAGTGCTCAGGGCCCTGCCCCTCATAGCCATGCGGCAACATCATAACCAGTCCGCACACACGCCCCCATTTGGCTTCACCGGATGCAATAAATTGATCGATCACCACCTGCGCACCATTGGCAAAATCACCAAACTGCGCTTCCCAGACAACCAATTCATTCGGTTGCGTGGTTGCATAACCATATTCAAAACCCAATACCGCTTCTTCGGACAACATCGAATCAATGACAACAAAATCCGGTTGCTCGGGATAGATATGACGCAACGGAACATAAACACGCTCGTCTTGATCCGCTGTTACCTGGTCATGTAATACCGCATGACGGTGAAAGAAAGTGCCACGTCCCGAATCCTGGCCCGAGAGTCTCACCGGATAGCCTTCCTTCAGCAAAGCGGCGTAGGCAAGATTCTCTGCCATTCCCCAATCCAGCGGTAATTTTCCACTCCCCATCAAACGCCGGTCTGCAATTATCTTTTCAACCCTTTGCTGCAATCTAAAGCCCTCAGGAATATCAGTCAACCGCATTGCAAGCTGTTTCAGCGTTTGAATTGCAACACCGGTTTTGACCTTCTTGTTCCATTTAAATGGCTTGAGAAAAGGCTCCCAATTGATGGTGTAAGGGGATTGATAGTCATAACAAACAGCTTTATTGGGATTGACGCCTTCATCCATGGCATTCCGGTAGGACTGAACCAGGTCATCCGCATCTTCCGGTTTAATCACACCTTCCGTCACGAGTTTATCCACATAGCGCTTGCGCGTGCCCGGATGTTTGCTGATGATCTGGTACATCTTCGGTTGCGTCACCATGGGTTCGTCCTGCTCATTATGGCCAAGACGACGGAAACAAACCATGTCAATCACGACATCTTTATGAAACCGCATACGAAAATCAAACGCCAATTCAGCCACCATAATCACCGCTTCCGGATCATCACCGTTAACATGAAAAATCGGTGCTTCGATCATTTTGGAGACATCAGTGCAATACAATGTCGAGCGGCTGTCACGTGTATCGGACGTGGTGAATCCAATCTGATTATTAATGATGATATGCACCGTGCCACCCGTGCCATATCCACGGGTTTGTGACAAATTGAGCGTTTCCATGACAACGCCTTGTCCGGCATACGCCGCATCGCCATGTATTAATACCGGCAACACTTTATCACCCAGCTTGTCTTTTAACAAATGCTGGCGCGCGCGCACCGAGCCTTCTACCACTGGATTAACAATTTCCAGATGTGAGGGATTAAAAGCCAAAGCCAATCGAACAATGCCATCCGATGTTTTAATTGCGGAAGAAAATCCCTGATGATATTTCACATCGCCCGACGGTAATTCTTGGGGTTGTTTCTCTTCAAACTCGCGGAAAAGATCGGCAGGCATCTTACCCAGCGTATTCACCAATACATTGAGTCTGGCACGATGCGCCATCCCCATCACAATCTGCTGAATCCCGGTTTTGCCTGCGCGATGAATTAAACAATCCAGCAGTGGAATAAGGCTCTCATTTCCCTCCCCGGAAAAACGCTTCTGTCCGACATAACGGGTATGCAGATACTTTTCCAATCCTTCAGCCGCGTTGAGCCGCTCAAGAATATGGCGTTTGTATTCGTCCGAATAGTTCGGATTCGATCGCTGACCTTCCAATCGCGCTTGTATCCAGCGTTTCTGTTCGACTGAAGAAATATACATATACTCCGCACCGACAGAACCGCAATAGGTTTCCCGCAGGATTTGCAGAATTTCACGCAGCGTGGCGTGCTCAGGCCCTACTAAAGAACCGGTATTAAATACCTTGTCCATGTCCGTTTCAGCAAATCCGAAATGAGCAGGATCCAGCTCGGGCACATCAGATTGTTGTTTGAGTCCAAGCGGATCCAGCTTGGCCTGGTTCAGACCCAGATAGCGGTACATGTTGATGAGCTGCAGGACAGCAACTTGCTTGCGATCATCAGAATCAGCAGCCATCACATCCGGCAGTGTGGTTTGACTTTCTGACCCGGAATAGGTTGTGGCCGTCGTAACGGAAGTGCTGCTGACTACACCTTGGGGTTGTTTATTGGCAGCGGTATCCGGTTGCTTAGCCAACTGATCGAAGTATTCACGCCAAGCCGGTACAACAGAATTCGGGTTATGCAGATAATCTTCATAAACCGCTTCAATAAACGAAGCGTTTGCGCCGGATAAAATGGAATCATCAAACAACTGCTTGCTCATAAGATTGGCAGCCTTTATAAAAGAAAGCTATTTTCTTGAATACGAACTGGGTATATCCCGCATCGCTGTGCCGGTATACAATTGACGCGGGCGCCCAATCTTATGGGTCGGATCTGAAACCATTTCACTCCATTGTGCCACCCATCCCACTGTTCTGGCCATGGCAAAAATAGCGGTAAACATGCTGGTCGGTATCCCCAAGGCGCGCTGTACGATTCCCGAATAAAAATCCACGTTAGGATACAATTTCCTGGAAATAAAATACTCATCTTCCAATGCGATCTTTTCCAGTTGCAACGCCAGCTTAAATAAGCGGTCATTGTGCAAACCCAGTTCATTCAGAACCTCATGACAGGTCTCGCGCATCAACTTGGCGCGCGGGTCAAAGTTCTTGTAGACACGATGTCCGAAACCCATCAGCCGGTAATTACTGTCTTTATCTTTGGCGCGTTTGATATATTCATCAATGCGTGAAACATCACCGATTTCCTCCAGCATTTTCAGGCACTCTTCATTGGCGCCGCCATGCGCAGGTCCCCATAAACAGGAGATTCCTGCCGAAACACAAGCAAAAGGATTCGCCCCGCTGGAGCCGACCAATCGAACGGTTGAAGTGGAAGCATTTTGTTCATGATCGGCATGTAAAATCAGGATCCGATCCAGCGCGCGAACAATCACAGGATTCGCTTCATATTTCTCACTCGGCACGGCAAACATCATATGCAGGAAGTTTTCCGCGTAACCTAATCGATTTTGGGGATAGATGAAGGGTTGACCGATATTATATTTATAGGCCATTGCCGCAATCGTCGGCAATTTTGCTATCAACCGGAAAGCGGATAGTTCCCGATACGCCGGATCCGAAATATTCAAAGCTTCATGATAAAAGGCAGATAGAGCACCCACGACACCCACCATGACTGCCATTGGGTGTGCATCACGCCGAAATCCGCTAAAAAACCTGACCAATTGCTCGTGCAACATCGAATGATCTTTAATCGAACGATCAAATTCTGATTTCTGTTGCGTATCGGGCAGTTCACCTTTCATCAACAAATGACAAACATCGATAAAATCACAGTTTCTCGCGAGTTGTTCGATGGGATATCCACGGTATAACAAGATGCCTTTGTCCCCATCAATAAAGGTAATGTTAGAGCTATTGCTGGCCGTCGACAAATATCCTGGATCATAAGTAAATACGCCACTTTTTGCATGTAGTGCGCGAATATCGACCACATCGGGGCCCATCGTTCCGGATAAAACGGGTAGTTCGATGGGTGCGCTGCCATCATTAAGATTTAATGTTGCTATGCCTTTTTGTGCCATTTTACTTCTCCACTTGTCGCTTAGATTGATTAGTATGCACTATCAGATGATTTCAGAATCCGCGGAATACCATCCGAAATCTAACTCTTTTGTAATAATTCCAATACCTGTTGCAAGTTATCATCTGCATTGATTTGTTTTGCCGTGATCAAATCCCACAAATCATTATCCGGTAATGCTAACAACCGTTCAAACTGTTCCAACCCCGATTCATCCAACTGCGTGTAGTAATGATCCATGAAACGTTGCAAAACAATATCCAACTCAAGCAGACCGCGTCGGCATCGCCAGCGTGCGCGCTCGAACTCCTTCATACCATTCTTTTTAACATCATATCCTTGATTTTGCCAATTGCGCTGGTCGGATTTAGGTCTTTAGGACATGAAGCAACACAATTCATGATGGAATGACAACGAAATAACCGATAAGGATCTTCCAGATTATCCAATCTCTCAGCAGTTGCCTGATCCCGGCTATCTGCAAGAAAACGATAGGCTTGCAATAACCCGGCAGGCCCTACGAATTTATCCGGATTCCACCAGAAAGAAGGACAGGATGTTGTACAACACGCGCATAAAATACACTCGTATGCGCCATCCAAAGCCGCCCTGTCTTCTGGCGACTGTAACCGTTCAGTTTCAGGCGGCGGATCATTGTTAATGAGATAGGGTTTGACAGAATGATATTGGTGGAAAAATTGCGTCATATCCACAATCAAATCACGAATAACCGGCAATCCGGGTAATGGACGTATCTCTACCGGCTCTTTCAAGCTACTGAGCGGTGTAATGCAAGCCAGTCCATTACTGCCATTAATATTCATTGCATCCGAACCGCACACCCCCTCACGGCAGGAACGGCGCAGACTCAGACTGTCATCAATCGATTTAATATGCAGCAACGCATCCAGCAACATCTTGTCGGTCGCCGCCAACTGAATGTCGTAATCCTGCATATAAGGTTTTTCATCTTTATCGGGATCATAGCGGTAAATAGAAAACTTCATAGGCTGGCTCCAGGTGGTTTAAATACGGCTTATAGTCGATAGAAGCAACTCAGAATACTTCGAAGTATACAGATTTGAAGTTAGATTAGCACAGTTTGGCTTGTCTTTTTAGATCGTAGGGTGCATTCAGCGTAAGCGCAATGCACCGGGCGGTGGTACATGAGGCGGTTTTTATAAATAAGTTCGGCGCATTATTAATGCGCCCTACGCGTGCTTCGGCCCAATACGAATTGCGTCCTACTTTACTGAGTTATCTAATGTTGGCGGATAATCGAGAGCAATCCTGACAATTGGCGCAACGGTTTCTTTTGTAATGTTTCGTTCCTTGCAAAAACTCGAACCCAGCCAAACAGAAAGAAGCTTTGCTCCCTTACTTGCATTGCAAGACATGCAGCATCTTGCAATATTTGCGCGATAAATTATCCTCACATCGTTTACAATATGCTCCCACGATGGTGTCGATTTTCGCGTTTGATTCGGTGCAATAAATTCAACCCCACAATATACGCAATGAGTATCTCTTTCGATTACTTCACGCGCTAGCCAGTCTGGAATATTCCAGCGATTCATCAGATGTTCTACACCGACACCTTGCACTGCTCGTCAATGTACGATTTCACCGCCGCCACATCCGCATCCTTCACCACAAACCGTTGCGGAAAATCTTCCAGATTCTCAAAACCGACTGGTCGTTCCGGTTCGTGGCCAATGGCTTCCTGGATGCTTTCGGCGAATTTCGCAGGTAATGCAGTTTCCAGGCAAATCAGCGGCACTCCGTCTTCGCGGTGCGCTTGGCCGACTTTCAGACCATCTGCGGTATGCGTATCGACCAGCACGTGATAGCGCTGATAGATGTCGCGAATCGTGGCAATCCGTGCGGTGTGGTTGCTGCTGCCGGACACAAAGCCGTAATTCCTGATTTTCGTAAATAGCGGTGTGGTGGATAAATCAAAGGCATTGCCTTTGTCCACGGCTGACCATAATTCAGCAACCTGATTGGCGTTTCTGCCGGTCAGGTCGAAAATGAAGCGTTCAAAATTGGAAGCTTTGGAAATATCCATCGACGGGCTGCTGGTGTGCTGGGTTTCCGTCGTGGCACGAGGGCGGTAGACGCCGGTTCTGAAGAATTCATCGAGCACATCGTTCTCATTGGTTGCCAGAATCAAGTGTTTAATCGGCAATCCCATCATTCGCGCCACGTGACCGGCGCAGATATTACCGAAATTACCCGATGGCACAGCAAAAGACACTTGCTCGTCATTGCTTCTGGTCGCGGCAAAATAGCCTTTAAAGTAATACACAACTTGCGCCACAATCCGTGCCCAGTTGATCGAATTGACTGTGCCAATCCGGTGCGCTTGTTTGAATACGTGATCGTTACTGACGGCCTTGACGATATCCTGGCAATCGTCGAACACACCACGAACAGCGATATTAAAAATGTTCTTGTCATGCAGCGAAAACATCTGTGCCGTCTGGAAACGACTCATTTTCCCCAGCGGGGATAGCATAAATACTCGGATGCCGTGCTTGCCGCGCATGGCATATTCAGCGCTGGAACCGGTATCGCCCGAGGTTGCGCCGAGAATATTCAATTCCGCGCCGGTTTTCTCAAGCTGATATTGAAACAGATTGCCGAGCAATTGCATCGCGATATCCTTGAATGCCAAAGTCGGCCCATTGGAAAGTCCCAAAATATGCAAACCAGGCTCCAAGGTTTTGAGCGGCGTGATATCGGCGCTGCCAAAAATCTCGGCGGTATACGTCTGATTGATCAGATTGCGTAAATCGTCAGCCGGGATATCGTCGACAAAACGTGACAGGATCTCGAACGCAAGCGCCGGATAACTGAGACCGCGCCAGGCATCCAGTTCTGCCGCAGAAATGCGAGGATATGCTTCGGGTATCGCCAATCCACCATCTGGAGACAAACCACTTAACAGGATTTCAGAAAAAGATTTGGGTGGCATTCCACCACGAGTTGAAATATAACGCATGCTTGATTTTTATGAGTTCAATAAATGCTATTGCATCACACAACAGCGTTAAAAAACAGGGGCAGTGCCTGAAAAATGGATGCAATGATCATCACTGCATCCATTTCAAGGGTTCAATTCCTAATTATTTAATTCTTCAATACGAATACGGATCACTTTACTCGTCACCACCGGCAAGGATTCAATACGGGCAATAGCCACGTTGATATTTTTCTCCACCGTCAGGTGTGTCAGCATAATAATGCTAACCCGGTCCGAATCGCTGCTCGGTTCCTTTTGAATCATCGCACTAATAGAAATATTATTCTCCGCCACGATGCGTGTAATTTCCGCCATCACACCGGGCTTATCAATCACCTGCATCCTCAGATAATAAGATGTTTCCACATCTTCCATCGGAATCACCGGTGTATCGGACAACAAATCGGGTTGGAATGACAGCGGCGGTACTCGATACTTCGGATCCGCGGTATGCAAACGCGTCACATCGACCAGATCCGCGATCACCGAACTAGCTGTTGGTTCTGCGCCCGCTCCGGCACCATAGTAGAGTGTCGCGCCTACCGCATCGCCCTTGACCACGATGGCATTCATCACACCTTCGACGTTGGCGATCAAGCGCCGCACCGGAATGAGCGCAGGATGTACACGTAATTCGATGCCTTTTTCCACTCGCTTGGTAATCCCCAGCAGTTTGATCCGGTAACCGAGTTGTTCGGCATAGCGGATATCTTCACCGGTCAGTTTGGTAATCCCTTCGGTATACACTTTGCTGAATTGCACCGGTATGCCAAAGGCAATTGCCGACATCAGCGTGATTTTGTGGGCAGCATCGATGCCTTCGATATCATAGGTCGGATCCGTCTCGGCATAACCCAGCTTTTGTGCTTCCGCTAGAACCTGTTCAAAGGACAATCCCTTCTCACGCATTTCCGACAAAATAAAATTCGAAGTGCCGTTGATAATCCCGGCAACCCAGGTGATGCGATTAGCGGTCAATCCCTCGCGCAACGCTTTAATAATCGGAATGCCACCAGCTACTGCGGCTTCAAAAGCAATGATCACACCCTTTGCACGCGCAGCTGCAAATATTTCGGTGCCGTGGTTTGCCAGCAAGGCTTTATTCGCCGTAACGACATGTTTGCCGTGAGCAAGCGCTTCCAGTATCAGGTCCTTGGCAATTGTTTGACCGCCGATCAGTTCAACCACAATATCAATGTCGGGGTGCGTAGTAACTTCATGCGCGTTAGCAGTCACAATCACATCGTGATCGGCGAAACTACGCGCCCGGTCTAAATCCCGGTCGGCAATCATGGTGACTTTGATTTCACGTCCCGCACGACGGGCTATTTCTTCCTGATTACGTTTGAGAACGGTATACGTACCCCCGCCCACAGTGCCAATTCCTAACAAACCAATATTGATGGGTTTCATAAAATTTAAAAGTTAAAAAACTGATTGAATAACCGGTTACCGGATTATATGAGCCAGAAGGCAAGAAATAAATAGTTAAAAATCTTCCGAACTATGTACCGTGGCGTTTTCGATAACGTTGAAGATAATGCGCAATGCGACCCATTGCTTCGGTCAAGTCATCCACATTCGGCAGGAAGACCACGCGAAAATGATCTGGATGCCGCCAGTTAAAACCGCTACCCTGAACCAATAAAACCTTTTCTTCCAATAAAAGATCCAGTACAAATTTCTGATCATCCTCAATGGGATAAATCTCAGGATCCAAACGCGGAAACAAATACAACGCCGCTTGTGGTTTAAAACAGCTTACGCCAGGAATATCCGTCAATAATTTCCACGCCACATCGCGCTGACGCATCAGCCGGCCAGTAGGCAGTGTCAAATCATAAATGCTCTGATAGCCGCCCAATGCGGTCTGAATGCCAAATTGTGAGGGCACATTGGCGCATAATCGCATAGAAGCCAGCATATTCAACCCGGCAATGTAGTCGCGCGCATGATTCTTTTCACCCGAAACAACAGCCCAACCAGAACGAAAGCCCGCTGCACGGTAATTTTTTGATAGCCCATTAAATGTAACAAACAAAACATCATCGGCTAGCGAAGCAATAGACGTATGGGTCGCGTCCTCGTACAAGATCTTGTCATAAATCTCGTCGGCATAAATGATCAATTGATGCTGACGGGCAATTTCAATAATCTCCAACAATAATTCTTTCGGATACAGTGCACCGGTAGGATTATTCGGATTGATGATGACGATCGCACGTGTTCTGGGTGTAATTTTGGCGCGGATATCATCCAGATCGGGTGACCAGCCCGATGCTTCGTCACACACATAATGCTTTGCTTTCCCGCCCGAGAGAACAACTGCGGCAGTCCACAACGGATAATCCGGCATGGGAATCAGCACTTCGTCGCCATTATCCAAGAGTGCCTGCATGGTCAGAACGACCAGTTCTGACACTCCGTTACCAATAAAAATATCATCCAATTGGACATTCTTAATCTGCTTTTCCTGGGTGTAATGCATGATCGCTTTGCGAGCTGCAAATAAACCTTTGGAATCGCAGTAGCCTGAGGCATCCGATAAATTGCGGATAACATCCTGTAGGATCTCTTCGGGCACATCAAAACCAAACGTAGCTGGATTACCAATGTTCAGTTTAATAATGTGATGGCCTTCTTCTTCCATCTGCCGGGCGCGTTCAAGCACGGGACCGCGAATGTCATAACAAACATTTGTTAATTTACTGGATTTTAAAATTGGGCGCATGATTGGGTAAAAACATTTACGGGAATCGAATAAAAATTCAGAGCCTGCGATACAGTAGCTTTTCTAGTCAACTAAATGCAGCATTATATACGTAATCCCTATTATTTTTTAATGGAAAAGAAGAACCCAAAACGGCATTGGCTTGGCCGCTGTTCGAGATATCAGTCCCGGTCTAGGTGAAGAACTGGCGATGAGAATAGTCGATCCGGTGGTCTCAGCGTTACCTTGCAGCTTATAGTCCTAAGGAATCTCTGATTAAGCCCTTCGACAAGATCAGGATAAACGGTAATATATTGAGCGCATTCGTGAAAATATTTCTAACCATGACCGTAATCAGCTTGCTCAGAATTTCACTCGGTAGCTTAGCTCGAGTCTGAGCCATTAGCAGTTCCTTCTCAGGCTTTTACCAGCGTCCATGCCCCGATAATGATAAATCCCGTACCCGCAACATACTGCAGGTGTTTTTCGCTGATGTAGTCGGAAATAACGCTACCAGCCAGGACACCAATGGCGGAAGTCGCTATCAAAGCCAATGATGCACCAAAAAATATCGTCCACTTGCTGACTTCCTTGTCGGCAGCAAACAGCATCGTTGCCAATTGCGTTTTATCACCCAGTTCCGCAATAAACACAGTGGCAAAAACCGTCAATAATATTTTGTAATCCATACTTTAAAAAAAACCTATAAAAATGACACGATCCCTTGCGAAGCAATACACATTAGTTATTGAGCAAAGCAGTATTATTATCAATAATGTAGTGCTTCTGATTGACCTTAAACAGGGTCATTCATGATTCTAATTCTGTTGATCAACGAGCAATTTCTCAAACGCTTCCATTGAAATGGCTTCAGAATAATAAAAACCTTGCGCATAGTCACAGCCAAATTGAATCAACAGATCTTGCTGTTCCATCGTCTCAACACCTTCAGCGATCGTATTAATGTCCAATTTGTGGGCCATGACAATAATAGCCTCAACCAGTGCACGATCCGTTTCATTGTTAATCAGATTGCTAATAAAAGAACGATCAATCTTAAGATAATCGATGTCAAATTTCTTGAGATAGGAAAGTGAGGAGAAACCAGTTCCAAAGTCATCGATAGAAACTTCGATTCCTGCATTACGGTATTCCAGCAATCGATCCTTTACATTGCTAGCATCTTTTAACAGCAGCCCTTCGGTAATTTCCACATTGATACTATTTCCGGGCAATCCTAACTGAGCAAGACTTGCAGACCAGGAATGGTTACTAAAAAACTTAAACTGAATGGGTGACACATTGACACTCACTTGGATGAGACAACCAAAAATATTGAGCCACTGTTTAATGTCAGAACAAACCTGTTGAAACACCCATTCGCCAATTTCCTGAATTAAACCGCTTTCCTCTGCAAGCGGAATAAAGATTGACGGCTCAATCATGCCACGTTCTGGGTGTTTCCAGCGTAGCAGGGCTTCCGCTTTGATAATGCGTTTACAAAACAAATCCAGGATCGGCTGATAGTAGACTTGCAGCTCATTATTCGCCAACGCACTCCTGAGATGATGTGTCAGTATCATTTTTTCAAAGGCTTCATATTGCATGGAGCGCGTAAAGTAACAAAACCGGCCACGCCCTTCCGTTTTCGCCTTGTACATTGCTTGGTCCGCATGTTTCATTAAGCTTTCTATGTCAACGCCATCCTGCGGGTAAAGCACGATACCAATGCTGGTTGAAATGTATTGTTCGACCTGATTTTGATCCAGAATAAATGGTTCGTTGAGTATCTGAATAATATTCTGCGCGATCGTCTCAATGCGTGACCTGCTAACATCCGGCAAAATCACAGCAAACTCATCTCCACCCAAACGTGCCACGGTATCGGTTTCACGCACACATTTTGTGATACGCAGGGAAACTTCCTTAAGCAGCTTATCCCCAACAGCATGGCCAAGCGTGTCATTGATATCCTTGAAATGATCTAAGTCAAGAAACAGCAATGACAGCAGAGAACCATTACGGCGTGATTTCCTGATTTCCTTATTCAACTGATACTTGAATAAACTTCGATTGGGTAAACGAGTCAGTTCATCGTAATTAGCTTGCGCCAAGTACAGTTCATCCAATTTTTTCTTTTCTGTAATATCAGAAAATTGTGCGACATAGCAATATATGCGCTCATTGGATTGACGAATAACACTGATGTTCAGCCATTTTGCTTGAATATCACCATTCTTTCTAGTATCCCAAATCTCGCCTTGCCAGTGATCTTCGCTAAGAAGCTTTTGCCACATTTTCTGGTAAAAAATTTTTTTATGGCGTCCAGATTGAAAGATACGCGGATTCTTACCGATTACGTCAGTCAATTCATAGCCCGTTATGCGGGTAAAGGCCGGATTAACTGCCATTATCAGATTATTTTCATCCGTAACCATGATCGCTTCATTACCAAATTGGTAAATAGCCGATGCCAAACGCATAGAATCATTCGCTTGCTTTTGTTCCGTTATATCTTGATAGACGCCGAGTACACCGATGACTTCCTGTTGAGTATTACGCAACGGTATCTTGGAAGTTTGTAGCCAAATGGTTTTTCCATCGGATGTATTCAGAGACTCTTCATAGTAAAGTTTGGGGGTACCGGAATCAATCACCTGCCGGTCATCATAACGATAAAGTTCTGCTTGCGTCTTTGTCCAACTTAAATCGTAGTCAACTTTACCGATAATCTCCCGGGGTGATTCCACGCCAGCATCATTGGCGAAGTTCGGATTACAACCCAGATAACGCAATTCCTTATCTTTCCAGAAAATCCCTGCCGGTACTGTATCAACAATAGTTTTAAGCAAGTTACGTGATTCGGACAACGCAACCTCCTTTTCCCGGCTTTCCGTTATGTCATTTCGATAACCGATCACTTCTATAAAAGTACCGTCTATTCCCGGAATGATATGAAGCTCGTCTCTGATCCATTTCCAGCTGCCGTCTTGGTGTTGAAATCGATACTCATGCAACTGCGTACCGAAGAAATATAAAAGGGAGAAATTGGCAAGCACACGATCGCGATCTGCAGGATGTAAATGATCGACCCAAAAGTTTGGTGTGGTGAGAAACTCCTCCACGGCATAACCAAGAATTTTAGTCAGATTAGTACTGATAAATTTCGCTGAATCGGGAGAAAAGATATCGCAGGTATAAACAATCACGGGAGAGAATAAAAATAAATAATCCTCACGTTTATTGCATGCGCTCAAGGCAGCTTCCGGTTGCTTGTACTGCATACTTTCGATCAGAAAAATGCGAATAATCGGACTATCCGTTTCATCGTTCTGATGCTTGTATTGCAGCTGTACCTGTAAAACGGTGCTATCGTGACGCTGCAATAGCAATTGTAAACTTCCTGGCTCGTTGTGTTTACTGATACATAAACTCCAGCGATCCTGATCCTCATGCGCTACAAAAGCGGAGAAGTCTCTCTGCAGTAGCTTGTCGCGCTCCATTCCCAGAAGCTGGGAAGCAACTGGATTTATTTCCAAAATCTGCCCGGTTTGTGTAAGAGCAAGGTAACCAATTGTAGAAGATCTATTCGCTTCGATCATTTTATCTGTCTGTATACGGTTGTATAGCGTGGATCAAAATAGTCATAAGTAGGATCCAGGAATTTATCCGAGAACATACAGAGAAACTCACTAACTTCCAAGCTTTCAGTTAATAATTTTGTAAAAATAAAGTTGCGGCCATGCGTCTAAAACAAATAGGTAATTTGAGCGGTTCAGAGAACAGATTGGGTACGCCACCTGACCAGAAAGTGATCCAGAATTGATTCTTGCTAATACCAGTGACCATGAAACCAAAATACCTATATTTTTAATAAAATACTGCAGCGTACACCAACTATTGTGGGAATGAAATGAACTTGTGGAGAACAGCTTCAACATCCAGAAGCCCGCATACGGATTATTGCGCAAGGCAATATTTATTATTGGTTAGCATGGTAAATCTGTCAACAGATAGCAGTCTGTTTCGTTAATTCCCGTTCTCACAGCAGTAATATTTTATTTAAATAATATAAACATATCCTTACATAAAATGATATTTAATATACTCACACTCCCATCACTATGAAAAAACTCAATATTGCTTACACCTGTAATGTCAGAAAGCCATGGATGGAAGACGAACGTTATGGTGAGTTCGAAGGCCCGGCTACCATTGCAGCAGTCACGGCAGCGCTGGAACGCACCGGTGCGAATGTGGAATTGATTGATGTGGGGCCTGATATTTATTATCAGCTCGATAAACGCAAGGATCAGATCGATTTAGTATTCAATAACACCGAAGGCTTGGATGAAAAGGAATTGCGCGAAGCCATTGTCCCCTTCTTTTGTGAACACTTGCACATTCCTTATACCGGTAGCAGCCCCAAAACTTTCATCAATAAAATGGATAAAGCAACGGCAAAAAGGATCGTTGCGTATGACGGCGTACCGACAGCGCGTCCAGCTCATGTTGCCCGGTGATCGGCTCGAGGATTTGTCTTTTCCATTGATGGTGAAGCCCTACAGTGAAGGAACCAGCATCGGCATCAGCCAGAAAAGTAAAGTGCACAGTATTGCGGAGCTCGATGAAGCTGTGAACAAGGTGCACACACAATTCAACGAAGCGGCGCTCGTCGAGGAATTCCTGCCGGGTAACGAGTATACGATTGGTCTTATCGGCAATTATGTGCTGCCAATCCTGGAAATCGATTTCGCAAAAATCCCCGGACAACCGCATGTACGCGATCCGCATGTTAAAGACATTGAGAATCCGTACATCTCACATCTTACATGGACTGAAAAAGCAAGAAGCTACGCGAAGATTGCGATCGAAGCACACGAGGCATTGGAAGTGCGCGACTATAACCGCATGGATTTTCGCGAACGGGGTGGTCAACTGTATTTTCTGGAAGCCAATGTGATTCCAGGTGTTCATCCAACCGAAGCCGATCTTACTAACATGTGCCGGCATGCCAATATTGCACATAACGACATGATTGCACTGATCGTCTATACCGCAGTGCAACGGCTTTCCCCGCTCTATTCGGAACGGCTTACAGGCAGAACAGAACTGCTCGAGGAATTGGCGAATCTTGCCATTAGCAAGGCAGCCAAAGCGGGCACGATCAACCATCGTGGCCGGACATATACGTTGTTAGGAAACCAAACCGGAGCGCAAATATCATGATTGTACCCATCTCGAAAGAACTGTATCCCAGTCTTGTGAAGATTGCACTACAAGACATCGGCGCCATGTATCAGCCTGCCATTCAGGATGAATTCGAAGACATCTCGCGCGGCAAGAGTTTTGGCGTTTGCGCAATGGACAATGGCGAGCCTGTCGGCTATGCAGTCGCTAAACGGACGGTTGATACGTATCACTTGTTGACGCTGGCGGTTGATATACAACATCGCGGCAAAGGATATGGCTCGCTTATGCTGGACAGCATTTTTGCCGAGATTGAACAACAGGGAGGAAAGATCCTTAATGTCGTGACCGATGCCGACGCCAACGAAAGTTTACGGTTTTATCTGAAAAACGGTTTTGCCTTGACCGGCATTGTGCAAGATGAATTTATTCCGGGTGTAGCCCAGGCACATCTCACAAGGCGAATGGGGTATCGGCCGCAAGGCTGAACAAGTAGTCGTAATTTTTATTAGATGTTCAAAAACTAATACAAAAATGGGGCGTGTCAATCATGAGAATTAAAGCGACAAAAATGGATGGATGTGGCAATTCTTTTTTAGTAGTCGATGAAATGAAAACGCCTCTGGCGGGGTTTGATCGATCACTGATTTCAAGTGCACTGGCAGCGCAGCATGAAACCGATGGCATCCTTTTTGTTGATGTGAATCGATTACAAAAAATGCCATCGATGAAAATATTTGATTGCGATGGCACCGAAGAAACAATGTGTGGCAATGGCCTGCGGTGTGCGACGCGTTATTTTCGCGATACCTATGTGACAAATGACAAATTTTCGATCGCCACTGGCTACGGCCAGAAAGCGGTCAATGTCATTGAGGATCTCACTGAAGTGGATTTAGGCGAAGCGCGAGACTACCGGCAGATTAGTGATCATCTTCATTACGTCTTTACCGGCGTGCCACATGTGGTAGTGATCGGTTCGGAAATTTCAACAGAAAATGCCAGAATATTTGGCAGATCCCTGCGCGAAGATAAATCTCTGTGCGAATTCGTTGGTCATCCGGAAGGCGTTAATGTTAATTTTATCTGGCGCGATCAAGAAGGCATTGTCGTGCGCACATATGAAGTGGGCGTTGAAAATGTAACCTTGAGCTGCGGAACTGGAAGCGCGGCAAGCGCTTTTGTTGCAACCAAGGTATTCGGGACCACGCTGCCGATCGTTATGAATTCACTGGGCGGCAGCCTGAAAATCACAGAAAACAATGGACACTTATCGATTCGTGGTCAAACCCGCTATCAAGGTAAAGTCATCGGATTTGTGAATGGCGTTTATCCAAAACCAATCATTCCAATCGATTACAGGCACCATCAACATTATTGGTGATTTGATATCCCTGGTTTATGCTGACTGTCGGCAAAGAAACAAGAAGATGAAACAACCTATCATCGCATACAGATCGATCGATCCGGCATCCTGCTTTTTTTAAGGTAATTATATGGAATTTTCAATTGTTACGTTTTTATTAATCATGGTTGCAATGGCACTCGCCGATGTGTGCTGGACACTCTATTTCATCGACGTGGAAGAAAGAAAAGCACACCCTGCTGCGTTCTGGTCAGCCATGATTATTCTGGTCACCGCATTTACGGTCACAAATTATGTAGAAAACCAAATTTACATAGTAGCCGCTTTTATTGGCGCATATATCGGTACATTCGGAACAATCACGTGGAAGAAAAAAAAGGAAATGAAGCAAGACTCTTAAGCTGGAACCAAAGAAGTCAGATTACCTCCGGCAGAGCCGGAGGCTTATAGCTGGAGCCCCTCGAAGGGGCTGTTTGTGAGCCGCTAAAGCGGCATCTACATATCCAATTTCAACTGAT
>NZ_JAYUWI010000034.1:0-20379 GCF_043753625.1 Nitrosomonas sp.
ATAGTGTATTGCCATGTTGCACCTCTGTTATCCAGTTAGTTAATGATACTTAGGATACGGTGGTGCACTTGATTTTTGAATATGGGGAGTTGTTCTTGCATAGCATCAAGGGGCCAGGTCTATAACAAAGAATTATTGTTCTTGTGGCATTAGCACAGAAGATAGGTAGTCGGTCCTGCGAAATGCTTGGAAACCAAATAATGTTCGAATTCATGAGAATTAGCGAACGCTGAAATCCCTGGGAATTTATACTAATTCCATCAAAACCTGATGGAATTAGGGGAAACTTAAATGCCGACCGATGATTTTTTCCGTGCTCGTCTCGACCAGATGATTGATCTGCACCACCCCTTAGTGGTATTGTCAAATCGACTGCCGTGGCCCGATATTGAAGCAGCACTTGCACCAGCTTTCGAGCGCAAGAATCGTCAAGGCCAAGTGGTGGAGATCAATGATCTGTTCGACACAACGTTGGTGATTGCTGGTGGGGGCGTGAGTGCTGCAGGGCAGCCGCGATTGCCGTTTACTGGATTGTCGTATCAGCAATTACTCGTTTGAAATTTTTCAACTTCTCCAGCTCATACGAGTTCTAAATCTTCTACAGGGGAGACTACTCCGTCAATTCGATAACTGTATGAGCTGAGCTGGCATAGTTTATGTTATTGTTAGGTGCTCTATGCTAGAACTTAAATCCCGCGTCTTGGCTTCAGCGCCTTCGAGTTTAATTTGCAGACGCAACTCATTCACGGAATCAGCGTTCCGTAGCGCGTCTTCATAGCTTATTTTCCCCGCTTCATACAGCGCAAATAATGCAGCATCAAACGTCTGCATGCCCATTTCACCAGATTTCTTCATAATTTCCTTAATTTCATGAACATTTCCCTTAAAAATCAGATCTGCGATAAGTGGCGAGTTCAAGAGCACTTCGATAGCCGCTACGCGCCCCTTTCCATCTTTCGCCGGTATCAATCGCTGCGCGACCAGTGATTTCATATTCAACGACAAGTCCATGAGTAACTGAGCCCTGCGCTCTTCCGGAAAGAAATTGATAATGCGGTCAAGTGCCTGATTGGCACTGTTGGCATGTAATGTGCCCAAACAAAGATGGCCGGTTTCAGCAAAGGCAATGGCATGTTCCATGGTTTCACGATCACGTATCTCCCCGATTAGAATGACATCGGGTGCTTGCCGCAGCGTATTTTTTAGAGCTGCTTCCCATGATTCGGTATCTACACCCACTTCACGTTGCGTAATGACACAATGAATATGTTCATGCACATATTCCACCGGATCTTCAATGGTAATAATATGGCCGAAGCTATTTTTATTGCGGTATCCGATTAAAGCCGCCATCGATGTGGATTTTCCCGACCCGGTGCCGCCCACAAAAATCACCAGACCCCGTTTGCTCATTACAACTTCCTTGAGTATCTGCGGTAAACCCAGATCATCAAATTCAGGAATCTTGGTTGTAATAGTACGCAACACCATGCCGACCCGTTGCTGCTGGACAAAGGTGTTAACCCGGAAACGCCCGATTCCGGCGGGACTAATCGCAAAATTACATTCTTTGGCGGCTTCGAACTCAGCCGCCTGCTTGTCATTCATAATCGCTCGGGCTAACACTTCGGTATGCTGTGCAGACAATGATTGCTGAGAAACCGGTGTCATTTTTCCATCAATTTTGAATGCAGGCGGAAAACCGGCCGTAATAAACATGTCGGATGCCTTTTTGCTGAGCATTAAGCGCAGTAAATCAGTCATGAATTTTGTTGCTTGTTCCCTATCCATAGCATACCCCTGGCGTTTTCAATCCATTGAACGATCAATTAAATCCTGAAATTATCCTTATTCATGGCCTTACTGCGTGCTTCGGCCACGGAAACAACATTGCGTTTTACCAGTTCGGTTAAATTCTGATCCAATGTCTGCATACCAACGTTTTGGCCCGTCTGAATTGCCGAATACATCTGAGCGATTTTGGCTTCGCGGATCAAATTACGTATCGCTGGTGTACCGATCATTATTTCATGTGCGGCAACGCGTCCTTTGCCATCCTTGGTTCTTAACAGCGCCTGAGAAATAACAGCGCGTAATGACTCAGATAGCATTGCGCGCATCATTTCTTTTTCTTCTGCAGGAAAAACGTCAATAATACGATCCACAGTTTTTGCAGCAGAGCTCGTATGCAATGTGCCAAATACTAAATGACCTGTTTCAGCCGCCGTCATCGCCAAGCGTATGGTTTCCAGATCACGCAATTCACCTACTAGAATGATGTCAGGGTCTTCACGCAGCGCCGAGCGCAGTGCATTGGAAAAACTTAAGGTATCCCGCCCTATCTCGCGCTGATTAATCAGGCATTTCTTACTCTCGTGTACAAATTCGATGGGATCTTCAAGTGTCAGGATGTGGCCGTATTCATTCTCGTTAATATCGTTGACCATTGCCGCTAATGTGGTGGATTTCCCGGAACCGGTAGGGCCTGTTACTAAAACAACACCACGCGGTTGTTTTGCAATTTCAGCAAATATCTTGGGTGCGTTGATATCTTCCAGACTCAAAACTTTGGATGGAATCGTTCGCATAACTGCTGCGGAACCTCGCTGTGTATTAAACGCATTAACGCGGAAACGTGCGAGATTAGGAATTGCAAAAGAAAAATCACATTCAAGGTGTTCTTCATAAAATTTGCGCTGACTATCATTCATGATGTCGTACACCATCGCGTGTACTTCTTTATGGCCCATCTCCGGCAAATTGATGCGGCGGATCTCGCCATGTACCCGGATCATTGGTGGCATACCTGCAGATAAATGTAAATCTGAAGCGCTGTTCTTAACCACGAATGTAAGCAGCTCAACTATATTCATTGCGATGTCCTCTTGTGACAATAGGTAACGTCATGTGAAATGTTCAAAAAATAATTCGTCAATCTCAAGTAAGCAGCACCTGAGTTAGCTCGTTAGTCAACGGAAGGAGCGGATGAAAATTGAATAGATTCTGGTCAGCGAATGCATAGAAAATGCATTCCGATCAACTTGACGGGATTTGCACTGTCCATTTATCAGGTAAAATTTGTTTCTACCTATCAATTGCTTAGTTTTGTGTGGATTGATTGATTGCGTCACTGATCCGGTTGGCCCAGGCTGCTGCTTCCAATTCCATTTTGGTGAATTCACTGATGCTCAGAAAACCCAATTCTGACAGCATCGCTGAAACCTTCTCAAACTTACCTTTTTCATGGGCTTCAATCAATTCCAGTTGACGACCCAGATATCCACGCCGGTTTAGCAAAGCTTCGCTCATATCTTTCTGTATGCTGAGTGAACTGACCAGTTCGGCCATTTCTATCCCAAGTAAGGTATCCAGCAATGATAGGGTACCCACCATAAAAGCACGATCCTGGTGATTTTTGTCATGCGGGCGATCTGCTATGGCGATGAATTCAAGCAGTTTTCCGCGTAGCGTGGCAGTTTGCATTAATGCATCCGATGCATTGCCACCCTTCTGTTTGGCGGCATAGAGTAATATCTGTACCCAACGTTGGAGCTGTTTCCGGCCGAGTATCATAATAGCTCGTTTTATCGAGTTAATCGTGCTTGGCAAACCACTTGCGGCAGAATTGACCATGCGCAGCAGGTTATAGCTTAAACCGGGTTGATACTTGAGTTCATCCTCAATTTCACTCACATCGCTGTCTTTAACAACAAGCAATAAAAGCTTAAGTAAGGCTAGTTTGGATGGATCAATTCGTTTGCCCGAGATAATCTCTGGTTTTGCGAAATAAAAGCCTTGCAACATATGGAAATTCAAAGCGATACAGTTCCTGGCCATTTCCTGGCTTTCAACTTTCTCTGCTAAAAACAACACCGGCCAGCGCTTTAGTTTCTTTATAAGACTGATCAGATCGCTTTGTTTCAACGCAGTGATACTGATTTTGACTACATTAATTAAAGGCATGATGCGATCGTATCGATTATCCAATTGAACAACATTGGAAAGCGCTAACTGATAGCCTTTTTGTTTCAGAAATGTACAGCGTTGAATAACTTCATCATTAATTTCAACATTTTTTAAAATTTCGAGAACTACATGCTTTTTGGGAAGCATGCAAATGGCGTCGTGCATTAATAATTCAGTGTCGACTTTAATAAAACCGCGCCTTTTTCCTATTACATTTTCAATGCCCAATTGTCCGTAGGTATCAATGATGACATTTGCCGAAGCGGCAGAATTATCTGTGACAATAACTGTGTTATTTTGGTCGGAACGGAATAAAAGTTCATAGGCGACTAAATTTTGCTTGCTGTCAAGAATCGGTAACCTGCCAAGATAAACCTCCTTCATATATTCTCCTGTATCTTCTATCTATCTTGCGCGCTTTTGTTTATCGTCTTGAATTAAACCAACTTGAGTTTTAGCATGGACATAATAAGATACTGTAATAATTGAAATACTCTCCGGTGATTTCAAAGAGAAAATTTCTCTGGAAATATACTATTACTGGGACGAACGGCTGGTTTGTCCGTCGCGGATTGGTACTTTACAACACAGTTGGATACGGTGTTTACTATAAGCTATGTGCAAAGACATTAACACGCATCGATAATATGTCTTTGTGATTTCTTGATGACTACCGAATGGCATTGAATACTTCTATGACTTGCAATTTAGCCACTGTCATTACAGACTCAATAATTTCAGCCGACAAACCAAGGTAACTCCATATTCTGATTGCACGTTCAGGTATTGTTTCTTCGTAATTTATTTTCTGATTAGTACAGGGCTGGATATAGTTAGCGATATTGATTGCTGCGCAAAGCGTGTTAGCGTCATACTCATATTTCGCACCCTTCATGTTCATGGGAGCGAATTGGTGTTCAACCATTTTCCAAATATTAGGAGGTAATTTCCATTGCTTCAGAAGCTCAGCACCTAATTGTGCGTGAGTAAAACCAAAAATCTTACGTTCTGCATGGATTACAGCGTCCTCGCCTTGGTTCATGTAACTCAACACTTTTGCAGATTCTTCCGGGTACTGGCTGAAGAGTATTAATCTCCCAACACCATGCAACAATCCAGCGATAAAGAAACGTTCTCTACTATCAACACTCGAGGCGAGTAAACGCGCTGTTACACCGCAAGTGATACTGTGATTCCAAAATGTATCCATGTCGACCAGATCGGATGAAATACCTTTAAATGTAGACGTCACTGATGTTGCTAAGACTAGATTACGCAGTTCCTTATGCCCAATTATGGAAATTGCCTTTAGAATAGTTTCTACTTTGCCAGAAAAACCAAAGTAAGTGCTGTTTGCAAACTTCAATAATTTTGCTGTTAATGCCGGATCACTAGAAATCACCTGCTCCAGTTCATAATTGGATGCTTCCCCTGAATCAATTAAATCGTTGATGCGAATCACAACATCCGGTAAAGAAAAAATTGAGCGAACATTCGTGGCTATTGTACGAGGATCCATTTGAGTCTCAGTTAAGAAAATTTCAATTAGCGCTGGTCATAATTTAATTGGATAATGCGGTGGTTACATCTAATTTTGGCGATGGATTAACTATTTTCTGGCCTGTGCTCGGATTCCATCGGAATACTTCGCAAGCAAAACCAAAATGCTCATGCGAAGATTAAACCAATATGCGCAGCAATGTGTTGACGATTAAGCGGAGAAAACGATCTGATTTCGTGTAGAAGCGTGGTACGGTTCCGGCTTATTTTGCCGGATATAGGCTATTTTCCAGAGATAAGCGACTGATATTTAGCTTGTAGTTGTTCTTTACTTTCAATCCTATCTGGATTGGTAATAATACAATCGACAGGACATACTTCGATACATTGCGGTTCATTGTAGTGCCCAACACATTCTGTGCATAAGCTTGCAGCTATCATGTAAATTTCTTCACCCTGAGAAATCGCACCATTGGGGCATTCGGGTTCGCAAACATCACAGTTAATGCATTCGTCAGTAATAATTAATGCCATTGAATTCTCTCGATACTATTTTGTTATTTTTTCGCGTAGTTTTTTTGCTACCAGCGGATGTACAAATGCATCCGCATTACCGCCCAATGAAGCAATCTCACGCACAATGGTTGCTGAAATAAACATATACTGTTCTGATGGCGTCATGAATAAAGTTTCCACATCGGGATACATACTTCGATTCATCCCCGCCATCTGAAACTCATATTCAAAGTCTGAAGCGGCACGCAAACCACGCAAAATTATTCGCGCGTTCTGTTGCTGCAAGAAATTCATCAATAAGCCAGAAAATGCCATAATTTTGACATTCGGACAATCTGATAATACCTCGTGTGCCATTTCTACCCTTTCTTCCAAAGTAAAGAATGGTTTTTTACTACTGCTCACGGCTATCGCTACGATAACTTGATCAAACAAACGCGAAGCACGCCGGACTAAATCTTCGTGTCCACGCGTTATTGGGTCAAACGTACCAGGATAAATCACTTTATCCATTCAGTGCTAACTCCAGAAGCTGATAGGATACGGCACCAGCTTTTGCGCTACGTTTTACACGCCATGGTTTATCCGCGACCCAAGCGCTTTTAGTCTCAGCGTAAACCAGTCCGTCCTTTCCCAGATGTGATGGCAGTAGCAGCAACAATTTGGGTAACAGTTCAAGACGATAAGGCGGATCAAGAAAAATAACATCAAATTTCCGCACATCAGAATTCAAAAAATTTAACGCATTCATCATTTTTAGCTCAACTTGCGTAGCTAGCAATTTTTCCTTATTTTCATGCAGTGCATTATAAATTTTAGTATCTGCATCGACCATAACCACTTGTGACGCGCCGCGAGATGCGGCTTCAAAACCCAATGCGCCACTTCCAGCAAACAAATCAAGACAACTCATGCCGGTTAAATCCTGTCCCAGCCAATTAAATACGGTTTCACGTATTCTATCGGAGGTGGGTCTTAAATCAGGATTTGCTGGAAAAGTCAGCAAACGGCTGCGCCACTGACCACCAATGATACGGACCTTTCCTCTAACTAAAGTCATGGACCAAGCGTTTACTCAATTGCTCCCACGACAACAGTGACCATACCGTCCGGTTGGATTCGTCGCTGGAATGCTTGCCGGATTTGCTCGGTTGATACTGCTTCAACAGCTACCAAATAATCCGTTAAATAAGTCAGTGGTAAATTATAAAAGCCGATCATGGAAAGATAGCTCAATATTTTGCTATTACTATCTATTCGAAGCGGGAAGCCGCCGATAATATTTTGTTTGGCAGCCAGCAACTCTTCCTCTGTTGGACCACTTGCAACAAAATCCTTAAGCACTTTCTGTGTTAATGCCAACGCCTCTTCTGATTGTTCCTTTTTTGTCTGCAAACCTATCTGAAAAGGCCCTTGTTCTTTATAGGGAGAAAAGAAGCTGTAAACGCTATAAGCCAAACCACGTTGCTGACGAACTTCTTCCATCAAACGAGAAATAAACCCTCCGCCGCCCAGTATATGGTTCCCGACTAATAGGGGAAAATAATCCGGATCACTTCGACGCAAGCCCGGATAGGCCAATTGGATGTGGCTTTGTGTTGCCGGGTGAGGAATTCTTTTTATTCCTGAGGCGGGTATTGATACTGCCGGTACTTCAGTTTTCGGTCCACTGGAAGATAGCCTATCAGTTAATTGTTCTGCAATTGCTGCAGCTTCAAGCCGAGTCACATCGCCAATGATTGTTATTACTGCGTTCCCAGCTACATAATAAGAACGATAGAAAGAAACCAAATCTTCCCGCTGCAACCTATTCAGTGTATCAATTTCTCCCTGCTCATTGAATCCGTAAGGGTGACTGCTATAGAGCATTTTCATCAATTCACGCTCGCCAATGTAATCTGGTTTGGTGCTCGATTCTTTAATGCTCGAAACTATTCTTGCCTTTTCACGCGACAATATTTCCTGAGAGAATTCCGGGGACTGAATAATGCGTGCAAATACATCGAGTGCTTGCTTGCGCTCCCGCTCACTGCTCAAAGTACGTAGAGCTAAACCCGCACGATCGCGGTCAAAATTATTTTTTAGTTGTGCGCCGACATCGGCCAATTCTGTGGCAATTTGGTCTTCCGATAGGCCGCCCGCGCCAAGACTAAGCAAATGCTGTACCAGATTGGCGCAGCCTGATTTACTGACTGTATCCATGGCACTACCCGCAGCAAACTCCACATTGATATCCAACATGGGCAAATCGTGATTTTCGACAAAATAAACTCTTGCTCCGGAGGATGCCTGCCAGTACTGGATCGGCAGTGAAGCCGATACCCATTGAGAATAAAAACCAAATAATACGATACCTATGAATTGCTTTATTTGCACGAAAGCCTCCTGCAGCCCAAGTATTTCAGTAAAAAGGATCTATTTAGCCACTATTGCGCAACCCAGCGGTTACACCATTAATCGTAAGGTGGATGGAACGTTTAACTTCTTCGCTATCTTCACCGGATCGGTAACGGCGCAGTAATTCCACCTGCAAATGATTAAGTGGATCAATATAAGGGGTTCTGTTGCGAATACTCCGCGCTAGCGTTGGATTGTCTTGCAGCAACTCAGTATGACCGGTTACGGCAAACAACCATTTCTGACTTCTCGCCCATTCGTCTTTGATACGCCCAAAAATCTGCTCACGCAACGCCACATCTTCGACTAATTCCGCATAGCGGGATGCAATACCCATATCTGTCTTAGCCAACACCATGTCCATGTTCGACAATAATGTTTGCATAAAGGGCCACTCCCGATACATCTCCTGTAATAATGCCAATCCCTGCCCATCCTGATCTTCCTGATTGACAAAAGTTTCTACTGCGTGACCAAATCCGTACCATCCCGGCAGCATCATTCGACTCAGACTCCAGCTAAATACCCAAGGAATTGCACGCAAATCTTCAATCGCATCGGAATTCTTACGTGATGGCGGCCTGCTGCCAATATGCAGCCCAGCCATTTCGCGGATCGGTGTTGATTCCAGGAAGAATTGCTTAAATCCGGGTGTTTCGTACACCAAATCACGGTAAGCTGAAAAAGACACGGACGCCAATTCCTCCATAGCCGGATAATAACGATCCGAATTCGTGCCGATTGAATCATGGCTCAGCAGCGTTGCTTCCATTGTCGCTGCCGCCAATGTTTCAAGGTTCCGTCGCCCAATTTCAGGTTCAGCATATTTACTGCTGATCACCTCGCCTTGCTCGGTTACGCGTATTTGACCATTAACACTTCCTGGCGGCTGAGCCAGGATACTTTGATAACTCGGTCCGCCACCCCGGCCCACCGTGCCACCACGACCGTGAAACAAACGTAACTCAACTTTGTGCTTGGCGAAAACTTTGGTGAGTTCAATTTCGGCTTTATAAATCTCCCAATTCGACGTGATAAAACCGCCATCCTTGTTGCTATCAGAGTACCCCAGCATGACTTCTTGCACGTTGGCACGCGAACTCAGCAACTTACGATAATAGGGCAGTGAAAATAACTGATCCATAATAACGCTACAGCTACGCAAATCCGAGATTGTTTCAAATAGTGGGATAATATTGAGGTGAATTTGCGGATTTTCACCGGTTTGCAACAGACCGACTTGCTGTAACAAGAATGCCACTTCCAGCACATTAATGATGTTGGTGGTCATCGAAATGATGTAATTCGACATCGCCACACGTCCAAAGCGGCGATGAATTTCGGCGGCGCATTGCAAGATTTGCAGTTCAGATTGCGCCAGTTCGGATAAACCAGCGTACGAGGCTAGTATCGAACGCGGTTGACTAATTTCTTTAAGCAGCCACTCAGTACGATCCTTTTCACTTAGCTGCGCATAGCCTTTCCGCCCTGTGTTGCGCTCGAATAATTCGCTGACGACCTGTTCATGGATCTTGCTATGCTGACGCATATCCAGCGGTGCTAAATGGAAACCAAATACGTCCACGGCGCGGCTAAGATTACGTAATGCACCTCGTGCTATCCAAGATGATTTATGCTGTTTGAGAGAGTGGATGATGGCATTGAGGTCGTGCAAAAATTCAGTGCTGCTTGCATAAGGCGCTCTGGTTTCGGCCGGCGTGTATTGCGTAACCTGATGACCTAATTGATGCGCGGTTGCAATCAAACGCGCAGCGATACTGAGGAAAATCCGCCGGTACGGTTCGTCAGACCGGTTGGGAATATCCGGGGCGGTAGCAGCCAGTTGTTTAACTTCATCGCTGACTTGCACCAATTGCTCAGTCAGACTCATAGAGCGGCCTATTTTCTGCACGGAATCGATATAAAAATCCAATGCCACCGACGATTGACGTTCCACCGCCCGTAACATGACATCATGCGTGACAAATGGATTGCCATCACGGTCGCCACCAATCCAGCTGCCGATGCGCAAGAACGATGTGACATAGGGGGCATCTTTACCCAAGCGGCGTTCGAGCAGGTCTTCTATTTTGGCATAGATATATGGGATCTCTGTCAAAAAGGTGTAGCTGTAATACGCCAAGCCATTTTCAATTTCATCGTACACAGACAAGCGGGTGGGACGTAACATACGAGTCTGCCACAATATTTGAATGGTAGCGCGCAAGCCTTCCTCATTGTGGCGCAATTCATTCGGAGTGAGTTCAGTCCGCGCACGTTCCTTCAACAAACGCTCAATGGTTAACTGACAATCCAGGATACTTCTTCGTTGGACTTCTGTTGGATGCGCTGTCAGAACTGGGGATATCATTGCTTTGTTAAAAAAGTTCGCTAAGACTTTAATATCTTTCCTGCTTTCCAATACGCGTTCCAGTGCTAATGCCACACTACCAGCCTGTGGCAGAGATCCCGCGCGAAGATGTGCGCGCCGGCGCCGGTTGTGATGAACGTCCTCAGCAATATTGGAAAGTAATGAGAAATAACTGAATGCACGAACAACGGGCAATGAGTCTTTGTCACTTAGCTGGCTGAGTATTGCATCAAGCTCATCTCTCGCCTTTAGATCTTGGTCCCGATGAAAACGAATTGCAGTCTGGCGTATATTCTCGACCAGTTCAAAAGAGCTATCTCCATCCTGCTCACGTAACGTATCGCCTAGCATACGTCCTAGGAAACGAATATCTTCCCGCAATGGTAAGTCTTTATCATTCACCGATTTATTGTTGGCGACACTATTCTCTGAATCAGTTGCGCTCATCGCATCACATGCTCACATAAAAAAGAATCCGACATACACTTGCGACAAGCCAAGGCAGTGTCGACCATGCTAAAATGACTATTATTAAGAATTTTTTGTAATTTTTTCATTTTATACTATTAATGCCCAATCCACTTTTATCTCCCCAGAAAATCGTCATTGCATCACGAGAAAGCCTGCTTGCAATGTGGCAAGCTAAGTTTATTAAAAAATGTTTAGGCGAATTATACCCGCAAACTGAAATCAGCATACTCGGCATGACAACGCTTGGCGATCAGATACTGGACCAGTCATTATCAAAAATAGGCGGGAAGGGTCTGTTCATTAAGGAACTGGAGCAAGCTTTAGAAGATGGAAGAGCTGATATTGCGGTGCATTCGATGAAAGATATGCCCATGAATGTGCCCGAGGGATTCAAACTTGCTGCCATTACTGAACGGGAAGATCCTCGCGATGCCTTTGTTTCCAATCAATATGCAAATCTGGATGCGCTGCTGGAAGGCAGCATTGTTGGTACATCAAGCCTACGGCGGGAAAGTCAACTGCGCGCACAATTTCCTCATCTTCAAGTGCATCCATTGCGTGGCAATGTACAAACCCGGTTACGTAAACTCGATGAAGGGCAGTATGCTGCAATCATTCTCGCTGCGGCTGGCTTAAAACGGCTTGGATTATCCGATCGCATCACAGCACTGCTGAATCCTGAACAAAGCTTGCCCGCGGTAGGGCAAGGTGCTTTGGGTATCGAATGCCGGGCTGATCGCGCAGATTTGGTTGAGCTAATGCAACCTTTGCATCACCAGGCAACTGCTTATTGTGTGGAAGCAGAAAGAGCCTTAAGTCGTGTATTGGGAGGTAGTTGTCAGGTACCATTGGGAGCGTTTGCAGAAATCATCAATGGCACTCTCGAGTTACGTGGCTTCGTTGCACAACCTGATGGCAAACGCATCGTCAGCGGCGCATTAAATGGCAAACCAGAAACCGGTATCGCTATGGGGCAGCAGCTGGCTCAAAAACTAGTCACCGAAGGTGCAGATGAAATATTGGCAGCCTTGGTCCCAGCAGATGGTTGGAAATAGCGTTGCCTGCAAACAAACAATTAGACGGTATTAATATTCTGGTTACTCGTCCAATACAGCAATCTGTTTTTCTTGCTGAAGGTATTCGCGCTATTGGCGGGAATCCAATTATACTTCCGGTACTGGAAATTACTGATATAAAAGATTTAAATCTTTTGATAGATTTGATTGACCGCTTAGATGAATTCGATTGGGCAATATTCGTCAGTCCCAATGCCGTCAACAAGGCCATGCAGTTAATCGGCAAGCAACGTAAACGTACATTGCCTTCCCATTTGAGATTTGCCGCCGTCGGTAAAGGCAGTGCGGATGCTTTAAAGCATTATGGCATCAACGAAGTACTCGTTCCAGTTGAGCATTCTGATAGTGAAGCATTACTGCAACAGGAGCAATTGCAAAATATGGCTGGCAAACGAGTTGTTATTTTTCGTGGTAACGGCGGTAGGGAATTACTGGGAAACACACTCATACAGCGTGGCGCATTCCTCGAATACGCGGAATGTTATCAACGCAGGAAACCAGATGTTGATACAACGTCATTAATAACTGCTTGGTCGCAAGGCGAGATACACGCGGTGATTATCACGAGCAGCGAAGGATTGCATAATTTATTTGACATAATAGGTAAGCTTGGCCAACAATTACTGAAATCGACCCCGGTTTTTACAGTTCATGAGCGTATTGCCCGGACAGCGAAAGAATTGGGGCTGGGAAAAATCGTAAAAGCGACATCTGCTGGAGATGAGGGTTTGCTGGAAAGCCTACAAGCATACTTTCAGGTAGCCGGGAAACATTACAATTTATAAGAAAAAGCACTCGGAATGAGGCTAAAGCGTTTATAACATCACTTGTACTTATCATGGCTGGTGTTTATGTAATTTGTGTTTCACATTAACAATGATCGCTCTACTGCAATAAGGAGAAAATATGAAACTGATACTCTGGCTATTGGCACTATTTGCTGCTGCTGTAGCTGTTACACTTGCTGCAAAAAACGTGACGGGGCGTGCCCTGTTGGAGATGCCGCCCTATCAAATAGAGCTATCACTTGATCACTTTATAATTGGGGTAATTGCAGCATTTTTTGTTTTCTATATTCTGGTTCGGATTATTCTGGGAGTATTAGGGTTCAGTCGACGACATCGCCATAAAAAAACAGACGAGATGTTACTTTCTGGATTGAAAGCTTACTTTGAGGGCGATTTTGTTAAAGCACAAAGAAATACAGCCATCGCATTGAAGTTAGCTGATTCAGCAACGGTTCAAGCAATTTGCGCTGTCATTGCAGCTCGCTCAGCAAATAAGCTTGATGACATTTCAGCGCGAGATGGTTATCTGAACACCGCACTTCATAAAGCACCCGATGAAAAATCGTTATGCCTTGCCACTAAAACTGAATTTCTGCTGAATGATGGTCATTACGAAGAAGCGCTCAAAACATTACGGTCACTGTACTCGGATGGCGGTTTACAATCGACTGTCGTTTTACAATTGGAGCTGGAAGCGCAAAAACAAGCCGGAAATTGGGATGCAGTCATTGAGTTAACTGAAGTACTGGTGAAACGTCAATCAGCCAATAAAACGCTGATAAAAGAATTAAAACACGACGCGCAAATAGAAAATATTAGAAGTAAAGCTTCGGACCTGTCGTCACTAAATCAGTACTGGCAGCACATATCTCCCATGGAGAAAATGGATAGCAAGCTTTCTGTTGCTGCCGCGCGTGCCTATATATCACAAGGAAGCTGCACGATTGCAAATCGGATCATTGAACAGAATGTCCCCATTACATGGGATAACGAGTTAATTGAACTCTATGCAGAATGTCTGGATTATTATGTTCACAGGCAGATTGAGTGTGCTGAAGTTTGGCTGAAGTCACAGCCTAATAACGCACAATTGTTATTGACGCTCGGTAAACTTTGTACGCACTGTGAGCTTTGGGGTAAAGCTCAAAATTATTTAGAAGCCAGCTTATCTGTTGAGCCTGGGCATAAAGCGCATTTTGCTTTAGCGCAACTGAATGAGAAATTAGGCAAACATGAATTAGCTATGAATCATTATAATAAGGGGCTTGAATTAACACTCAAACAACTCAATTAAGGCGACTAAGATTCTTGTACGACTTGTGAATTGCTGGTTGAAGGTGTAAATACATCGGAGAAAAAAGCATCCTTTGGTAAATCGCGAAGATTGGTAAAGTCATGGTAAGCAGCTTTTACCATAGCTGGAACGCCACAGGCATATACCTGATGTTTCTCCAAACTGCGAAAGTCATACATGACCGCTTCATGTACCAAACCGATTCTCCCTTCCCAATTGTCGGTTAGTAAGGGTTCAGACAGCACAGGAATAAAAGTGAAATTTTTGTGCTGTTGTTGCCACTTTTCTGCTAAATCCGCCAAATACAAATCAGCTCTTTTACGAGCACCCCAGTAGAGTGTGATTTTTATTTTATTGTTTCGACTGTTCTCTTGATGAAAAATATGTTCAAGAATACTTTTGATTGGCGCAAATCCTGTGCCGCTCGCCAGAAAGATAATGGAAGTATTCTCAGGTGTATCGCGTAAAAAGAATGATCCTAGAGGCCCTGTGAAGCGAAGCATATCTTTGGCTTTCATGTGCGTAAAAACATGTTCAGTAAATGCGCCTCCAGGATAGTTACGTGCATGTAATTGCAAAAACTCATCATCATGAGGTGCATTTGCCAAAGAAAAACTCCGCCGCTTTCCATCTTTGAGCAGGATATCGATATATTGCCCTGCTAAAAACTGCAGTCGCTGATTAGTGGGAAGTTTTAGAGAAATAATCATCACATCAGGAGCGACAAGCTCAAGATTATGCACACGACACGGTAATGTTTTAATTTCAATATCCTTAGTGGCACCGATTTCATGACATTCAATAACCAGATCGGTAAGTGGAGAGGTGCAACAAAATAATGCGTTACCCGCTCGCCTCTCTTCTTCAGTCAAGATTTCTTCACTATAATGACCATAGTCTACTGTTCCTTGTATGATTTTTCCTTTACAAATCCCACAGGAACCATTACGACAGCCATACGGCAGCGAGAAGCCTTCACGGAGGGCTGCTTCAAGAATAGTTTCTCCAGATTCTACTTTTAGAGCATGCTCGCTGGGTTTAATAAGGATTCGATACGGCATTAAGTGGCAGACAAATAAAAAATATAATAATCAGAAACAAATAGCTAATATGAAAAAAACACTGTTAATTGTTGGTTGTGGTGACATTGCCTTACGGACAGCACCACTTTTACAAACACATTACCGAATTCTCGGTTTATATCGTAATTTAGACAGCGCTAGCCATTTACGGTTACATGACATTATCCCAATTTACGGAAATCTTGATCTTCCGAAAAGTCTTGAGAAACTCGCAGGGATCGCACAATTAGTTCTACACTTGGCCCCTCCACCCAATCAAGGATTGTACGATCGCAGAACCGCGCATCTACTGTCTGCATTAACCAGACGAACAAAAAGGCAAGTAGCGATTTTACCACAACGATTCATCTATATCAGTACCAGCGGGGTTTATGGAGATTGCCATGGGACACTAATAGACGAGACATACCCAGTTCATCCGGAAAATGACCGAGCAATACGACGCATCGATGCTGAAAGACAGATACGTACTTGGGGAAAGCGTAATCATATCCCGGTTTCCATTTTACGCGTACCGGGTATTTATGCAGCAAACAGATTGCCACTAACACGTTTGCGAGAAGGTCATCCAGCATTATTGGATATTGAAGATAGTTATACCAACCATATTCATGCGAATGATCTCGCTCGAATAATTTATGCTGCCTTGCAACATGCAAAACCGAATAGAATCTATCATACCTGCGATGACTCGCATCTGAAAATGGGAGAATATTTTGATTTGGTTGCCGATCATTTTGATTTGCCGCGTCCCCCTCGTATCACCCGCAATCAAGCCCAAGAACAGATATCACCTACGATGC
Source organism: Nitrosomonas sp. (assembly GCF_043753625.1). Lineage (GTDB taxonomy): Bacteria > Pseudomonadota > Gammaproteobacteria > Burkholderiales > Nitrosomonadaceae > Nitrosomonas. Next base: position 16,265 of record NZ_JAYUWI010000034.1, read on the forward strand.
TATCTTTCATGAAAGAATCCAGGCGGCTTAATAATCTAAGAATAAAAAAAGAATTGCATGTCAACTTGTTGTATCCAACTGTTTATGATGGCATTAAAGCTGTTCATACAGAGAGACAATAAAATCTAAGATAGACCGCAATGCTATGAAAATTAGCGCTAAGTAATATACGAACTATGCCGTTAGCTCAGCACAAGCTCAAAATAATCTTTTTAATCTTTTGAGCTTTGTTATCAATGACGGTAGTAGAATTTGAGTCTTTGCAATGTTTTTCTAGTACATATTTTTATGAATACTCTAAGTTTTTGAGGATCTAATTATGGCAGCTGTGACAGCACATACAGAAAATAAACTAAAAGAAATTAATTACTCTTGGGAAGGTAAGGACAGGGCTGGTAAACAGATAAAAGGTGAAATGCGCGCTGCCGGAACAGTTATTGTTACTTCCACATTACGCCGCCAGGGTATCAAAGTCACAAAAATAAAGAAAACTCAATCCGGTGGCAAAATTACTGACAAAGATATAACGTTATTTACACGTCAGCTAGCTACTATGATGAAATCTGGTGTGCCGCTGTTACAAGCCTTCGATATTGTGGGCAGAGGTCACAGCAACCGAGCCTTGAGTAAATTACTTTTGGATATTAAAGCCGACGTAGAAACTGGTAGTAATTTGACAGATGCCTTTCGCAAATACCCGCTTCACTTCGATGCACTATATTGTAATCTTGTGGGGGCAGGAGAAGCTGCCGGTATTCTAGATCATATTCTAGATCGTTTGGCAACCTACAAAGAAAAAATTCAAGCCATCAAGGGGAAAATTAAATCTGCACTTTTTTACCCTATTTCGATTATCGTGGTTGCTTTTGTCATTACAGCGGTAATCATGATTTTTGTAATTCCGGCTTTTAAAGATCTATTTGAAGGATTCGGTGCTGAATTGCCCGCTCCAACGCTTCTTGTAATGACCATTTCAAATTTCTTCGTTGCATATTGGTGGGCCATTCTAGGCATTCTGGGCGGTGGAATTTATGCTTTTTTATATACTTGGAAGCGCTCAATCTCAATGCAAAACGTTATGGATCGTTTTGCACTTAAGTTACCTATCTTCGGAGAAGTAATTCGTAAAGCCACGATTGCACGCTGGTCACGCACACTTTCAACTATGTTTGCCGCAGGTGTACCTCTGGTGGAGTCATTGGATTCTGTCGCCGGTGCAGCAGGGAATTATATTTATTTCGAAGCCACCAAGAACATACAAATTGAAGTCAGTACAGGCAATAGTTTGACGTCTTCTATGGCTGGCACCAATGTATTTCCGAACATGGTGATTCAAATGGTCGCCATTGGTGAAGAGGCCGGTTCGCTTGATTCTATGCTAAGTAAAATTGCTGACTTCTACGAAGCAGAAGTTGATGATGCTGTTGCTGCACTTTCAAGTTTGATGGAACCCATCATAATGGTTGTACTGGGAACACTAATTGGCGGTATGGTTATTGCGATGTATTTACCTATCTTTAAAATGGGTATGGTTGTTAATTAAACGCGACTTCCAGAATCCAATTCTATTACATAATAACCATGCCATTTCTATCCATGCTGCAAGATACGCCAGCTTTTTTTATTTCATTTGTCGCAATAATCGGGTTAATGATCGGCAGCTTTCTAAACGTCGTGATATACCGCCTGCCTGAAATGATGAAAAGAAACTGGCTGCAGCAGTGTGCAGAGCTGCGAGGCGAGGCGGACAAAGCATTACCTACATTTAACCTGATTACCCCTCGGTCGATATGTATCCATTGCGGACATAAAATAACCGTATGGGAAAATATTCCAATTGTTAGTTATCTTGTTCTACTAGGGCGTTGTTCTCAGTGCCATGCACATATTTCACTGCGTTATCCTATTGTAGAAGCAGTAACGGCGCTTATGAGCGGTTTTGTTGCCTGGTATTATGGTTACGATTTGACAACCATTGCAGTATTAATTTTTGTGTGGGCACTCATTGCCCTTGCTGTCATTGATCTGAATACGCAACTACTGCCGGATGATATAACATTGCCACTACTATGGATGGGCTTACTGGTTAATACGAACAGTGGTTTTACTGATATTCAATCTGCGATTATTGGCGCTGTAGCAGGCTATCTTTCCTTGTGGTCAATTTATTGGTGCTTTAAACTTCTCACGGGTAAAGAAGGTATGGGCTATGGCGATTTTAAATTGCTGTCTGCTATTGGGGCATGGTTAGGATGGAGCATGCTTCCGCTGGTCATACTTTTTTCATCACTGGTGGGTGCAACTGTTGGTATTGGATTAATGTTGGCTGCTAGACTCAATAAGAACATTCCTATTCCATTCGGTCCTTATCTGGTTGGTGGGGCACTTATTGCTCTATTCTGGGGAGAAAAGCTGAATCATGCTTATTATAGTTTATTCTGATTTATGACCTTTGTTGTTGGACTGACTGGAGGGATTGGTTGTGGAAAATCGAGCGCCAGTCAATTCTTCTCAGATTTAGGTATTGACGTTATTGATACCGACGTAATTGCTCGAAAATTAACTCAGCTGCATGGTTTAGCTATCAATCCGATTCGAAATACATTCCAGGATACTTTGATTACGGTGGATGGTGCTTTGGATAGGGAAAAGACGCGTAACCTAATTTACTCGGATAGCGACTCACGACTCAAGCTCGAAAATATTTTGCATCCGCTCATTCTAAAAGAAACTGTTCAGCAAGTTGCACAAACTCAGTCTTCCTACATCATAATCGTTGTTCCCTTATTATTTGAAACGAATGATTACGACAATATTATTCAACGAATTCTGGTCATTGATTGCGAGGAGCAACAGCAAATTTTACGTACTATGACGCGTAGCAACTTGTCTGAACAGCAGGTAAGAGCGATTATGGCAGCACAGATCTCGCGAAAAGAGCGTTTACAAAAAGCTGATGATGTTATCATCAACGATCAGGATATTGATTACCTGAAAGCGCAAGTAATTCAACTACATCATAAATATCTTATTCTTTCAGAAAATGAACTGGATACTGGGATTTAACGGTTAAGAAATTATTTGTGAAATTTAATTTTTTTGTGAAATAATCTTATCTAAGGCAAGATTTTAATATCTCTAATCTTTCTTGTGGATGCATAGCTATTGTGATTTGTTACGAACACCCGCTTAATGAACGTATCCGTACCCTTCTGCGACTTGAAGATTTATTTAACAAAATTGTTTTCTTTTCAACTAAAGTTACCGCCACTGAGCATCATGCTTCGCTCATCGCACTATTTGAGGTCCTTGAAATTACCAGTCGTGCAGATATTAAATCAGATTTATTACAAGAGCTTGAACGACAAAAGCAGATACTTGAGATGTTACGCAAGAATCCGGATGTTTCTGAGGTGGCACTTGATAATGTACTCAATGATATTAAAACCACTTTCCGGGAAATGCTGGATTTTCCCGGAAAGGTTGGAGAGCATTTGCGAGAGAACGAATGGCTAATGACAATCAAGCAGCGAATTGGGATACCGGGTGGTTGTTGTATGTTTGATTTGCCATCTTATCATTACTGGTTGAATTTAGATCCGATTAACCGGCATAGAGATTTTGACGAATGGTTAACACCATTTCAGCCCATACGCAATGCATTTGGGATTGTGCTTCACCTATTGAGAAAGAGTGGCAAAACTTTTCAAGTTGTCGCAAATCAAGGTATTTTCCAGCAAACAGGCTCGGAATATTCGGCACATATGCTGAGATTGAACTTAAGTGACCAACTGCCTTGTGTGCCTGAAGTCAGTGCTAATAAATATGCTCTGAATATTCGCTTTATCCCCACGCAATTAGGCCAAAGGAATAAAGTTTACGAAGGGGATGTTAAATTTGAGCTCACCTTCTGTAATCTTTAGTCAAGAGCTAAGGAAGCACTGATTTATTCAAACATATCGATATGAGTTTCTGAAGTTTGTTAAAACACATCCTATTGATAATATTGGATAAATGAATGCAATCAAGCTTTTCTGAATTGGAATATTCGTCAAAGAAGAAACAGACGCGACGAGATCGTTTTCTGGTCGAAATTGAAGCGGTCACTCCCTGAG
>NZ_JAYUWI010000035.1:0-6566 GCF_043753625.1 Nitrosomonas sp.
AAGCGCTCCCTCTGCGTCTGTTCGTCGCTGCAGCCACTATCGGGCCTCGCCCAACACGTTGGCTTCGGCAAGCTGAAGAATCTTTCTAATCAAGTAAGTGTTTGATAGTAGAAACCACCCCCTGTTGCCAGCGGACCAGATCGTTCAAATGTCCAAGCGATAATATCCAGTCCTGCTTTTTTAGCCCGGTTTGCATACAGTGAAGGAACAATTTCACCTTCTTCAAGTTCCAGTAACATCCACATCGGCGGTGCAATAATCTTTACACCAATCAGACGCTAGTTGCTCCATAGAAGGTGACCAGGTTGCAGGGTTACGGTGGTCGAAGGCAGGATCTTCATAACGGCCATCCAGATAAACAGCCTGTTTCCCAAATTCAGGCTCGCTCTGTATCCAGTATAAAATATCATTGATATCAAATGACTGTGCCCACACTTTAGAAGCTGGAATACCAGCCTCTTTATACTCATTAATCATTTTCTGCGCATAATCTCTTTGCGAAAATCCATTGAATGGCATAGGCACACTGGGAGACTTAAGCTCCGGAGTCATTTTTACTCCCAGTTTCCGGAATAGCGCAATGCTTTCCTTATGAGTTAACAAGGTTCCGCGACTGGCATAAAGATCGGTTCGCCAATTTGGCGTCCCTGCCATAAAGTCACTCACCGTAGTTGCTAATGGATCAAAACCATCCATTTTGCCTTTCAAAGATTTAAATTCAGCTAATGTGATGTCGCTGGTACAACACTGCGCGGTGGCGGCACTGACCAGATTGCCGTTGTTATCAAAAACTGCAGGTTGAAATGGTACGGAACAACGTTCAGCTAAGGCAGTTTCAAGAATATTGGTTGTGGTATGCAGATCACATTGAGAATGGCGGCATACTAATTCTTTATCCTGGGTAAAGGTGACATCACATTCCATAATGCCCGCGCCCATTTTCGCTGCTGCTTGATAGGATTCTTGAGTATGTTCTGGAAATTGTAGTGCCGCTCCGCGATGTCCAATAGAAAAATCAGTTCGTTTGAATGGGCCTGTTTCACAATTTTCCAATTTTTTCTTAAGTGGACCATCGTCCATATCATTGATTAAAAAGAATGGGCGTGGACCTAACTGAATGCTGTGATTCTTACCTTGATGGTAATTTCTTCCGGATTCATCAACATTGCCAGCCCAACTTGCTGTGAATAGTGAAAAAGCAATTGCAGCTGATCCAATCATGGTTGTACCAATCAATATTATTTTACTCATACATACCTCCTGTGAGTTATTCGTATATTCATAAACCCTCTTGCATTGGATATAGCATCGGTATCCATGCTGTATGTTATGGAGCAAACATATCAGGCATATGATTATTCGAGGAAGTTTAAGTGAATTTGGGATGAATTGATCTTGTGAGAAGATTTGAAAGCCTCTTGGCCAAGCTCTTCATTAAACAACTGGCTACCACTGGTTTCCATGGCTCAAGCAAACTGTTTCTTTTTGGTTGGAACACCGGAACCGACAGAAACTATCTGGTAATTTTTTGGCAATTCAGCCTTCCACCTGGGAGGATGTGCAAGTTGCTATAAAGCCAGCGAGTATCTTGATAATTATTAGATCCTACGATGGAGCGAGCTTTCTACTGAAAGCTCGCCTGTTCAGGTTTATTGGCAGCTATTCAAAGGATCAATGCTGTACGCCACATTCGTCCAGTTGACCGGCTGGTGCTTGGCTTGGATCAATGGTCAGGCGCAACCATTCGGAAGGTGCTGTAGTTGATCCCTGTACGGTAATGCGAGTTAGATTTGGCACGGTTTGGGTGTGATGGATACACCAGTGACGCTATTTGGATCAGCCAGGGGCTGGTCACTGCCATAAACATGAGAGTCGCCGTTTAGTAACAACACCGGCCTGCCGAAGTCCTCCACCAGGTCGGCCAATTTCTGTACGATGGGTGTGTAGTCGATAAGTTCACCTGCTGTTACTGCTTCGGGATCCTACATATCAGCTTGAATGCTTATGACCACAGCACGGGCATGCGTTTCTTTCGCCATATTGAATGCAGATTCCAACCAACGGATATCAGCGCTTGTACGCTCGGTGACTTTTTGATTCTGGGCGGTCGGATTATCGAAGCTGCCAGTCCAAAGCAAAGTATTGTTGTTCGATCCGGGTATGTTCAGTGTCACGAATACGACTTTGCTTTGTTCCCACATCAGGTTCTCTACGAATTGGGGTAGTCGCGATCCGATTGGATGAAGTGACTGTCAGATCGGGGCGCGACTATTACAAATTATTCTTTTGCAGGCCGCCCTGTTTTGATTATCTCCACCTGGGCTACCGCTTGGAGTAATGCTGATCGATTGAGTTTAGATAAGCGTAATAATCCTGCGCGCATCAGTTCACTTTTTTTAACATGCACTCCTGCTTCCAGGCATTTCTTTTTCAGTTCAGCCAGCTTAGCGTAATCACTTTCCGGTAGGGTAAAGCTATCGCGGATCATTTTAATTTTCTTTGGTTTATCTTTCTTTGATTGTTTCTTTGCTTCATCCTTGGTTGCGGGAAGCTCTGTCTTAGCTTCTTTGCTTGCAGTATTGCTAGGGGTAGCCGTTTTTTTCACCGCGGCCGCAGGCGCTTTTGCGACAGAACTTTCAGTAGTTGATGAAGGTTTTGTTTTTTCATTTGGTGTGGTTTTTTTTGTCATGATTAATCCCTTTAAAGTAGTGAATTGGAAATCGAGTAGCTTAAATTACATAGAACAATATAAACTATTTATACAGTATATACCAATTATTACTTTTATCAGTGAATTATCATTAATATCCAATTTCTCATCAATCTATTGCTGTTCATTGATTGCATAACATGTTTTGTAATAATTATTTCATATGGATTTGTTAAAGTTGATCATGACAAATTGTTTGTAGGGTTATTGTATGGATGTAAATGTAAAAAGAATTTTACCCGATAGGGCAATCGATTTTTCTGCAACCCATGAATCCAGCCGTAACGAGATATTCTTGCGGCTTATCCAGATTATCGAGCAACGTCAGCTAACTCCGAACTTCCAACCCATCATTTCCATGGCTACGGGTGAGATTTACGCCTATGAAGGATTAATTCGCGGACCATCCAACAGTCCGTTACATTCACCGCTTAGTTTGTTCAGAGCGGCTGGGCAATTTGGATTGCTATTAGAAGTGGAGCGATTGTGCTGCCAAGTTACACTAGAAGCTTTTGTTCAGCAAAAACTGATGGGGAAGCTTTTCTTGAACGTGAGTCCTGAATGCTTGCTTGATGAAAATTTTAAGAATGGAGAAACGCTAAGCTACATGCATTCACTAGGATTAGAGCCGCATCGTGTTGTCATCGAATTAACCGAGAATCAGCCAACTTATGATTATTCTCTGCTGCTCGAAGCAGTGCGGCATTATCGTTCGATGGGATTGGAGATTGCCATCGATGATCTGGGTGAAGGATTTTCCAGCCTGCGCCTGTGGTTCGAACTCAGACCCGAATATGTCAAAATCGATCAGCACTTCATCCAGAACATCAATCAAGACCCGATTAAGCTACAGTTCGTGCGATCTATCCAGCAAATCGCGGAAAATTCGAGTACTCAGATTATTGCGGAAGGTATCGAAACCCATGCTGAGTTTATGATTGTTAAGGATTTGGGTATCTTACTCGGGCAAGGCTATTACATTGCCCGCCCCAATGCGATCCCAGCGACCATCATATCGACGGATGCAGCCAACAGCGTGCATCAAAATGGAATTCTAGTTTTTCCCCGGAAGAATATCGTAATCCAGAAAACCTTATCTACCATGAAGTTGTTGATTTCGGTGCCGCCTGTTACACCCGAAATGGATAACGATGAAGTGTATAGCCGTTTTATTGAGCAACTCGCTCTGGAGTCTCTGCCTGTGGTCGAACAGGGTATCCCAATTGGAATCATTACCCGCAACCGGTTAATCGATGCTTACGCGCGACCGTATTGGCGCGAACTGTATGGCAAGAAATCCTGCACCTTATTTATGGACTCGGCACCGTTAGTGGTGGATAAAAACATCAGTTTACAAGAATTGAGTAATGCGGTTGTTGCCGCCGGGCAGCGTCATTTGTCGAATGGTTTCATTATCACTGACCGGGGTCAATACCTCGGTGTCGGTACCGGTCATGATTTAATGCGGGAGATTACCCAGTTACAGATAACAGCAGCGCGCTATGCCAATCCGCTTACCTTGTTGCCGGGGAATGTGCCCATTGACGAACATATTGATCGTTTGCTGGAAAGCCAAGTCGGGTTCTGCGTTTGCTATTGTGATCTGGATGCATTCAAACCATTCAATGATATTTATGGTTATCGCAGAGGGGATGAGATAATTCAGGTTACGGGAAATATGCTGTCACAAGCGTGCGACTTGGAGCGGGATTTTATCGGGCATATTGGTGGAGATGATTTCATCATTTTGTTTCAAAGTCTTGACTGGGAAATTCGCTGTCGCCATGCTTTAGCCAATTTCACGCGCGAAATTATACGTTTTTTTAAACCGGAGCATTGCGATCATGGCGGATATTTCTCGATAGATCGCAAGGGGCAGCGCGTATTTCATTCGCTGGTTACACTTTCTATCGGCGCAGTTTTGGTAGCCCCGGGTATATTTAGTTCGCACCATGAGATTTCGACCATCGCAACAACTGCCAAACACCAAGCCAAGCGCATACCGGGAAATAGTCTGTTCATTGAACGGCGAGAACACTACTTACGACCCATGGATCAGATTGATTCAACGCGATGTGTCAATGGGATCTGATGATTGCTTAGAAATTTTGTGCTCTTGTTCGGATTATCTGCTGGCTACTTACAGAAGCTAAGGACAAGTCGAGAATTGAGAATATGGCCTACGGACTAAATAGAATCTTTGTTTGATGGCTTGGTGGTGTGTGCGTCGCCGGTATTGGATTCATGATTCAGTTCATGGCCCTCTAACAGCGCACTAACGGCACAGAAAAGTTTAGTGGGCTACCACCGATGGCAGCCCACTATTTCTAGCTGAAGAATAAAGGCATTACAGAATTGCCTTATATTTTTTGTGAAAGCCTGACGGCGCCAGCACTATCCAGATATGCGCCGAGGCGTTTAGCTACATAATTTTCTTTAGTGCCATCTGTTGTGCTTGTTTTGGTTTCCACGCCGACACCGCAATCATACAATTGAGCATCTAGAATAGAAATACGCGAGTTGTGGTTCTCGTTGATTGCTTTGGCCTTAAAATTATCAAAGGTGTTTGTTGCGCCTTTGGAAGTATCAACAACTACGGTTCCATCTGGAAGCGTTACAACGATGCGGCCAGTTGCAAGCATAGCAGCCGTTGCATTGGCTTCAGTCAGCAATACAGCGTAGGTAGCTTGATTTATGACTGCATTAAGTTTGTTTTTGAAACTGGTTACCTTGGCAGCGGTAAGTACAGCGTTCAAGGTATCGTAAGGTGCTGCAGCTAATTTAGTTACAACTTGTGGTGCGCATGCTGCCATTGCGTTGAAACTGGTAAAGAACAATACGGCAAGAATAAGAAGAGCTGATGAGGTTTTTTTCATTTTGTAATCTCCAATTTATTTTATAAAAACTATGAAAAACACACTATGACATTCTAAATAATGGCCATAAGTGCATCGGCTGTAATCAACATAAACCGAATAAATACTCTCTTCAGCTTATGTTGATGAACATATTAACAATCGATAATGTCACGCTCATGACAATAGTGTGAAGACTCAAAAATAACCACAACGAGATCCAATTTTAGTGAAAGAATTCTCTTGTGTTTAGGAACTAACGTGATGCGCATTAGGTTCCAGATAGATAAAATAGATTGATATTGCTTCACTTAAAAAAGCAAGAAGACAGGCCGCGATTGAGAATCTGCCGATGGATTGAGTATGCTTTTTGATCTTGTTGCCGGTACTGGATTCGTGATTCGGTACCTTACCCCTAACGATACCTGTAACGATGGTGCTATCGGCATCTGAATTTCTTCAGTATGTTGCAAAAGATATTCAAGCTTATAGGTGTGATGCCCGTTGTTGGAAGGTCGAGCAAAATAGTTGATCAGTTTTTTGCATCGTACTCTTATCTAGTGCAATACAGAAAATAATGTATCCGACTCAGTCGATTAGGTACTTCATTCAACACCTAATTTTCTGAATTCCAATCGACAGATGATGCAACTCAGAGTGCTCCAGGTAAGTTTATTCTTCTCATCTTTTTCACTTGCTGGCGTGATATTTGCTTTTGTGGGATGGGAATTTATCTTGAGATCCTTAAGTTTCATTTTAGTGTTTTTATACATAAAAAAGGAGAAAAAATGCTTATTACAAGTATGAGCAAACTGCAGCTAGCGTTAATTGCGATGATTATGTCAATAACGCCTGTATTTGCAGGTAGTGACTCAGATGATCATGGAGGAAGCAAGCAAGGTAAATCTATAGTGGACCCTCCTTTCAGGACAGTAAATTAAGATGGTATCCTGCTAAGAAGGAGCAGGAAATGACGGGAATAAAGCGAAAGAATTTTACGG
>NZ_JAYUWI010000036.1:0-19815 GCF_043753625.1 Nitrosomonas sp.
ATCATTTATAAACAAGTCGCTAACCAAAAACTATTAATTGATAATTTTATTCCAATTCATTGGGTTACATTACCACCACTAACTAACGATGACATAGCCAAAAATTACCGCTGCATCAGTTAAAAATAGATCAATCGTTCGTACGTGATATAGCCACCGACATCAATGATCAAGCGATTGTGCGCACCATCATCGCCATGGCACAAAGTTTGAGCCTAAGCCTCATCGCCGAAGGTGTGGAGACGGAAGAACAGCGACTTATTCTCTTCGCCGCAGGCTGTAGAAATTTTCAAGGATACTTGTTTGGCAGGCCAATGCCTATTGATCAGCTTGAGGCATTATTGAATCTAAAAAAAACCTAAGACCTCTGGCACTCCGTTTTGGTAATCTTGGAAGCATCTTGATGTCAGTCCTCTGAGAGATTGTAGTGGGAATTTTCCTTAAAACCTGTCCTAATCAAAACATGTCCTCTGGCAGTCGCCACATTAAATTCTGTTTGTCTCAACGTAACAAGGGAAAATTATTTGAATCCAATGTCCCTTCTAAATGGGAGTTGCAGCAGAATAATTTAAGAAAACTAATCACTTCGCCGCAGCGGGGATTAGATCTGAAGAGATTAATCAGATAAGACCCGTCAAACACGCTTTCTGAATTCATTGTTGTGCGGAGCGATTTCAATTTTGTCGCCAATTTCTACAAAAGCTGCGACAGAAATTTCAAATCCAGTCCCTACAAGACGTGCTGACTTCATGATTTTACCTGATGTATCCCCTCTAACTGCCGGTTCGGTGTATTCAACTTCGCGCACAATCGTATTGGGTAATTCAACGGAAATGGCTTTGCCTTCATAAAAAGTCACCTGGCAAATATCTTCCATACCATCAATCAGATAATTCAAAACATCCGGCATATTGTCAGCTTCCACCTCAACCTGATTATAGTCAGCATCCATAAAAACATATAATGGGTCAGCAAAATAACTGTAGGTGCACTCTTTGCGGTCTAGAACAACCAAATCGAATTTTTCATCGGCTTTGTAAACAGCTTCCAACGTGGTGTTGGAAAACAAACTTTTCAGCTTCATCTTAACCACAGATGCATTACGGCCAGATTTGGTAAATTCTGCCCGTTGCACGACCATGGGATCATTACCAACCATTACGACATTACCTGAGCGTAGTTCCATTGCGGTTTTCATATTTCAATTCCAAAATTTAAGTTATAAGCAAGGTTGATGTTGTTTTATATCAACAAACATCAAATTCATAAACAGCAAATTATAGCCGATTTTCAGCAAATTGCGCCAGACTGGATGCTAAATCATCTTGTCTCAATAATTGTTTAACCCAGTCTTTATTATGTTCAATTAGAGCTTCACGGAAAGAAAAGTAGTTCAACCACACAGAGCCATTTATTTCATTCCTGCCATTCCAGCAATCCCACAACTTACGCACTGCATCAGCCATTTCTTCCGGCATATCTGCGGTATAGAGATTAAGAAACGCATCCAGTTTCTTCCAATGCGTACCCTCTGTTTGAGGGTAAATATTCCAAACAAACGGACTATCTGCCCATTGCGCGCGAACAAAGGAATCCTCACCGCGCACAAAATTAAAATCACAACTCCAAAGTAGCCGGTCATAATCAGTCTGTTCCATAAATGGAATCATTTGGATGGTCAGTTGCCCATGCTGGATCAATTTCTCGGTTTGTAATAATGGCTCTTTTAGTAAAGATGCTATGCTTCCAGTCACACTCCCCACTGGCACAATTAACAAAATCGGTTCTGAAGATTCAGATAGTATCTGGATGAATTTATTAATCGGCGCTGTATCGTAGCAGAACAGTGAAACGCGTATTTCACTCGATTTTCGCTCTAGCAAACCTTTATGCTGCAAAAACGCATGCTCTACTGTTGCGCTAAATGCACTTCTTTGTGCAATTAAATTCTTTTCACGTATTAACCCACCAGTACCTTGCACAAAACCGGGGAAAAAAAATGTTTTGATTAAAGGAATGCGTGGATGTGGCGATGGCAAGCCATGATATTGAGCGACCCAAAGTTCAGTACTGAGATATTCCAGATTAATCCAAACCGGTTGTTTCTTGGCCTGTAACAACGTCGCCACATAAGCATCAGGCAATTCACAAGCGAATGCTTCAATCACAACTTCAGCTGGTTCAACTTCGACGAAAACACATTGCCAATGGCGGATATCAACACCCAGTACTACCTGCTGTTGAATCTCGGGATTAACATCCGGTGCTATACAGGAGAAACTAATCAGATCGTCAACCCAAAGCCGTACTACTTGATGATGATCCTGTGTTAATTGTCGTGCCAAACGCCAACATATGCCAATGTCACCAAAATTATCGATAACCGTACAAAAAATATCCCATCGGCGCTGCATCGATTCTAAAGAAATGAGCTTAGCAATTAATTAATGTAACCAGAATCGAATGAATTACGGTACTTTTGAAAGATGTTTTGAATGGCAAAATTAGTAAATATTTTCTTTAAGAATCCTATTTTTCTGCTGCTCAAATTCCTGTTCCGTGAGCATGTCTTTATCTCTTAATTGTTTCAAGCGTTCTAGTGCTGTTATTTGATCATGTTGCTGTAATTCCCCCTCGGGCGTACGAGAACCTGATTCACTGAGTACATCAGGCTGTACTGCTTCTATTAATCCGAGAAATTTTCCTATTTTGAAGAGTAGTGCTTTAATTAAACACCATAACTTAGGCAAAAACCAAATTGAGAAACCTAAGAAAATAGCAAGCAATATAAGGAAAATCTCTGGATGCTTCAAAGCTGCCCACATTCCTGAGAGTACTAACAAATCCCCTCCTATGGAGGCCGACCAATTCGTAAATGGCTCGGGGGATGTATTAATCAACAACCGCGTACCCGTTTTGGTCGCGTGACTCGTTGCAGCCATACCGCCTCCCAGAATACCTGCTGCAATCTCGAGCGCTGGCGTCACGTCGCCAACTGCACCCGCTGCCAACATAGCACCAGCAGGAATACGAACAAAGGTTTGAATAGAATCCCACACGGAATCCATACCTGGTATTTTGTCCATAAAAAATTCTATGAAATACATAATACCGGCAGCCGCAATCACCAAGGGATCTTCCAATACCGATAATTCGGCAGGCAAATCAATATGCCCTGTTGAGCCACCCCAGCCTAATACCAACAACACAGCATACAGATTGATGCCACTTGCCCAGGAAGCCCCCATCATTAATGCAACAGTTGCTAATAGCGCTTCATAATTTTCCATGTTTTAACCTGTTATTGGAAAGGTTAGTTATTTAATCGCGAATGCTTTCATCTCGCTGATAGCGCGATCTCTGTACTTCAAGATATCAAAAACATCAATTCCAGCGGATTAGAAGAATCGGAATATGTGCTGTTCTTACCACGCCTTCCGCAATACTGCCCATTAACATTCGACTAAAACCCGATCGGCCATGCGTTCCGATAACGATCAAATCTGCTAGGCTATTCTTAGCTTCAGTAGCAATGACGTTGACAATACGTTCCCCCTGCGTTTCAAGCAATTTTATTTCGGTTATCACGCCAGCTTGCTGCAGTTTTTTTTGCGCGCGCTCCAGTATTTTTTCTCCAATACTTCTCATGGATTGGATTAATTCCGCATAATTTAAATAATCTTCATTATCAAAATACCCGACATCTTCTAATACATGTATCACTTCCACTTGAACATTCTGTAATTGTGCAAATTTAATGACTTCATCCAATGCTCGTTCAGAAATGTCACTGCCGTCAATTGGTACTAAAATTCTCTGATACATGGCACCCTCACAAAAATAATGTGTTTATAGATCCGGTCATTAAACAGTTCTATTTTTCATAGCGGAGAAGACCGGAAGACGGGAATTCTAACAAATCTTTTTAATGGCTGGATCAATAAGAACTTCATTGAAATAAAAGACTCTCTAAATAGACATCATATTGACATATCTTTGTGTAAAACTGCCGAGCATAGTAGAAAAATTACAATAATCCCTACAAATCATTACTATGATGATGGTAAAGTGTTTTATCATCTAATTATAACTCCAAGTCCTCAATATTTGCGTGTCGCTTAATTACTTGGAAGGTTAAATAGTTTTTGAGTGCATTTTGTTTCTATCAATCTTCTCTGTTTTGCAATTTAATTAATCGGATTATAAAAGATTCAATGAAAATTTCTTTTCATTTATGCTCTCATCGAAATCAACCCAATCTAACATTCCAATTTTATGCGCCGATATGAATATGCTGAGAATTACTACCCGAAAAATAGTATGCTGAATTGTCCAAGGTTTGAGAGAAACAGAATGAAAAATTCATTGTTGCAAGCCATGTTATTTTATCCATTAAAAATTTCTAGCTTGTTATTGAATCAATTTATCTTTATCTTGTTTGCAGTAAATTTATCAGGATGCGCTTCGCAGGAACCAACACCCATTCAAATTATTGAGCCGATACCGGTGGCAGTGGCCCAGGATGAAAATTTGAAGAATGAGATCGCGCGCTTGGAGAAAGTGATTGCTGAAAAAGATGAACTGATTAAGAGTCAGAAAATTCGCCAACAAAGCCAAGCGCAAGCACTACGCGAAGTCAATAAGGAAGCTACTCGCACACAAGTAAAACTACATAGATTAGCTACAAAACCAAGCACAGCTTCGGCAATTGCAGAAATTGAAGTAGCATTGGAACACCTAAAATCAGTTAAAATTCCTGCAGCAGATCAAATATTGCAGATCCAGGCACAACATCAAGTAGAAACTGCATCAGTATTTTACGCAAAAGATCAATATGCCCAGGCTATGAATCATGTTGCGCAAGCCAAACATTTGATTGGTTTGGTAACTAACTCGGATGGCAAGAAAACATCCATTGAAAATAATTCCCTACTCGAAATTCATCCACCAATAAAATTACGCGCCAAGACAAATGTCAATTTGCGCAAAGAACCCAATACCCGTGCGCCAATACTAGCTACCCTGAAAAAAGATACGACGCTAACAGCAAATGCCAGTCTTGGTTCGTGGATTCGAGTTCAAATTGAAGGCAATCGAGGCTGGATTCTTAGCACAGCGCTTGAAATAGAGAATAACCACAGCCCATAGCTGTACTTATATTACAGTATTAGACTGTGGCTGCATGCAATACACTTGGTCACGCCCAGCATGTTTGGCTTCATACAATGCACTATCAACCCTAGAAAGCAGAGAAGTTATAGATTTATCCTGAGATTCACTTTGAATGACCCCAATACTGAGCGTCACTTGGAGTATTTTATCTAATGTACTGCAGTAAACATCGGCCACATACGCCCGGATTCGCTCTGCTGTCTTCATCGCTTCATCGATATTCGCCTCAGTTAAAATGATCATGAACTCGTCACCACCATAACGCGCGGCAAAATCAACAGTGCGAATGCATTGTGAAATATTTTTTGCTATCGCGGCTATTACTTCATCACCGACAACATGTCCAAGACTATCATTAAGTGTTTTGAAATAATCGACATCTATCATGAGTACAGAGAAAGGGCGCCTTGTCCGTTCATATCGAGCCAACTGCTCGCTGATGATCGAGTTCAGCTTGCTACGATTATATAGCCCTGTCAGGCTATCAGTTGCCGACAACATTTCCAACAACTGATTTTTTTGTCGCATCGCATCACTGGCTGCAGTAATTTCAACTTCATTCTGCCGTAACTTGTCGGTCATCTGGTTAAACATTCGCGTCAATTGACCAAGCTCATCACGCCGTGTATTGGTTAATACGACGGCAAGATCGCCCTTAACAATTCTCTCCGTCGCATCAATTAATTTTTGTAAAGGAACCACGATAGCATGGCTCATTCGGAAAGCGATTGTAGTGACGACAAAGATGATCATACTGATCAAACCAATGTATAGATCACGCTGCTGCTCCCAAGTAGCATAGACCAATTTATGACTTCTGTTGGCGATTATTGTTATGGGCGGTTTCTCGGACATATAAGCCAAACCCACTACATTTTCCTGTCGTGGCCCATGAAATACTTCATATTCCCCGGGATTATCCTGCAATCGTTTTAATACAGCAGGCTCAAGCGATACTGGGGTATCTATATTAATAATCGAAACATCACTAGCCAACATGACGAATCCATCTTCATCTAATAGAAGCACATCACCGGGCGGTGATTTTATTTTATCTTTTAAACTTGATTGAATATTGCGTAAATCAAACGTTACGATCAGTGCGCCTAAGATAAAATCATCTACTGATAACACAGGAACCGAAATACTCACTATCGCCGTCGCATAATTCGCACTCCATTGTGGCGGTACAACAACGTCCCCTTGAATGGATGCATCTTGCGCCCAATTTTGAGTAAGTTTCACCGAAAAAGGCGAATCCACGTTGCTGGCAATTATTTCACCTTCGGTATCAACTACCGTTAATTCCAACACTGTTTCCAATCGCTTATGCACAGACTTCAAATAGAGTTCTAATGCTTTCTGCTGTTTGATGAATTTATTTTTCTGAGACTGAGATCCTGAAGATAGTCCTTCAATAAGAATTTTAGACGTTGCAAGTTCGCGAACAACAAGAATTTGCTCTTTAATCCATAAATCTAATTCCCGGCTGGCATAATTCGCCATGGCACGCAACTCGCGTGTTACATTCTCACTGATCATCGTTTCATTCTGCTGAAATGACAATATACCCAGCCCCAGCGAAGGAATCAGCGTGGCTAGCATTGAAAAAACGATAATTTTGCTTTTGATGCTTTTCAATATAATCGTGATAAGGACAATAAAAGGTTATGCGATATGAAGCGCTACGGGTTGTTTATCCGGGTAATTACTCATTTGATAACCCTGCCACAACCTACCTGCAATAAATGAAGCAATTGCATTGGCATGTTGCTGTAAACTCGGATTACCTAGTTCTTCGGTTGTTTGCCGGAAAAGTTGAAGCCAACGTTCAAATAACTCTGCGCTAAGCTCAGGAAGTGCGATATGTTTCGGCATCGGCGCGCCGCGGAATCGGCTGGTGCCGCGTAACTGGGCAGACCAGAAATTGCTCATTTGCACAAAATGAGCATCCCAATCGATCACATGCGCTTCAAAAATAGGACCCAATGAAGGATCTTTTCTAGCTTTTGCATAAAAGGTATGAACCAGTTGTGCTATTTCTTCTTCAGTGTATAAGCTGGGATCGGGTATTGGAAATGGTGATTGACTCATAATTTTTTCAAGTTACCTCTGGATGAAAAGTCGTTACTAGTTAAATGATCAGCTCAATGTAGATAAAAAATAAAGTCTATGTATTACAAATACGACTGAAAGTGTTTTCTATTGAGACAAATAAGTTTATCTTTGGTTGTCTGGATTGTCCAACTCAGAATTAAATTGAGCAATTTTGTTTCGTACCGTTAATTATAAGACCCATCCGTCATCCTGGAGGTATCGATTAACATGAAAACTTTATATGGAAAAGCGCTGCTGACTGATCCGGCATTCACCAAATCAACTGCATTTACGCGCGAAGAACGCGAACGCTATGGTTTGCGTGGACTCCTTCCTCATGATGTTGCAAGTATCAACAAACAAATAGAACGCGTTTTGGGTAGCATGCGTTGCAAAAGCACAGCTATTGAAAAATATATTTTTCTCAATGCGCTGCTAGAGCGCAATCAGCGGCTTTTTTATCGAACAATGATTGACCATATTGAAGAGATCATGCCCCTGGTTTATACCCCAACAGTTGGTGAAGCATGCAAAGAATTTGCACATATTTTCAGGAAACCGCAAGGATTTTATATTACCCCTGAAGATCGGGGCGAAATTGCAACAATTCTGAAAAACTGGCCGGAAGAAGATATTCGCGTAATCGTTGTTACAGATGGGGAGCGCATTCTGGGTTTGGGGGATTTAGGCGCCAGTGGTATGGGGATCCCCATCGGTAAAGTCGCTCTGTATGTAGCCTGCGCTGGGATTCATCCAGCCCAATGCATGCCCATTATGCTGGACGTTGGCACAAATAACATAGCAATACGTGAAGACCCGCTTTATTTAGGTTATCCCTTTCCGCGAATTAGCGATGATGCCTATCGGACACTAGTTGATGAGTTTGTTAAAGCTGTGCAATCTCGTTTTCCGAATGCATTGATACAGTTTGAGGATTTCCTTACACCGCACGCATTTGAATTTTTAGACCGGTATGGTGCACAAGTTCGCTGTTTTAATGATGACATACAAGGCACTGCCGCAGTGACACTGGCAGGTATTTATACTTCATGCCGTATTACTGGAAAGAAGTTTGACGATCTGAATATCATGTTTCTGGGCACAGGCTCTGCGGCAGGCGGTACTGCAGAATTGATGGTCGATGCATTCTGTGCAGCCGGATTGAGCAAATCGCAAGCGCAGAAACGGCTATGGTTTATCGACAGAAAAGGATTGGTGACAGCGACAAATGAAACTATTAAACCGCGCATCAAACCATTTGCTCATGAACATGCCGCTTGCAGTTTTGTTGATGCTATCGGTGAAATCAAACCCGATGTATTGATCGGTGCTACTGGTGTTGCTGGAACATTTAATGAGGCCATTGTGCGTAAAATGGCCACAGTGAATGAGCACCCAGTTATTATTGCTTTATCAAATCCAACTTCACATACAGAGTGTACTGCTGAACAGGCTTATCAATGGAGTGATGGGCGAGTAATCTTCGCCAGCGGCAGTCCTTTTGATGCCGTGCAGTACGGCAATCAGTTATTTAAACCCGCTCAAGGTAATAATGCTTATATTTTTCCAGGTATCGGCCTGGGTATATACGCAAGCTCAGCCCGGCTTGTCACACAAGCTATGTTTTTAGCAGCCGCCGAGGTATTGGCAAACACCGTTACACAACAGGAAATTGGCACTGGCGCGGTTTATCCGGCATTGACACGAGTGCGCGAAGTATCCCATGCAATTGCTGTCGCTGTTTGCCGAGTAGCAGTTCAAGAAGGACTGACGGATTCCAGTTTGCCTGAGGATCTGGCTGGCTATGTTAAATCGCTGATGTATGAACCGAACTATTAAATTCGGATTACAGACAAGCAAGTTGATTCAATTTATTTGAAAAAATTGATAACACCATCCAACCCGACATAATCAATCGCATAGGTTGCATGATCCCTTACGATGGGTTTGGCATGATATGCAATGCTGACCCCAGCTTCCGTCATCATGTCCAGATCATTGGCACCATCCCCAATAGCGATAATCTGCTCACGCTTAATACCCAGTTCATCACGGATCTTTTTTAATACTTGTGCTTTCCCTTGTCTGCCGATAATTTCTCCAACCACCTTTCCTGTCAGTCTATTGTCTTCAATCCCCAGCACATTGGCTGCCGCAAAATCAAATTCCAATCTAGCTTTAATCCGATCGGTAAAAAATGTGAAGCCGCCAGAAATAACCATCGTTCTTAACCCGGCTAGTTTGGCTTGTTGCAACATTTTTTCAGCACCAGGATTAAGTTTGACTCGTTCGTCATAGACTTTTTGCAATGCATCGTGGTGCAAACCTCGCAATAAAGCAGTGCGGCGTGTGAGGCTTTCTTCAAAGCTTATTTCGCCCTGCATGGTCTGCAGCGTAATGGCTGCAACTTGGGATTTTATGTTCTGTATATCAGCAATTTCATCAATAGATTCAATCGCCAACAACGTAGAATCCATATCCATCGCGATCAATTTAAAATCGACGAGCTTCCGATCGGCGTTTACAAAAGCAAAATCCAATTCAGCTTGCGCGCAATATTCGGAAATAGCTTTGGAATGCGTGGCACTGGTCAACCGGAAAGCTTGGCCGGTAATCCGCTCTATCCCATCTGCTTGAGATAGCTTCGCTAAAGCCCTCAAGTCACTATTATTAACTTCCAGTCCCTGAATGATCAGATTCATGTGGTTTATGATTTTCTTTAATGCAAGACAGCCGGATTATGACAAACTTAACTAGCACTCCATTCCATAATCTGATTGCGGCCGGCGTGTTTGGCAGCATAAAGCGCGTAGTCAGCGGCTTTGATCAGATCTCTCGGCTCCTGGAAATGTGTTGCATTTTCATAATAAGAAGCAACACCGATGGAAGCAGTGATTTGGATTGTAATGCCTCCATCAAATTTATACGCAATCGCTGCAATGGAATCTTTCAAACGGGAAATTAGCGTTCTTGAAGCTGCAAGTGTTGTACCTGGAAGAATCAAAGCAAATTCTTCACCACCATAACGGCTCAGCGTGTCATCCTGACGAATTTGATCGAAAAGTGTTTTTACGACAGTTGCCAATAATGAATCCCCTGCAACATGACCATACGTATCATTGACAGTCTTAAAATGATCAAGATCAATAATAGCGATGGTCAAAGGCAGATTGTATTGCATGGCCAGGTTAAATTCGCGCCGCAATGTTTCATCGAAATAGGTCCGGTTGTAAGCCCCAGTTAATCCATCACGCTGCGATTTATCTTCCAAATCCTTCATTCTAGACAGGTCGTGTATCATCAGTAATTCTTTGGCTTCTGCTAGAATTCCCGTTACTTCGCATGGATGTTGAATAGTCATTTCAAACAGCTCCTCTACGGCACTCAACCCAACTTCCATAATTTTGATGACATCAATGAGTGCAGAAGGATCAAGTCCAAGCCAATCTTGTGTGGCTTTATTAAGTGCGATCATTTTTCCAGCTTCGTGCGGATACAGAAAATAATCAGCTAAGTAACGGGATACCGCCAAACAAGATTGAAGCGTTGGCCCTAAATTATGGGGCTCCGGTTGGGAGTGACTGTTAATACAGGATAAAGCGATATAATCCGGAATATGCCATTTTTTGAGAAGCGCGTAACCCAATTCATCATGCCCGGCTCCAAAAGCTTCACGTTCCATTTCAAGCAGCTCATCATGATCAGGAGCCGATGCAAAGATTTTGCCATATTCCTCAGGCATGATAACCCAATAGGCGAGAATACCAATTTCCTGTATCAACCCGGCCAGAAATAAATCATCTAGAAAATTCAGCTCAAGCTTTTCCCCAAGCGCGCGACTGGCGAGGGCTGATGTAATCGACCGGCGCCAGAAAATATTGCTGTCAAAAGCAGGGCTACTATTTGACAAAGGCGTCGTCATGAGTGAACTGGCTAATGAAAAGGATAACGCAATGACGAGAACGGTATGTGTCCCAAGAATACTGACAGCTTGCCGGATATTCGTTGCAACCCGGCGTGATTTATACAAAGGGGTGTTGGCTGTACGAAGTAATTTTGCTGCGAGAACCGGATCCAAAGAAATATATTCACAAACTGTCCTGATATCGGCATCAGGATCATTAGCCATTTCGATTATTTTGACGGCAACCGCAGGTAAGCTTGGCAGCGTTGTGCAATAATTTAGCCGTCTTTTCAATGTATCATCAATCACTTATTATCCTTATTATTAGATAACATTTATATATTATTGAAAGAATGAATGATTCTTTTTATTTTATAATATAAAAAGATAACATACCCAACTATTTTTATAAGATATATTTGCAGTAACTTGTAAGATTTATCTGTTTTATACTTTATACCCTTAACAAGTATTCATTCTTTCAATTAAGCAGATGTTATGCTATTAATCTTCAGTATTAATTGATTGGATTATTTGAAACAATGCGGCCATAAGAGTGCAAAAAGTAACAACATAAATGAATTGCTTGAAAGAAAATTTTAGATAAAGGAGTCTAACGTGGATTTTGCAATAAAAGTAGGAACCCCGGAGAAGCAACGTGGGGCTTGTGTGGTAGTAGGTATTTTTGAATCAAGAAAATTAACCGATTCAGCCAAGATTCTGGATAAAATCACCCAAGGATATATTAAAAACATACTTACTCTGGGCGATATGGATGGCAAAGCCAACACCGCGCTGTTATTGCATAATGTTCCAGGTACGCTGTTTAAAAGGGTTTTATTGATTGGATTAGGCAAGGAACAGGAATTCAAGGGAAAAACATTTTTATCTGCTGTCAATACTACTTTGAATACCCTGCAAAAAACAGCCGTTACTGATGCAACGCTGTTTTTATCCGATTTCCCCATCAAGGAAAGAGCAAATCCATGGAAAGTTTCGCAAATAGTCATTACCGCAAGCAGCAGTAACTACCGGTTTGATCAGCTTAAAAGTAAGCCGGAAAACAGTCCGCGTAGTTTACGCAAGCTAGTATTGTGCATTGATAGCCGTACTGAGCTAGCGGTCTGCGAAGAAGCCTTGCAGCAAAGCCTGGCGATCGCACATGGCATGAGTCTGGCGAAAGATCTGGGCAATCTTGCACCGAATATTTGCACACCTACATATCTGGCTAAACAAGCGAAAGATCTTGCCAAAACCCACAAACTCAAAGCATCTGTACTTGAAGAAAAAGATATGGAAAAGCTGGGTATGGGCGCTCTTCTCGCTGTAGCACAGGGCAGTGAACAACCGGCAAAATTAATTGTGCTGGAATATCAAGGATCAGGCAAAAAAGAAAACCCGATTGTTCTGGTAGGAAAAGGGGTTACCTTTGATACCGGTGGTATTTCACTTAAACCCGCTGCAGAAATGGATGAGATGAAATTCGACATGAGCGGTGCCGGCAGTGTTCTTGGAACGCTGCTTGCAATTGCCGAAATGAAGTTACCCATTAATGTAGTTGGGATCATTCCAGCAACCGAAAATATGCCTGGTGGCAAAGCAACAAAGCCGGGCGATGTGGTAACCAGCATGTCTGGCCAAACAATCGAGATTCTCAATACTGACGCAGAAGGGCGCTTGATTTTGTGTGACGCTTTAACGTATGCAGAACGCTACAATCCGAAAGTAGTGATTGATATCGCAACTTTGACCGGCGCGTGTGTGATCGCGCTCGGGAATTTTACGACAGGATTGATCAGCAACGATGACAAATTGGCGCAGAAGCTTTTGGCTGCCGGCGAGCAAGCCGTTGACCGCGCCTGGCAGTTACCTTTGTGGGATGAATATCAGGATTTATTGAAAAGCAATTTTGCGGATATTGCCAATATTGGGGGGCGAGCCGCAGGAACCATTACAGCCGCTTGCTTTTTATCCCGCTTTACCAAGAAATACCGCTGGGCTCATCTGGATATCGCCGGTACAGCATGGAAATCCGGCAAAGAAAAAGGTTCAACCGGACGACCTGTTCCGCTATTGACGCAATTCTTAATTACACAAGCTAAGATAAGCAATTAACATAGCGCTCAAACTTGCTGATTAATTCCTAAATCCGTGATGGATAATGCATAATTATTCCACGTATGCGTCGAACTAATCAGCAATAATGACGCGGCGGCTATGCGAATTGATAGTGAAGCGTTAAGCAGATTGAATATAGAATGACTCAAATTTATTTCTATTCGGGATCCAACGATAAATTGCAAACAGCCTGCCGGCTTTGTTCCAAGGCTGTCAAACAAAATATGAAAGTAATGGTTTATACCCCTGATGCGGCAGTACTTGAACGATTCGATGAGTTACTTTGGACTTTTTCCCCTACCAGCTTTATTCCGCATTGTACTATTCAAGATGACCCTCAGTTGGTCAATGTCACGCCTGTTATTTTAAGTGACCAGATCCCACCGGACAGTCATTATGACGTGCTGCTTAATCTGCACCAGCAATATCCGCCTGTATTCAATCAGTTCAACAGGATCATCGAGATAGCGGGAATTTCTCATGAGGATAAACTGGCGGCCCGTGAGCGCTACCGTTTTTATAAAGATGCCGGTTATGAAATACAACACTTCAATCTTGATTGATTACAATCTTGATTGATTAATTAGAGTCACTCTACGATGAATGATGATAAAACTTCAATAGATACCGACGATTCTGAGATATTGGCAAAATTCCGCAGCTTGCTGAATAAATATCAGAATCAAGGTAATATAATCGCTAGCCCTAATTCGTTAGTCACTCCCGTTTCTACGTTACCAGACGATCATACAGCGCCAGTTTTTGCGAATAAAATACCGGTGTTAACCGAGGCTGTCATCCTCCATCCAGCAGTCATACAACCGCAACCAAAGCGCTTAACACCCATCCGGCAAATACTCGATGCCGCGCTGGCAGACGCCCTCATCGAAATGGATGTCTTGGATAGAAAAGCTCTGGCGAATGCGCTGGAAGCTCGCCTGGCAAATCAAATCAAATAACCCCACCTGCACAACTCCGCCGTCTTCAATCTCTCGCTATAGAAAGTTCTCCTCGATATATAGAAAGAAGCATTTGTTAGTTCCCATACGCACCGAAATGCCATCCGCTATAATGGCGGTCTTATTTGTACCATTCAATACAACTTTAAACCCCATGGAACTCGAAAAAAGTTTTGACCCTAAAAGCATTGAAGATCGTTGGTATTCCATCTGGGAATCGGCTGGCTATTTCAAACCACTCGCTGAAACAGACCAATCCGCCTACTGCATTATGTTGCCGCCGCCGAATGTCACGGGCACTTTGCATATGGGGCATGCGTTCCAGCATACCTTAATGGATGCGTTGACACGCTACCACCGTATGTTAGGGGATAACACACTATGGCAGCCAGGTACTGACCATGCCGGTATCGCCACACAGATTGTGGTTGAACGTCAACTGGATCAGCAAAAGCTCGATCGTCGCGAGCTGGGACGGGAAGCATTTCTGGAAAAAGTGTGGCAATGGAAAGAAGAATCCGGTTCCACGATTACCCGGCAAATGCGGCGCCTGGGCACTTCCTGCGACTGGACACGCGAACGTTTCACCATGGATGCCGCTTTATCGCGTGCAGTCACTGAAGTTTTTGTGCGCCTCTATCGCGAAGGACTCATTTATCGCGGCAAGCGATTGGTGAATTGGGATCCGGTACTACAAACAGCAGTTTCCGATCTGGAAGTGGTAGCGACAGAAGAGAATGGTTCCTTGTGGCATATTCGTTATCCGCTGGAACAGGCGGATGGCATTCATACCGAACACACAGAATCTTTAATTGTCGCTACTACCCGCCCCGAAACCATGCTGGGGGATGTGGCCGTTGCCGTCCACCCCGACGATCCGCGTTATCAACACTTGATCGGACGCCATGTAAGGCTGCCGCTGTGTGAGCGGACAATCCCAATCATTGCAGACACTTATGTCGATCTGGAATTCGGCACAGGTTGTGTCAAAATCACCCCGGCACACGACTTCAATGATTACCAGGTGGGACAACGACATCATCTGGTTCCCATCAATATTTTTACCCTCGACGGAAAAATTAATGATCTGGCACCCACTGAATATCAAGGGCTAGATCGCTTTGACGCCAGGAAAAAGATTATTGCTGATCTGGAAACACAAGGTTTCCTGGTTGAAACCAAGCCCCATAAACTCATGGCACCGCGTGGTGATCGTACCAATACCATTATTGAACCAATACTGACCGATCAATGGTATGTCGCGATGGAAGGTTTGACCAAACGTGGTTTGGAAGTCGTCGCGCAAGGCGATGTGAAATTTACGCCGGATAATTGGACACATGTTTACAACCAATGGCTGGAAAATATTCAGGACTGGTGTATTTCACGTCAATTGTGGTGGGGGCACCGCATTCCGGCATGGTACGACGAGGACGGCAACATCACGGTTGCGCATAATCTGGAAGAAGCACAAAAGCTTTCCGGGAAAAACAATCTGAAACAAGATGATGATGTTCTGGATACCTGGTTCTCATCGGCGCTCTGGCCATTCTCCACCTTGGGTTGGCCGGATGAAACACCAGAACTAAAAACCTTCCTGCCGACTTCGGTGCTCATCACCGGCTTTGACATTATTTTCTTTTGGGTCGCGCGCATGGTGATGATGTCGCTGCATTTCACCGGCAAGGTACCGTTCAGGGAAGTATATATCACCGGTCTGATTCGCGATGCCGAAGGTCAGAAAATGAGTAAATCCAAAGGCAATGTGCTGGATCCACTGGATCTGATTGACGGCATCACCCTGCCCGCTTTGATTGCAAAGCGCACGACAGGATTAATGAATCCGAAACAAGCCGAATCTATTGAGAAAAACACTCGCAAACATTTTCCAGAAGGCATCCCGGCTTTCGGCACCGATGCCTTGCGCTTTACATTCGCCAGCCTGGCATCCCATGGTCGGGATATTAAATTTGATATGCAACGTTGCGAAGGTTACAGAAATTTCTGTAACAAGCTTTGGAATGCAACCCGCTATGTCATGATGAATTGTGAAGAAAAAGATACCGGGGTGGATGAAGCATTACCATTAACTTACTCCGCTGCGGATCATTGGATCATTAGCCGTTTACAGCAAGCAGAGTTAGCGATTGAACAAGCATTCAGTAATTATCGTTTTGACTTGGCCGCACGCGAGATTTACGAATTAGTTTGGGATGAATACTGCGATTGGTATGTTGAGCTTGCCAAAGTACAGTTAAATAGTGATCAAGACTCGATACAGCGGGCAACACGTCGTACCTTGGTGCGGGTATTGGAAACCATGTTACGACTGGCTCATCCGATTATTCCATTTATCACCGAGGAGTTGTGGCAAAAAGTTGCGCCATTGGCTGGAAAATCGGGTGCGAGCATTATGTGCCAACCTTATCCAAGCGCCAATCCCGCAGCTATCGATCCGCAGGCCATTGAGAATATTAATTTACTGAAAGAGATGATCAATGCCTGCCGCACACTGCGTAGCGAAATGAACCTATCACCCGCATTAAAAGTACCATTGCTGGCAGCCGGAAATCAGCAAACATTGACGGATTACTCACCGTACTTATTGTCTCTGGTCAAGTTATCCGGCATAGAAATTTTTCAGGATGGGCTACCCGATGCGGGTGCACCGGTATCCCTCGTAAGAGATTTCAAGTTGATGCTAAAAATTGAAATCGATATCGAAGCTGAGCGCGAACGTTTGACCAAAGAAATAACACGTCTCGAAGCAGAAATAGCCAAAGCGCAAACTAAACTGTCAAACCCAAGCTTTGTCGAACGCGCACCGGCAAGTGTTGTGATACAGGAGAAAGATCGTTTAACCGCGTTTCATACAAAACTTGATAACCTGAATGAACAATTACAGAAACTGAATTGATTACGCTAGGATTGATAAGATGCCAGTAAAAGAATCTACTCAACGCAATTGCCGGACATTACTGATAAGAGCTATAGCCATTTTTTCTTTTTAAAATAATAGAGCAGTCCTAAACTAATCGTAATAAAAATCACCCATATCGCCGGATAAGCCCAATGCCATTTCAATTCCGGCATGTATTCAAAGTTCATTCCATAAATACCGGCAATAAAAGTTAATGGTATAAAAATGGATGCAAAAATGGTCAGGATTTTCATTGTTTCATTTAATTTATTACTGATGCTGGATAGATAAATATTATGCATGGCAGAAATCCTTTCTCGATAAGATTCGAGTGAATCGGTTACGCGTAGCACATGATCATAAACATCCCCGTAATAACGCAGCGTTTTTTCCTGTAACAAGGGGGTATCGATACGCTGTATTGTTGCCAATAACTCGCGCAGTGGAGAAATATTGCGTTTCATGGAAATCAATCCACGGCGTATCTGTTGCACGGTTTGCAGCATCTCTTTACTGGAATTGAACAAAATGTCGTCTTCCAATGGATCAATGACATCATCCAAACTATCTTCTACAACAAAATATTCATCAACTATCGTATCAAGAATAACGTACGCCAAGTAATCGCTGCCAAACTGCCGTAACCGGCCATTACGGTTCTGCAGGTGGTTATATATGGGATCAAATGTATCATCAGCCTTTTCTTTAAAGGTAACCACATAATTGGCTAATAGCAGGATACTGATTTGCTCGTATTGAAGACTAAAGTTTTTCTCCCGGGTAAGACTGATGCCTTTGATAACCATATAAAGAAAATCTTCGTATTCTTCCAGCTTAGGGCGTTGGTGAGTACTTAAAATATCCTCCAACACTAGGGGATGAATATTCAATTCCTGGCCGATGCTCTCCACAATATGGATATCACTTAATCCGTCCACATTCACCCAAGTAATCAGTTCCGCGTTTCTTAGATGCTGCAGCTGCGCAATCGAAGTAATTTCATCGCGCGTCAAAGTATCCGCATTGTATTGTGTAACGGTAATTTTACATTCCGATTCATGTTTTTCGCCAACATGCACCAGCATTCCCGCGGGAAGCCCGGATTTATCGGCTGAGCTGCTTAAAACTGTTTTAGTGGTTTGATGGTGCTGCCGAAGGTTTCCTGACTGTGAAATAGAACTCATAGAAGCTTACCTGGAACGAATAGTCAAGGTGCTTATTCTAAGAGCTTTGTTGATTGTTGGGGAAATATACTGCAAGAAATCAGAAGAAAAAAACAGGACTGATCAATAACGATCAGAAAATTGCAGATGCGATTCAGTTACCGAAGAATCTATCAGGGAATATTCTGTTCAGATAGACCCGATTTGCCAAGATATTGGATTTGACTGGCAACTCGATCATTCTGGAGGGAACACCAATCCTGCCAGACCTTACGGGCTTCTTCTATATCACTGAATGTCCAGAGTACCACACCATCTTCGGTCATCAAGGTTGCCATTTTATTTGGCCATTCTTTAATCAAGCAATACATTACTTTCTCCTGAGCATTAATAATGTCAGTAAGCTTAATCTGCTAGTGTGAAGATTTGATGACTGAATTATGAAGAATTTATGACAATGTGTATTTTATGTAGTACTTAGCGTTTATTGATGGCATCATGCTATTTACTTGAAATGCATTTTATTTATATTCGGTGTTTATTATTCCCTATTTTATTTGCAAGGAGCAATCACAATGAGAAGAATTATTCATAATCAGTTAATTGCATTAACAGCACTCATATCAATCATGGGCTGTGCAGCCACCAGCAATCCTAATAATCCCTTGAGCACGGTAGACCGAGGCTTGTCAACGATAGAAAGTACAGCGCAAAGTGGCAAGCAAGTTCTTGATGCAGGTACGGCGGCTGCTAGTACAACGGGTGTTAACCAAATTGGCCTGGTTGACATTCTGGTTCACCGGTTAAACATATCACCCCAACAAGCATTAGGGGGGGCCGGAGCGATTTTTCAGATGGCTCAGGGGAGTATGAATCCGCAAGCGTTCGCTACATTATCTAAATCCGTTCCTGGAATGAATAGTATGCTGAATGCAGCTCCCGCCATGTCAAATTTATCAGGTGGCTTATCTTCTCTAATGGGAGAGAAAAATAATACGTTAGGCAACGTAACCGCACTCGCTGCATCATTCCAGCAATTGAATCTTTCTCCTGACATGGTGAACCAATTTATTCCCATCGTAACCAATTACGTCAGTAAAACAAGCGGGCAAGCAACGGCCAATCTGCTTCAGTCCGCTTTAACTGCACGTTGAGTGCTTGAAAAGTACTTTTTTAAATTAAAGATAAAGAAAGTGCAAGCCCCAATCGAAATATTGGCTTGCACTCTTATGCTATCTTTACGCAGTGCCGTGATACATAAAGCGTAAAGCCTTGGATAGCACAGAGGCAATCCAAACACCAAACACAATCCACATAGCGATTGCTCAACCAAACGATTGGGATATCGATTAAGAATTTTTCTATAAAGGCAGAGTTTATCTAGGGAAACACTGATTTATTCGATCACATCGACTTTGGTCATAAAGGTTTGATCAAATGCATCCTATTGATAGATATGGAATAGAGCGATGCAATCAAGCT
>NZ_JAYUWI010000037.1:0-52141 GCF_043753625.1 Nitrosomonas sp.
GCATCGCAAACTTGTTTTATTGGTGTTATAGGAATACCTATATTACAAGTTTGTTTCTATTTATTAAATAGTTATCTTAAAATGTCAACAGGCCCTAGCACAAATTAGAAATGATGGATAATTTATTTGAATGGAGAAAACATAAACGAAAACAATTAATCGAATCCAGAGAAACTTTATCTGAGGCTACCCGTCAGCAATGGAGTCAAGCAATTTCAGATTTGCTCAGAAAAGGTTTCCCAAAACTTCAGAAAATGAATATTGGAATTTATTGGCCGTTTCGGGGTGAATACGACCCACGGTCAATTGCCCAGTATTTTATGCATCATGGCGCAACACTCGCACTACCGGAAGTAGTCAGTACGAATGCACCACTCTGTTTTCGTGAATGGTTGCCTGGATTACCTATGAAAAATGGTGCTTATGGCATTCCTATCCCTGTAGACACTAGGATTGTGAAGGTTGAGGCGATAATTATTCCCATGGTTGGCTTTGATCAATATGGCTATCGTTTGGGCTATGGCAGCGGTTATTTTGATCGTACTTTAGCTACGTACCAACCACAACCCTTAACTATCGGAGTAGCTTTTGAAATGCAACGATTAGAAAATGTTTACGCTCAGCCACATGATATAGCAATGCATTATATTGTGACAGAAGCTGGCATTTTCCGAACTGAAGAACATGAACTCAAGCTCATCCCCGCATCTCAGTGCGCCGATGAGTAAACAGTATGATAGCAACAATTTTCACCACGCGCTCTGCAGCAAAACCATGGAGAATCGCAAGTTTGTTACCACAAAAGATAACCCCGCCAAGAAAATGGGGTTAACTGGAAGATAGGTAAATCCAAGCTAAGCATTTTGCTTCCTGTAGGGTGCCACGAAACCTATCAGACCCAATCCGGCTAACAACATCAAATATGTTTGTGGCTCTGGAATTGCAGGAGTATTGAATGCTGCGCCACCGAAAATTGCAACATCACCTTTGGTTGAATTTGGATTATGCCGGCCGAGTTGTACAATCCTTAATGAATGCGCTACAGAATCCAATTCTGTCACTACTAAAATTATATTTCCTGTTCGATACATATCGTATGTACCAACATCAATGTTATCGACAAAAAACTGGGCAAAACCATCGTTATGATCCCCAGCCATGATGAAGCCAACACTATTACTGATTACGGAAAACGCTGTAGTCGCTTCGCTCGTTCCAGGTATACCAGCTGCTGAATCATCAAACAACCACAATTCTCGCGCACCTAAACCCCCTCTGGGCCCAACACCCGAGACATCCCAGTCGATCCCACCTCGCCCGGCATTTCTATATTCAATAACTGCATTCCCATTGATATCACCTAAATTTCCTTGACGTGTTGCTGCCTCTAAAGGTATCCATTGCATGGATAAAGCTGATACATGCGAGCTAAGCAACAATAGTGTAACCACCAGTATTCGAGTCATTTTCTATTTTACATCCCAGTTAAAGTTAAATAAATTACATCAATATGATGTCATTCTATCTGACAAATAAGCATAGAAAAATAGGCTATTTATCCTGATACTGTCATGAGTTCATACTCAAAAAGGTGCTATCTGTTTGTATGAACTGTCGGATTTTAGCCAAAAACCTATATAGCGCGTCGGTCGGCTTTATATTCCCCAGCGAGGAATCAAGGTATGTATAATCCCCAAATGATCAAGAATGCGAGCAACAACAAAATCAACCATATCCTGTACCGTCTGCGGGTGATGATAAAAACCAGGATTCGCAGGTAGAATAACGGCGCCGCTACGCACTAGCTTGAGCATGTTTTCCAGATGAATGGAAGAAAACGGTGTCTCCCGTGGCACTAGAATAAGTTGCCGATTTTCCTTCAACATGACGTCCGCTGCCCGTTCGATCAATTTCTGATTCAGGCCTGCAGCAATCGCTGCCAAGGTCCCCATCGTACAGGGACAAATCACCATCGAATCAGCCGGATTAGAGCCGGAAGCAACTGGTGCAAACCACTCCTCGCGTCCGAATACACGTAACTGTCCTTCTGGCACATGATACTGATGATTAAAAAAGGATTCTGCTTCCTTAGCACTGGAAGGCAGTGCCAGATTCATTTCCTGTTGCGCAACAATTTGCGCTACTTTTGAATACAGGAGATAAACTTGCTTTCCTTCCCGCAACAACATTTCGAGCAAACGAATCCCATAAGGCATCCCAGATGCACCAGTCAATGCCAAGGTAATCGTCTGAGAATTTTTCATCTTAATCCAAGTTGATTCGGGAAATAATCCCGATGTGATTGTTATTAAAAGAAAATGAACAAATCATTCGGGTTAGTACTGGCTTTTATCCGCCTTCGTTATTCATTTCCCGCTCATGACGTTCAATAAACTCCTTCGTGCCATCAATACCACGTAATTGCAAAACATAATTTCGCACTGCTGCTTCCACGAGAACGGCCAAATTCCGGCCAGCCGCCACAGGAATAATGACCTTACGGATATCAACATTCATAATGCTCTCGTTAAGATCACTGATGGGCAGTCGTTCCAATAAACCAGCATTTGTTCCTCCGCTATTCTGCAAGTGAACGATCAGCTTCATATTTTTACGACGCCGTACTGCGGTTTCTCCAAAAATTGTACGGATATTCAACATGCCTAAGCCCCGTACTTCAAGATAATCCCTGAGCATTGGAGGGCAGCGACCTTCCAATGTCTCCGGGGCGACACGTCGTAATTCTACGACATCATCTGCTACTAAACCATGACCGCGACTTATTAATTCTAGGGCCAATTCGCTTTTACCAACACCGCTTTCACCAGTTATTATGACTCCCATACCCAACACATCCAGAAGTACCCCATGTAAACTACAAGACGGAGCCAACACGCTTCCCAGGTAAGAGCGAATCAGCCAGATAACTTCCAAACCGGGGTAAGGTGAATGCAGTAAAGGGATATCGAATGCACTGGCCATACTCAGGATAGACACAGGTATTTCGGCATTGTCCGCCACGATAATACATGCCAGGTTGCTTTGCGTCAGCTGGTTTATTTTTTTCTCAAGTGAGGCAGCATCCAGCTTGTTTAAATAATGAATCTCATCACTACTAATCACCTGAATCCAGTCTGGGTGGATAAAATTCAAATGACCAATCATACCTTGCCCAGACTGTGCAACAGCCTCATCACTGAGTTCAGTATCGCCGCCACACTGACCCGCGATCCAGTTTAGTTTAAGTTTCTCCTTCTTATCTTCAAATAGCTGAGCAATACTAATCTTCGACATTCGGTTTCCAATCAACAATGAGTTTATGGATCTTCGCAGCATCTTTACACTGCAAAATTCCTTCACGAAACTGCTTATCACTAAACATCTGCGCCAGTTCACTGAGGATCTGCAAGTGCTTATCAGTAGCTTTCTCTGGGACCAGTAAAATACAAGCCAGATTAACTGGTCGACCGTCAGGTGCATCAAAGGGTATCGCCTCTTTCATTGTTACCAAGGCAGCAACCGCTTCGCGTAATCCCTTTATACGGCCGTGTGGAATAGCCACGCCCTGTCCTAAACCTGTTGAGCCAAGTTTTTCCCGTGCGAACAGACTATCAAAAACCTGACTGCGCGCAATTTGATTGGCATTTTCAAATAATAATCCAGCTTGTTCAAAAACACGTTTCTTGCTGGTGACATCCAGATCGACAATAACATTGGACAGCGGTAATAATTGCGAGATTTGATTCATGGAAAATAGGATTATTCGTTCAAATGATAGTGAAGCGTACAGTTTCTTAATTACAATTCATGCAGCATTCCAGAAGAATCAACATTTCTTTTTTGGAAATAGAAACATGCCTAATTATCTTTTATTGCTCATCAAGATCTTGATTTTTCAATGCGCCGTGGTTCCGGCGCTCAAGATTCTTTTCCTTGTGTTTGAGTATCTGTCGATCCAGCTTGTCCACGAGACTATCAATCGATGCATACATATCTTCACTGTCAGTTTCGACAAAAATATCTTTACCACGCACATGAACGTTCGCTTCCGCCTTTTGTTTAAGTTTCTCTACCGACAGAATGACACTGACGTCAATGACATGATCAAAATGGCGTGTAATTTTACCGACCTTTGAAATGACATATTCACGCATAGCATCGGTAATTTCTACATGGTTTCCGGTAAGTTTAAGGTTCATATCCTTCCTTTTCTTCTGATTAAAATGATTTACGAAGATTTGCTGCAGGAATCTGTATCGATTCCCGGTACTTCGCAATGGTTCGACGAGCAACAACAATACCTTGCTGTTCAAGAATAGTTGAAATTCTGTTATCGCTGAGTGGTTTCCTTGGGTTTTCTTCCTGTATCAGTTGCTTGATCAAGGCACGGATCGCCGTCGCTGAACAAGCTCCCCCTGAATCCGTAGAGACATGGCTACCAAAAAAATATTTAAGTTCAAAAATACCTCGCGGAGTATACATAAATTTTTGTGTAGTTACCCGTGATACTGTTGATTCATGTAGACTCAAGGTTTCCGCAATATCTCGTAATACAAGCGGACGCATAGCAACTTCTCCATGTTCAAAAAATTGCTGCTGGCGTTCCACAATCACACTGGCTACTCTCAAAATAGTACTTGATCTCTGCTGAATATTCTTAATCAGCCATTTAGCTTCATTCAACTGGCTTACTAAACCACGTGAAGAATGATGCTCCTGTTTCAGTATGTTAGCATAGAGATGATTAATATTGAGGCGTGGGATTGCGGCCATGTTAAGGTTTGCCCTCCAGACCCCATTTTTTTTAGTAATCGTAATATCCGGCACAATATAGCGTTCACTTTGAGAATTAAACTGTGCACCTGGTTTAGGATTCAGATTAATAATCAGTTTCTGAATAGCTCGTAAACTTTGATCATCACATGCCAATAATCTCTTAATCTGACCAAAATCGTGCGCTGCCAAAATTTCCAAATATTCTTGCGCAACTTTTATTGCCTGATTACGGCAGACATCGTCAGGCAACGCTTGCAGTTGCAGCACCAAACACTCTTGTAGGTTACGTGCGCCCACACCCGATGGGTCAAGATACTGTAAACATTTGAGTGCATCCTGCAAGTCATCCAGATTGATGCCCAGTTCTGCGGGCAGCATTTCCATTAGCTCATCCAAATCCTGTAACAGATAGCCATCTTCATTCAAGCTGTCAATCAACAGACTAACAATAAATTTCTCATGCTCAGAAATTTGACTCAGGCAAATCTGGAAATTTAAATGTTCACGCAAACTCAATGGTCTGGCAGGTATTTGCGGCGCCTCATGATCATCATCTTCATAAGTGCCCTGAGAAAAAATATTTTCCTGTGACCATTCAGGATCCGATTCAAAGCGTTCCTCCGGCTCATCTTTAACTTCAGATGCTGCCGTTTCTGGTGGCACGCTATCAAAATCTGCAGAATCTTCTGATTCTGAATGCTCGAATGAATTTTCAGCCACAGGCGCATTCCATTCCTCATCGAGCTCCAACAACGGATTTTCCTGCACGATCCGTTCAATCTCTTGATTTAATTCAAGCGTCGATAATTGCAGCAGCCGGATGGATTGCTGCAATTGGGGGGTAAGCTTAAGTTGCTGAGATAACTTTAGTTGGAGTGTTGGCTTCATGATCCTGGAAAAACAGCAATTGCTAAATGAATTGACTTCAATTCATTCGTTATTTTACAAGCGGAAGTGTTCTCCCAAATAAACTTCCCTGACTTTTTCATTATCTATGATCTCTTCAGGTTTACCTTTAGCTAGCACATGACCTTCACTGATGATATAAGCTCGATCACAAATCCCTAATGTCTCTCGAACATTATGATCCGTAATCAGTACACCAATTTTCCGCTCTCTCAGAAAAGAAATGACTTTCTGTATGTCCACGACAGCGATCGGATCAACACCTGCAAACGGCTCATCCAGTAAAATAAAACGCGGCTGCGATGCCAATGCGCGGGCTATTTCGACACGACGACGCTCACCTCCCGATAAACTGATTGCGGAATTATTACGCAAATGACTGATATGCAAATCGTGTAATAAGTCATCTAAATACCCCTGTTTCGTCTCTTCATCCAAATTTTGTAACTCTAATACCGCAAGAATATTCTCTTCAACCGTCAAACGCCGGAAAATGGATGCTTCTTGCGGCAAATAGCTCAGCCCAAGCTTTGCCCTTCGATGAATCGGCAATTGACTTAGATCTTGCTCATCCAGATGTATCCCGCCGCCATCGAGAGGCACCAAGCCAACGATCATATAGAAACAAGTCGTTTTTCCGGCACCATTGGGTCCGAGTAATCCAATCACCTCACCGCTGCTGATTGAAAAAGAAACATCCTGCACCACAGTGCGTGATTTATAGCGTTTTCTTAAATTACTGGCCTTTAATTCACTCATTTTCTGAAATCATATCCGTTTCTAATCTGGTGTTGCTATTTGTGCTACTCAGAATTATTTTTTGGCTGAATAGTTATCCGCACCCGCTTGTCAGGACCTGTTTCATCTCCACGTTCCTTGCTGCCAATCACTTTGAAGAACTCGGTCTTCATATCATAGGAAATATAATCGCCCTGCACTTCATCGGAACCACGTTTCAAACGTGCTTGCCGGAATAATTCGATTTTGTCCGTTTTACTATCGTATTCAGCCCGTTGACTCCATCCTTCAACATACTCACTCAGACCATCGCGTTTCTGTCGAAAGCTAACGAGATCTCCAGTAGCTGTTGCATACCGGAATCCATGCAAATCTTCTTTCATAATCACTTTGTCGGCAGTAATCCGCAAGGTTCCCTGCGTCAGGATCACATTTCCGGTAAATACACTGACCCGGTTAGATTCTTTACGATTCACATCTTCAACGGTTGCACGATCAGCTTCCAGATAGATCGGTTTTTCACGATCACCCCGCTCAGCCCAGACAGACTGAGTAAAGCACAAACTAAACAAGCCTATAGCGATAATTCGTTTCATTTTGTATTCACAGCTTTTACTTTTGATAGGAGTTGTATCACTCCAATACGATTATTGAATTCCAGTCCGGTTGAATGAATCGTGGTATTCAATCTTGAAATAGTCACCTCATGATCTGTCTTAACCAGATTGTCATCCGGAATCAGATGCAAGAAATCAGTCATCAAAGTAATCTTACTTTTCTCATCATCCGTTCCTCTGATTGCAGTCACATTTCCTATTAATGTGATATTTTTACCTTTACTTTTTACTTCAGCTCTATCTGCATGCAATCGCATCAGCTGTTTTTCCGGATCGATATTAATAAAACTTACTTGTTCCATCTGCGTCACTTCCTCGTCGAGGTAGTGAAATAGTTTCTTTGCTGTGAATTTACGTTGAATTTCCTGCTCGTGATCCATACGAATACCGGATAGGTCTTCTACAATATAGTCTGGATTGACGTACAAGTTCTCACCTCCAATCGGTTCCGCTGGCCGTGTTATCCGGTCCAGCCAGAACGTCAATAACGCCAAAACAATTAGGAGAATCAAAGGAGATCTGATATGTAGGCGATTAACCATTTAGAAATATTGCTCGTTTCATTAATCCCAAAATATTGAGTATCAATCTAGCCCTACTGATTAAAAAATGCACTTTTATAAATTATAACAGAACACTAATCTCCATTTAACGAATCGATTCTTGTACCATTCTTTCAGTAGGTCTTTAAATGTCATGCATGAATCCATATCTTAGGATAGAGTAATGTGCATTATTTGATAAACCATTGGGAAGAAAAGAATCGCAATGCATCAAAAAACCTTTGAATTTGAACAATATGATCAGTTACAGAATGAAGCATGCGCACAGCGTATTATTGCGGCCAAAAATACTCTGGGAAAACGCGCTGTTATTTTGGCGCATCATTATCAGCGTGCAGATGTATACCGGCATGCCGATCTGACGGGTGATTCTTTAAAACTTTCTTACCTTGCAGCACAAACTGACGCCGATTACCTGGTTTTCTGCGGTGTTCATTTTATGGCTGAAGTGGCGGATATTCTTTCCGGCCCCGAGCAGATTGCTATTTTACCCGATATGGCTGCCGGCTGTTCGATGGCAGATATGGCCAATCTTTCCAATGTCGAGCGTGCCTGGCGCGAACTTGCGGAAATATTGGATCCCGATGAAACGGTCACCCCGGTCACTTACATTAATTCTGCGGCCGATCTTAAAGCTTTCTGTGGCGAGCACGGGGGCATTGTCTGCACATCCAGTAATGCCGGGAAAGTTCTGCAATGGTCATTTAATCAGCGGGAAAAGGTTTTATTCTTCCCTGATCAGCATCTCGGTCGTTGGAGCGGGCATCAACTGGGCATTCCACTCGATGAAATGCCAGTATGGAATTTTGATGAACCAATGGGTGGATTAACTGTTGAACAAATTAAGAAGGCTAAAATTTTACTCTGGAAAGGCCATTGTTCTGTTCATCAAATGTTTCAGCCACAGCACATTATTCGCTTCCGCAATCAATATCCCGATGGTATCGTCATTTCTCACCCGGAATGTAGTTTTGAGGTTTGCAAGGCTTCCGATTATGTCGGCTCAACCGAGTACATCATTAAAACCATTGCAGAAGCAAAAAGCGACACACGCTGGTTAGTAGGCACTGAGCTCAATCTGGTTAGCCGGATTACTGAAGAATTCAAGTCCCAAGGAAAAATTATTCAGTTTATGTCACCCATGGTATGTATGTGTTCGACGATGGCACGAATTGATCCGCAGCATCTGGCTTGGGTACTGGAAAATCTGGTCAACGGCAATGTCGTAAATCAGATCAAAGTCCCTCAGGATGAAGCCAAGCTTGCAAAATTAGCGCTGGATAGAATGTTGAAGATTTCATAGTTACAGATATGCACATGCCTGTGAATCTGCAAATCGCCAGCTACATGTTCCCAGAGATTATCCCGGAGCTAATCAGCACATAATGACGCATGCGGCACTATCTGAAAATTTAATCCGCACATGAAAAATCCCCATTTTGTTGATAGTAACCACATAACCCTACTACACAATGGCGACGAATATTTTCCGGAATTAGAAGCGGCAATAGAAAAAGCACAAACAGAAATACACATTGAAACGTATATTTTTGAATACGATGCCATTGGCAGAAAAATCTCAGCGGCTTTAAAACGTGCAGCACAACGTGGCATAGCCGTACATCTGCTGCTGGATGGTTTTGGCTCGCAGGATTTTCCGCGAGAGGAAATCGACAGCATGCTTCAGGCCGGCATGAAGGTACTCATATTCCGGCCTGAATTTATTTTTTCAATGCCACGGCGTTATCGTTTACGCCGGATGCATCGCAAATTAGTCATTGTTGACGCACAAATCGCTTTTGCCGGTGGCATCAATATCATTGATGATCAACATAATCCGGAAAAACTAACACCGCGTTTTGATTATGCTATTGTTATCAAAGGCCCGCTACTTATTCAGATCCATAAGGCTGTGAAGCATTTATGGATGTTAGTCACCTGGGTGCATTTAAAGAAACGCTGGGTTATCCCAGTTACTATAAAGCCGGAGGACAAACCTTGCGGAGATCAAAAAGCCGCATTTGTGATACGAGATAACTGGCGGCACCGTCATGACATTGAGCACGCTTATCTAGAAGCCATCAACCAGGCACATACCGAAATCATCATTGCCAACGCTTATTTTTTGCCTGGAAGAAAGTTTAGCAACGCGCTAAAAACTGCCGCTCAACGTGGCGTAACGGTTGAGCTTTTATTGCAAGGTAAAATTGAATATCGTTTGCAGCACCATGCAACTCAGGCACTGTATGAAAATTTGTTGAAAGCCGGGATAAAAATTTATGAATATAATCGCAGTTATTTGCATGCAAAAGTAGCGGTTATTGATCAGCATTGGGCAACCGTGGGTTCTTCCAACATTGATCCTTTCAGTTTGCTGCTGGCGCGCGAAGCCAATATCATCATTGAAGATCATCAATTTGCGCTTGAGCTCAGAACAAGTTTAAAAACCGCGATTTCAGAAGAGTCCATACCGGTAATGCCAGCGCACAAAGGCTTCTTCTCATGGCGTAATTATATTGTGAACTGGCTGAGTTTTTATATCGTACGTATGATGCAAGGCGTGCTCGGATATGACTGGCATGACAATATACCGTGATTTCATTAATGAACCACTCATCGCTTTTGTTTGATTCGGCAATCAAAAAATTTCACCACAAGAATGGTACACACACAATACAAGCAGAATAAATCCAGTTTGACAGCGGAGCAACAGGATCAGATTACTGCAGCCGCTCTGATATTGCGCGAAGGCGGCACAGTGGCTTTCCCTACTGAAACAGTTTATGGTCTCGGTGCAGATGTCACCAACCCGGATGCCATCAATAAAATTTACCAAATAAAACAGCGGCCGATAGATCACCCGCTCATCGTTCATATTGGCGATGTTTCCCATTTGGACTACTGGGCACAAGCAATACCGAATTCCGCCTGGAAGCTAGCCCGACACTTCTGGCCCGGCCCCCTCACACTGATTCTGCAACGCAGCCGCCACATACCCGATAGCGTTACCGGCGGCCAAGATACTGTGGGCTTGCGCATACCGGCGCATCCTGTTGCACTAGCGCTACTTGCTGCATTGGGACCCAAAA
The DNA here is from genome assembly GCF_043753625.1 of Nitrosomonas sp. Lineage (GTDB taxonomy): Bacteria > Pseudomonadota > Gammaproteobacteria > Burkholderiales > Nitrosomonadaceae > Nitrosomonas. The sequence continues at coordinate 10,690 of NZ_JAYUWI010000037.1, forward strand.
AAGCCCTGGCTGCACCATCCGCAAATCGTTTTGGACGAATCAGCCCAACCACGGCGGCACATGTGCAAGAGGAATTGGGCGTAGCGGTCGATATGATCCTGGATGGCGGCGCCTGTGAAGTAGGCTTGGAAAGTACGATCGTCAGTTTTCATGATCAATCGCCAAAGATACTCCGCCCGGGTGGAATCGCATTATCTGCACTGGAATCTGTGTTGGAGGGCCCGGTTATATTAGCGCACAACACAAGTCAGATGATACGTACATCCGGGTCATTACCAGCCCACTACGCGCCTGCAACGCCATTAAGAATATATTCGACAAAGCACATATGGGATCGCTCTTTAGCCCTAGCTGCGCAAGGTTTTCGGGTACTTGTCATGACATGGTCCGATATCGGCCGATCGCGACCTTCGAGTCAATCTATCGAACAATTTTCCATGCCTGTAGATCCAATTGCGTATGGCCAGCAACTCTATTCAAAATTACGCCAGTTTGATCAGGCAGCATTTGATTATATGATAATAGAGACGCCGCCTGATCATCATAGCTGGTTAGCCATTGCGGATCGTTTGCAACGTGCCAGCTATAATCCATTTGATAATAAACAGAATTAAAATGACGAATACACAGAATAAACTACAAGCCGTACTTTTTGATGTTGATGGCACGCTTGCCGACACCGAGCAAGATGGCCATCGTCTTGCCTTCAATGCTGCATTTAAACAATTTAATCTCGACTGGAATTGGGATATCGATCTTTATGGTGAGCTATTGCAAGTCACCGGCGGAAAAGAACGGATTCGTTATTACATAGAAAGATATGCTCCGGCTGAACTGAATAAAAGTGATTTGCCAGACTGGATTGTCAGTTTACACAAAACCAAAACCAACTACTTTGAATCACTGATGGAAGCCGGTAGCATTCCGTTACGCCCGGGTGTCGCGCGGTTGATCCATGAATTGCGCCAGGAAAAAATAAAACTCGCGATTGCGACAACAACGACAATGGAGAATGTTACCGCTCTGCTAAAATCCACATTAGGCGAAGAATCGATTGGCTGGTTCGACGTGATTGGTGCCGGTGACATTGTGCCGATGAAAAAACCGGCACCTGATATTTACCTATGGGTGCTCGATCAACTCAAATTAACCCCGCAACAATGCATCGCCATAGAAGATTCGGAAAACGGTTTGAAGTCTGCACTGGCTGCAAACCTCCCTACGCTCATCACGGTAAGTGGTTATACTCATTCACAAGATTTTAACGGTGCAGTCGCAGTTTTGTCAGATCTTGGCGAACCATCCCAACCGTTCACCCAAATCAGAAGCATAACAATTGTCGATAAAGATTGGGTTGATTATAGGCTACTCAACAACCTAATCAATCATTAGGTCTAACAGGCCGTTGAAAAACTATCTGCGTTGCCGCTACGGTGTTAAAAACAGACTCAAAATGCTCATTTATTAAGCATAAACTGCGCTTTTTCGCCTGTTTTTTCCTTGCATCGGCTACCTCGAAAACGTTTTTCAACGACCTGCTAAATACAAAATACAATAAAAACCTGATCATTAAAATATGCTGATTTTCATGGAGTCCATAGTTCCGTGAAATGAAGAATAGAGACAGCACAATCGTCCCGCGCTCAACACAATCAAGAATGATAAAATAATCAATTAAGTATCTAAAAATAAAATGAATTAACCATTACTAAATCCATCACAAAACAACATTTTCACATGCGTGTACTAAAAGTCACAGGCATAATTTAGATATAGCGGTATATTCCCTCTCTGTTTTCATCTTCAAAATTCTAAGTAGGTATTAAACTTGAAATCATGTTGTCGCAATTGATTCGAGAATATCGAAGTCAAAATGTAAAAAATGTAGTGATACCTTTACTGAGGAAGATGTTTTACATTTGACTTGTGCTGATTGCGATCAATGATTTTATGACGAGGCCCTTTAATCCCTATTGCTTGCAATAGGGATTTTTTTGCCTCTATTAGTCGATCACCAGCACAGGCTTTATCGCAAGCTGTTGCGTAATCGTATTAGCTGCCAGCTGTGCAACAACCTGATCTAGATAGGGCCCCGCGTGAATTTTGTACAAACCATTATTTTGGGTAATACTGATCGTATCGTTGAGCCACGGAAGTTTCTTCCGTACCTGTGTTAGAAAATTACGTGCATTATCCGATGAGCCAAATGCGCCCAGTTGCAGATAAACCATATTCATTTCCGTATTACTGTCTGCAACAGGCAGCGATGCCGATGGCTTGGAAACAGCCAGTCTGACCGTATCACCATCACCAGGCAATATGCTTACAACCTCAACCCGACCACTTCCACCAGCCAGTATTCCCAGTTTATACGCCGCCGTATAAGAAAGATCGATTAAGCGATCGGATAGAAATGGACCGCGATCATTCAGACGCACAATCACTGACTTGCCATTCTCCAGATTGGTTACCCGGGCATAGCTGGGTAGCGGCAACGTCGGGTGAGCCGCTGTCATTGCATACATGTCGTATACCTCCCCCGATGCCGTATTGTTTCCATGATAACGGCGGCCATACCATGAAGCGGCTCCCCGTTCTTTATAGGGCCGTAGTTCAGTCATGGGCTTAAAATTTTTCCCTAATGCAACATATGGCTGCATATTGGCCGGACGCAACGGCTCAACTCTGGGTACCGCATCTGGAACTAAATGCAGATTCGACGGTGGATTATCGTCCGGACCATCATCCAGATAATATCCCCCTCCTTTTCTAGCCACTTTACCTGCGCCTGAGTCAGGTACTGAAGCAGAAGATGCATCTTTTTGTGACAGCGCGGCTGTGTATTGCGGCGTACTACTGCAAGCCGCCAACACTGCAAAGACCAATGCCGATGCCAATCCAATAACTGGTGTTGATAATATAGACAAATAGTTTCGAACTTTCTGGAACGCGGAATTAGTGTCTGTCATGTTTTGACTAGTTTAGGATGTGTTTGAATACTCATCAAAATACCAAAACCAAGCAACATTGTCACCATGGATGTACCCCCATAGCTGATGAGTGGAAGCGGAACGCCTACAATGGGAAGGATACCACTAACCATTCCCATGTTAACAAAAATGTACGTAAAGAAAGTCAGTGTAATTGATCCGGCAATCAAGCGAGTAAACTGTGTCGAGGCATTGGCCGTAATCACCATGCACCGCGCAATGACTACTAAATATAGAAATAATAGTATGGTATTACCAATGAGGCCAAACTCTTCGGAAAAAACTGCAAAAATAAAATCAGTACTCTGTTCCGGTAAAAAATCCAATTGCGCTTGTGTGCCGTTCTGCCACCCTTTACCAATAACACCACCAGAACCAATCGCGATGGATGATTGTATAGTGTGATAACCAGCACCCAGTGGATCTTGTGAAGGATCAAGCAATGTCATAATACGTCGGCGCTGGTAATCATGCATCATTGACCAAAATACTGGCAAGCTAGCTGCAACCGTTACCACCAATCCGGCAATGATGCGCCAGGATAGTCCAGCCAGAAACAACACATAAAAACCGCTGGCCGCAATTAATAAAGCAGTGCCCAAATCCGGTTGCCGCAGAATCAACAAAACCGGCAACATTAACAGTACCGTTGCGCCAAGATAGTCTTTCAGACGTAAGGTGATTTCGTGTTTGTCGAAATACCAGGCCATCATCAATGGTATGGCAATCTTCATCAATTCAGACGGTTGAATTCTTGTTACCCCGATATTGAGCCAGCGCCTTGCGCCATTGTTGATTTCTCCAAACAAGGCAACACCGATCAGCAAGGCGAGTCCCAATACATACATGGGTAGCGCAAGACGCATGATTTGTTGCAAAGGGATATTAGCAACCAGCCACATGATGACCAAGGCCACCAGCATGTTGATGATTTGATTACTGACTCTGCTCATATTTGCGCCTGTGGCACTGTAGAGCACAATCAGCCCCACGGCCATTAATGTGAGTATCCCGATCAACAGAAAACTATCCATGTAGCGTGTGAAATAGTGCCAGATTTTTCTAATTTCTATCATACTTTGATTTAATCAGCCGCCATCTTTGAATGGATTGTTTAACCAATCGCCAGCCAAATCCTTAGAGATGATCATGAACATGTTCTTCGGCAGGCTCATTTAATTTTGCAACGGTCGCATCAGGCAATTTCCCTAGTAAATAATAATCAAATACTTGTCTGGCGATAGGTGCTGCGGTTGAACCTCCGGTTCCAGTATTCTCAACCAGTACCGCCAGCGCAATTTTAGGGTTATCTGCTGGCGCATATGCGATAAACATGGCATGGTCACGGTGACGCTCATTAATAGATTTTTCATTGTACCGTTCCCCCTGCTTAATACCGATCACTTGTGACGTACCGGTTTTACCTGCAAAATCATAGGCTGCATTAGCACCGGCTTTTGCAGCGGTACCGCCAGGACGGGTAACATCAACCAATGCACTTTTGACGACTTCAAGATTTCTGGGTTTTAGATTCAGGCTGTAGAGCAGCTTTTCAGGAATATCCTCGACATCTCCGGTATCACTGTTCTGTATTTGTTTAACCAAACGGGGAAGATAAGCTTTGCCATTATTCGCGATAATCATGGTGGCAAAAGCGAGTTGTAAAGGTGTAGTCAGGTTATAGCCCTGACCGATTGCAACAGAAATGGTATCTCCGGCATACCACTTTTGCTTATATTGATTCATTTTCCAGGCAGATGATGGCAGAAGTCCAGAAACTTCACCTTCTACATCAATACCTGTTTTCTTACCCAATCCAAATTGGCCGATGAAGCTGTGTATATTGTCTATCCCTAGATCATTGGCAAGACTGTAATAATAGGTATCGCATGAAACGACTAACGATTTATGCAAATCAACCCTGCCATGGCCACCCGGTTTCCAATCGCGATAGCGGCGTTCTACACCAGGCAATGAAAAGTATCCGGGATCGCTCATACTATATTCCGGCGTGCGTTTCCCGAGCTCAAGCGCCGCTAATGCCATAAAAGGTTTAAAGGTTGATCCAGGTGGATAAACACCCCGTAATGCCCGGTTGTTCAATGGTCTATCAATCGAATTGTTAAGCAGACTCCAGTTTTCCTGATCAATACCGCCGATAAAAAGATTATTGTCATAGCCTGGTTTGCTGACAAAGGCAAGCACCTCGCCGTTATTCGGATCCAATGCAACCAATGCGCCACGACGATCGCCAAAAGCTTTTTCTGCAGCCTCCTGTAATCCAAGATCCAGTGAAAGGATCAAATTGTTACCCGGAATGGATGGTGTACGCGACAGAACACGAATGGAACGGCCTGCTGCATCGGTTTCCACTTCTTCAAAACCAGTAACACCATGTAATTGCTTCTCATAGCTCTGTTCAATGCCGATTTTTCCAATATGCTGAGAACCTCGATAATTATTGAGTTCTTCATTGCGTTCAATTTGCTCAAGATCTTGGTCATTAATGCGACTGATATAGCCGATGATATGCGATACGACTTCTTTTTCCGGATATTGACGCAGCACACGCGCCCTGATTTCTATACCAGGAAACCGGTAGCGATTAGCCGCGAAGGTTGCGATTTCCACATCCGTCAAACGGCTACGAATAGGCAGGCTTTTAAATCGTTTACTTTCCTTCAGCAATTTCTTGAATCGCTGACGATCAGTGGCAGTTATTTCAATAATTGTCGCCAGTTCATTCAGCGTCGATTCAAGATCAGGGATCTTACTGGGCACAACTTCTAACGTGTATGCTGAATAGTTTTGCGCCAAAACCCGCCCATTGCGGTCATAAATCAAGCCGCGATTGGGAACCAGCGGTGAAATGGAAATACGATTTGCTTCCGCCAGCGTGTGATAGTGCTCTTGTTGAGAAACCTGTAAATAATAGAAGCGCACATAGAGTATCAAGAATAGGACGAGTACAAAACAAGCGCTAATAGCGAGACGAAAACGAAATTTATGTAATTCAACAGGATGATTTCGCAGTTCTACATGTCGTCTCATAACGCATCAGAATCTGGCTTCTGCTTCAGTAGCATCGTTAACAGGAAGGAACCGGGTGCCCAAAGCAAGGTACCCGTCACTGTCGCAAAGAAATATTGTTTATCTGGTAAGGCTGAGCCACCTGAGATTGCAACCAGAATAACGACCATCTGCATGATTAATAATATCAAACCAATCTGAGGGGCTTGTTGCATCGAATTAAATAACCGTAATCGCCGCCCGAAGATTAATGTAAGGTAAATGATGACACAATAGGCTAATGCATGCTGTCCCAGTATACCGGTGTTGCCGACATCCATCAGCAATCCCATGCCGAAAGCCACGTTCATTCCCATTTTATGCGGGTGATTAATATTCCAATGGGCTATCGCAATGGCTACGAAATCAGGACGAAATATCAATATATCCCCTTGCAATGGCAGGAAATTTAGAATCAAAGCCAAAACCAAACTTGCCGCAATAAACCAATTACTGGCAGGAACATACACATCCTGTCCAAAGTAATTGTCCTTATTTGATCTATCGTCTTTAATTCTTTCCGGATTCAATTTTAGGCATCTCTAAAGCATCATGGGATTCCGGTTGCACCAGGGACAGGATTAAAACTTGCCGGTTCCGATCCACGTCAGCAACCGGTGTACTGATAATCTGAGCAAAATCACCCGTAGGGTCTCGTTCAATTCGCAGCACTGTCGCAACAGGAATACCAGGCGGATACACCCCGCCGATTCCAGAAGTGACCAGCTGGTCGCCTTGCTGAATATCAGTATTCACCGATAGATAACGCAACTCCAGTAGATCATTTTTACCGGTACCTGACACGACAGAGCGCAAACTGTTACGGACAACCTGCACGGGAACGGAATGGTCTCTGTCGGTCAACAGTGTCACTTCGGATGACCAAGGATATAACTGCGTGACTTGTCCGACGATGCCTTTATCATCAATGACTGCCTGGCCGAGTTGAATATGATGCTGACCGCCTTTATTCAGGGTAATTTTATGATTAAACGGATCGCGCGGGGTATACAAAATTTTAGCCAAAACTGCCTTAGTTCTGGTTTTGGTTTCAATTTGTTGCGCCGCCCCGAGCAAATTGCGTAAATGAAGATTCTCAGCTTCCAGTGAAGCTAATTTTAGCAATTGCTCCCGATCCTCGATATAGATCTGCCGCAGTTTTATGTTCTCTTCCAGTAAGTTAAAACTGGCGACAAATTCCTCTACCTGATCATAAATATTGGCTGGAATATAGGCAATTTGCTGTAATGGGAAAATAACCACACCAATAGCCTGACGCAATTGCGGAAAATATTTGAAACGCGTATCTCCAACAATCAGTAAACAGGATAACAAAGCGAATACAAACAGCCGTGTAAACGGACCTGGGCCATGTCTGAAAAACTGAGGAGCTGTTTCCATTACGTCCAGTATTTACAAATCTGGTTTTGTTTCTGAGTCAGTTTATGCAATAAGAAAAAAAGATTAATGATTCAATTTATTTAGTCACGGGCAAAAATACCAATCGACCGATCCATGTTTTCCAGAGCAATCCCGGCGCCACGCACCACACAGGTCAACGGATCATCGGCGACAATGACGGACAAACCGGTTTCCTCCATTAACAAACGATCAATATCACGCAACAAAGCACCGCCACCGGTCATAACCATACCTTTGTCGGCGATATCCGAACCCAATTCCGGCGGGGTATGTTCCAGAGCCGATTTAACCGCGCTGACAATGCTGTTCAGGGGTTCCGCCAGCGCTTCCAGAATCTCATTACTGGAAATGGTAAAGCTACGCGGTATTCCCTCTGCAAGGTTGCGGCCTTTCACTTCAATTTCGCGTACTTCAGAACCTGGGAAGGCCGAGCCGATTTCTTTTTTAATGATTTCTGCAGTAGGTTCGCCAATTAACATGCCATAGTTACGGCGGATATAGTTAATGATTGCTTCGTCAAATTTGTCCCCACCCACGCGCACAGAATTCGAATAAACAATACCGCCTAACGAGATGACACCGACCTCCGTGGTGCCGCCGCCAATATCAACCACCATGGAACCGGTAGGCGATTCAACCGGCATATCAGCGCCCAATGCAGCTGCCATAGGCTCTTCGATCAATTCAACTTTTCGGGCACCAGCGCCGTAGGCCGCTTCACGAATCGCACGGCGTTCCACTTGCGTGGAACCATAAGGCACACAAATCACAATGCGCGGATTGGCTGAAAACAACCGGGGAGGATTCACTTTCCGGATGAACATCTTGAGCATTTGCTCAGTCACGGTAAAATCCGCAATCACACCATCTTTCATCGGGCGGATAGCGGTAATATTACCCGGTGTGCGGCCTAACATTTGCTTGGCTGCGAGACCTACTTGCTGAATCATTTTCTTGCCATTGGCCCCGCTTTCTTCGCGGATTGCTACTACAGAGGGCTCATCCAACACGATTCCTTGGCCGTGGACATAAATCAGCGTATTCGCTGTGCCCAGATCAATCGCCATATCTGTTGAAAAATAGCTTCCAAGAATATTGTTGTTCAAGAAATTAAACATAGTGGCAGAATCCGTTATTAGTAATCATGATGAGAGCGAATAATAATTAAAACCTTCAAAAAATAATACGCCTGTTAAACGGAGCATGATACCCTAATACTTATTTGAATATAAGGTTACCCATATAAAATGACTTTGTCTGTTAGCGATGTAAAACGTATAGCTGATCTTGCTTATATTGAGATTGATGAAGACGAAGCAAAAGAAACTTTGATTCAGTTATCCGGTATTTTCAATCTGATTGAAACCATGCAAGCAGTCGATACCTCAACAGTAGAACCCATGTCTCACGCCCAAAGTGTCGTACAACGTTTACGTGAAGACGCGGTCACTGAAACCGACCAGCGCGAATTATATCAATCGATAGCGCCACAAGTCGAAGCGGGTCTCTATCTGGTTCCTCAAGTTATTGAATAGAATAAAAATCACTTCAATAAAGTAAACCGGAAGAACTATCTTAGAATTTAAAAACAATAATTATACGCAACATTTTATTTTTCTCTATCAGTAAATGCCATGTTTAATGCCAGTCTTAAACAGCTCTCCCTTCAGCTTGCCGAAAAAAAGATTTCCAGCACTGAACTGACAACAGAATTTCTCAAACGCATCAAGGCGCTTAATCCTGAATACAATGCGTTTATTACAGTGAATGAAGAATTAAGCCTTGCGCAAGCGCAGGCCGCGGACAAAATGCGCGCTTCCGGGCAAGCAGGCCCGTTGACCGGAATCCCGATTGCGCAGAAAGATATTTTCTGCACCAAAGGCTGGCTCACCACCTGCGGGTCAAAAATGCTGTCGAATTTTGTCTCACCGTATGATGCCGGAGTCATTGAACGCTTCAATCAGGCGGGTGCAGTCAATATCGGCAAAACCAACATGGATGAATTCGCCATGGGGTCGAGCAACGAAACATCATTTTATGGCCCGGTGAAAAACCCTTGGGATCATGCCGCAGTGCCTGGCGGCAGTTCAGGCGGTGCAGCTTGCGCAGTTGCGGCAAGGCTGGCCCCCGCAGCAACCGGCACCGATACCGGCGGTTCCATTCGCCAGCCCGCCGCATTGTGCGGCATTTCAGGCATCAAACCGACCTACGGACTGGTGTCCCGCTACGGCATGATTGCCTTCGCCTCCAGCTTGGATCAGGGCGGACCCATGGCCAAATCGGCAGAAGATCTCGCATTGCTGCTGAATGTCATGGTCGGGTTTGATCCGCGCGACTCAACCAGCTTGCAGCGTGACGCCGAGGACTATGCACGGGATCTGCAAAAACCGTTAGCTGGCTTGCGCATCGGCTTACCGAAGGAATATTTCGCCGAAGGCATGAGCAAGGATGTCGAAAGCGCAATTGAAAAAGCATTGGATGAATACCGAAAACTAGGGGCGCAAACGGTTGAAGTTTCGTTGCCGAACGCACCGTTGGCGATTCCCGTTTATTATGTGCTGGCGCCTGCTGAAGCATCGAGTAATTTATCCCGGTTTGACGGCGTGCGCTATGGCCATCGCGCTAAATCATACGGTGATTTGGCCGACATGTACCGCAAATCGCGCGCGGAAGGATTTGGCCCTGAAGTAAAACGGCGTATCCTGATCGGCACGTACGTTTTATCGCATGGTTATTACGATGCTTATTATATTAAGGCGCAAAAGCTGCGCCGCCTGATCGCCCAGGATTTTTCCGAAGCTTACAAACAATGCGACATTATCATGGGACCCACCACCCCCACCGTGGCTTTTAACCTGGGAGAAAAAAGCGGCGATCCGATCCAGATGTATTTGTCGGACATCTATACCAGCGCGGCCAATCTAACCGGAATGCCGGCGATGTCGATTCCGGTCGGCTTTGGCGATAAAAACCGGCCGGTTGGTTTGCATATCATTGGTAATTACTTCAGCGAAGCGCAAATGCTGAATGTGGCGCACCAATATCAACTGGCAACCGGCTGGCATTTACAGTCGCCCGTTTAAACCAATCGTTCATTCCTAAAAATATCAATTTAGTCGGAAAATACATCATGCAGTGGGAAATTGTCATCGGCCTTGAAGTACATGCTCAACTTTCAACGCAGTCCAAAATTTTCTCAGGCTCATCCACCGTCTATGGCGCAGCGCCGAATACCCAGGCAAGCGTAATCGATCTGGCGCTGCCGGGCGTTCTGCCGGTGCTCAATAAAGGCGCGGTGGAACGGGCGATTAAACTGGGACTGTCGGTGGGAGCGAAAATCAACTCGCCTTCCATTTTCGCGCGTAAGAACTACTTTTATCCCGATTTGCCCAAAGGCTATCAAATCAGCCAATACGAATTACCGGTGGTGCAAGGCGGCAACATTCAGATTCAAGTCGATGGCACTGAAAAAAACATCCGCCTGACCCGCGCACACTTGGAAGAAGACGCCGGAAAGTCGCTACACGAAGATTTTCATGGCATGAGCGGCATCGATCTGAACCGCGCCGGCACGCCACTGCTGGAGATTGTATCCGAGCCGGATATCCGCAGCAGCACGGAAGCCGTAGCGTACGCGAAAACATTGCATGCACTGGTGCGTTGGATCAGTATTTGCGACGGCAACATGCAGGAAGGCTCATTCCGCTGCGATGCGAATGTGTCGGTGCGCCCGCGCGGCACGGAAAAACTTGGCACACGCTGCGAAATCAAGAATCTGAACTCATTCCGTTTTCTGGAAAAAGCCATCGATTATGAAGCTAGAAGGCAAATTGAAATCCTTGAAGACGGCGGTTCCATCCGGCAGGAAACCCGTCTGTACGATGCCAACAAAGACGAAACACGCACCATGCGTACCAAGGAAGACGCCAACGACTACCGCTACTTCCCCGATCCGGATTTATTGCCACTGGAAATTCCGCAAAGTTGGATTGATCAAGTCAGGCAAACCTTACCGGAATTGCCGCAAGCGCAGCGGGATCGTTATGTTTCCGCGTTTGCATTGTCCGCCTATGACGCTTCCGTGCTGACCAGTTCTCGCGAAATGGCGGATTATTTTGACGCCACGCTCAAGCAATTACCCGCACAAGCCAAACTGTGCGCCAACTGGATTATGGGCGAGATCAGCGGGCAATTGAACAAGGAAGGCATTGAAATAACCGCCTGCCCGATCACCCCTAGCCAACTCGCCGAACTGCTCGCGCGCATCAGTGACGGCACCATTTCTGGCAAAGCCGCCAAGACGGTGTTTGAAAGTATGTGGAACGGCGAATTGGATAAAAATGTCGATGCCATCATCGAAGCCAAAGGCCTAAAACAGATTTCCGACGACAGCGCGATTGAGAAATTGCTTGATCAGGTGCTAGCCGCCAATGCTCAGCAAGTCGCTGATTATCGTAACGGCAAGGAAAAAGCCTTCAATTCACTGATCGGCCAGATCATGAAAGCCACGCAAGGCAAAGCCAATCCAGCGCAAGTCAACGCCATGCTGAAGAAAAAGCTAGATGGATAAAACCCGTCGCGTGTTACGAGCTCTCGCCAATATCAATCTACAGAGCCTATTTGGCCACGCCGCCAGCCGGTTTATAGAAGATAAACTCGCCGACCTCGGCCATCTTGGCATATTCCTTGGACCAACCGGGAACTACTTTCCGATGATGGAAGTATAAGGCGCCACCGGTTCGGTCCTTAAGTTGACGATTGAGGGCCTTGCGCGCAATTTCCTTGGCGATCACGTAGGATTCGTCCTCCTTTGCGTCATCCGAACGACCATCGCACCACCACGAGAACTGGCAGGCTCCTTGCTCTTGGCCTTGCTTGACAACGCCACAGATGGTGTTTGGAAAGCCCTCATGGCCTACCCGGTTCATAACAACATTGGCGACGGCTTCCATACCGGTATCACTCTGGCCCCTTGCCTCCCAGTAGATGCTGCGGGCAAGACAAGTGACTGCACTGTCCAACGGCTCTTCGCCGATCGGATCGACTGCTTGCGCTTGGGGCTTAGAGATGAGTTGGGCTGGAGTCGGAGGCACTTTGCTGCCATCGGGTGCGGCCTTCTCCTCCAGTACCTCCGCCTTGCTCTCGGCGATTTCCGCCTTTCGTGCTTGATCAGCCGCGACTGCCTGGCCTAAGAGAAGGCTTGTCGCAAGGCAGGTTACAATCCATATCTGACGCATACTCGAATCACCTCCAGAATAAATCAAAAAAACCCATATCCACCCAATACGCGCGATGGCCATTCGCACCAAACCTTCTGAGAGATAAAAACTTCAATTCATGCGGTGAAAAAGATAGATGAGAATTAAAGAATAAAGGATTCATGAATCATTTGAGAAACCCCATCCATATGAAACAGAAATTCAACGTCATAAAGTTATTTATCGTTAGGTTTGGTCAGATCTGATAGCGTAGTTAGTATCCGCTGTCGAAGACTCGGACTAGCACCAAGCACTATTCCAGCGATCAATGCCGTCAGCACAAAGTCGCTGCTTTTAACATTAGACTTAGCAACAATATCGCCAATTACGGCTCCCAACTGAGCGGAGGGATCATCAGCAGCTTGCTCAGGGGGATTACTGTTTTTAATCGACACTGCTCGACTTTGCTGGGCAATAACCATTAGCAAGATTGCTGCAAAGAACACCACGACACCACCCACAATTACGCCTGCTTGCCAGGGCGGAAATGTCTCTACCAACGATAAGTACAAACCATAAAGCACGAAAACCATGCCAACTACCACGGCCATCACTGCCAATCCCAATAGGGACATCACAATGGCTAATTTGACCGAACTCCGCCATAGTTTGGCATGTTCCGCAGCGACAATTTCTGCAAGTAATTTGGGCAGCATTTATGTCAACCGTTTAACGTTTATTACTCAGTAGCATACCAATCAAGAAGCCGCTGCCGAAAGCAACAAGTGCACTGGTAAGCGGACGTTCTTCGATATATTTCTCCACACTTTCTCCAGCCGCCTTAGTCTGATTGCGTACAGCTTTTCCCGTGTCTTGAGCCAAATCGACAACCTTCTCACCTTGCTTTCCTGCCTGATCCTTCACTGAAGTCATCAGCGATCCTAGTTCATGCCGAAGGGTGGTAAATTCCTTTCTTAGTTGATCCATCTCTTTGCTAAATTCATCTGCTGATGCCATGGTTTGTTCTCCTTTTGAACGAATAAATTCGATAATTGATTAACCCAGATACAAATTGTGGAATCTAAAAACCAATCTGTTAGTGCGCTGTGAATTACACTGCCCCGCACACACAATATCGCACCAATTGTCTGTTGTATGTACGGTGACGCACAAAGGATACGGATGAGATGCGTGATTGTTCTAGGTACATATGCATGCTTCGATCAGATGGTAAATTGGTCCCAGTGAGTAACGAATCATTGGGTAGATCCTGTGTATGATCAGGAATTACTGTTGATTCTTCGGAATATTCTCTATTGCCGCAGCCGGAGATGCCACCCAAAGCTGAATGAGAATAATGCCTGCCGACACGATTTGAGGTCAACGAAAATACCGATAAAACCATAGGCGACAATGCTGCCAGTCACACCGAGAATGGATAGGAGATAGCACAATTAAGTTTTATCTACTTTTGGGGAGAGAATGCACTAAAGTTACCCAGCACTACTCTAAATACCATTCAGAGCAAAGCAGTGGCGTTTAAAATTACATAGCTAGAAAATAATATCCAACTCGAGAATTCCAACAATAGGCATCGATTCGGCTAAGAATATTCTGACTTACGACCCGAGTAAGTTATCCAATCGAATAAAAATAGTGGAGATAAAAAGCCCTCTTAAAAACTAAGAGGGCTAATCCACGCGAACTAAAACAGCGAGGAAGAGGGAGAATAATCAGAACCGTTAAACACGCGTTTCATGAGTGCTTGATTCCGTCCCATAATAAGAATGGATGCTTTTCGCCCATGTTTCGTCGGCCATATTGGGCCAGTTATCCTTATCGAATCCGGGCGCTGCTTTGAGACGCTCTTTCTCCTCATTTAATACGAAACACTTGTGTTCCGTATCGAGTGTCAATGCGTCCCATGGCACTGCAAAAAGTTTTTCCCCTATCGTTAAGAAACCACCGAAGGACAGCACTGCGTAACATACTTTCCCGCTTTTCGTGTCTAACATAATATCTTTGATGTCACCCAAATCTTCGCCTTTATGATTATGGACATCATTTCCAATGAGGGTGTCTGCGCCCATCAGAGCAGGTCCGGGTCCATCTGCGTTATCGTTTTTGTACATACCATAGGTATCGCGATCTTCGTAGCTCATGTTCATCTCCTGTTAAAAATAAATTTAATGCGCTTTCTTGCGGGTATTATTTAAACCATAGTTAGCTTGGGTTTTGCCGAAGTTTTCTCAATCTTGATTTGATCTTTGCTCATGACGATCTCCTAGTAAATCACTTCGACAATTAACCGAACTGTCACACTAAACTTCTAGTACATCGTTACGGTTAAGCAACGATATAGGCAAATTCTGTGCGGGTATGTACGCTAGTACACATAACAAAATAAACAATCCGGCACAGAGTAGGAGTTAGGTAATTCTAATAAAATCATGAGGAATCATTAGAGAATATCGAATTAGACAGCATAAAAAACGACGGGACTGCCATCTTTGAGTTTGATGGCAGTCCCGTTTTATTTCAGCTTCACAGACACGTTGAAGCAGTCCTAATTAACTTGTAGCTTGATTGATTCTAGCTTCTCAATGGTGCTGTTTCGCTTTAGCTTCAGATTTGGCTTGCTCTAATATGGCTTTCGCGGCTTTTTCGCACACGTCCTTCTCATTGCCTGCTATGTCATCACATTTTTCTTTGGACACATCGTAATTCGCTTCTGCTTTGGCAACACTTACTTTATAGGCGGCTTCTTTGGAAGGTTTGAATTTAGCTTCAAGCTCTGCTTTTGCTACTTTTTCCTTTCCCTTCGCTTCGGCCACGCAGATGTCTTCTGCATTGCCAGTCAGGGATTCGCATTTTTCCTTGTCCAATTTATACTGGGCTACGATACTTTTTTCCGCTGCTTCGTGTTCATCTTTGGACATATTTTGCGCAATGCTACTTCCGCTAAATGTAAGGCTGAGCGCTACCAAGATCGAACTGATATTGAATTTATTCATTTTAACTCCTTGAGATTATTAAACAAATCAGGCAGTAATGTACCTGATTTGTTTAATCATATAGCCAAGGTGCTGATGCGTCTGTGTGATACCGTACGAATGGCGAATTAAATCAATCGATGATATCCACTGATTGAGCTTGAACCACGCATAAGCTGAATAGGAATATGTGCAGTACTTTTTGAAATGGAGATTATTTGACAGCTAAGTGCGACAGCGCACGGACACTAAGCTTATTGATTGCCAATATATATGAACCTGTTTCATTTAGAAATTTTGCAGATTACGTATGAATTGAGTGACCAAACAGCATGATAGTGGCAGAACCCTGACACGCAAGGCGGCGAGGAATTAAATCCGAAAGGGATAAAGCATGGACAAAGCACAAACTAAACAAGACAAATTAAATCGACTTGCATGGTTAATGGATAGCTACTTTCGTATTCCAGGCACACAGATACGTTTTGGCCTGGATGGCCTAATTGGATTGATCCCCGGATTCGGAGATGCATTAGGCGCAGTAATCTCAAGTCATATCCTGACACAAGCAGCTCAGATGGGTGTTCCGAAGTCTATTCTTCTGAAAATGGCATTCAATATTGGATTTGATGCCATTCTGGGCATTATTCCTGTTATTGGAGATGTATCAGATATCGTCTGGAAGGCCAATCAACGGAATGTACAATTGCTAAATGATTATCTAAACCAACCGGAAGAAACTGTAATTCATAGTCGTTTATTTGTTGGGGTTTTAGGTTTATTAGCATTTAGCATAGTAGTTTTGATTGGTATATTTAGTTTTCTGGTGATGCGTTGGCTTTGGTTATCAGTCCAAGGAAACTGAATCTGAAAAATTATACAGCCCCTCCCCTATTAGCTTGCCTCAGTCAAAAGCCTAAATATCATCTTGCCAAGAAAGTGGCTTAAAAATTAACTTTACCCATCGCTGTTGCGAACAATGCATTCGTTTTGGCATTGGCATTGGCATTGGCAACAAAATACTTTACACCAACCATCCATCTGGATTAACGCATATTTCTGGAGCTTACGCGCAAAGGAAACTGAAGGCACTAGTCGAACGATATTTGATGGTAGATCATAATCACATGTACTTAAACATACTGCAAAAGCAGCGTGTTTGACTATACATGAGGCTTTACGTATATTGAACTGAGCAAAAAAGCGTTTATTTTTTATGCTATGGCGAGGAGTATTTATGCATACTTGGGATAATGGGTTTCGTGGCAAACCGGGACAGGGCATTTCGCATACCTTAAGTTTCGGGGGAGCAACCAGTTTTTTTCGCGTACCTTATCAGGCAGATCTGACAGGGGTTGATGTGGCTGTAATCGGAGTACCGTTGGATATTGCTACCACCAATCGATCCGGCGCGCGATTGGGACCTCGCGCCATCCGTAATGCATCGTTGTCGCTGGCATGGGAACGTCCATGGCCATGGCAAACGGACCCGATGACTGCACTGCGTGTGATTGATTACGGCGACTGCGAGCCCGTTGACGGGGACTTGTTGAGCGTGTCCCATATCGAGAAACAAATCGCCCATATTATCAACTCGGGAGCAGCCGCTCTAGTGCTTGGCGGAGATCATTTTGTCGCTTACCCCAGCTTGCGGGCTCATGCCGCCGCATATGGTCCTATTAGTCTGATTCATTTTGATGCCCATACCGACACTTGGCCTTCCTCCGGCAATGGCATCAATCACGGCACCATGTTTCACCAGGCGGCGTTAGAAAAGATTGTAAATCCCGTATCGTCGACACAAATTGGTATCCGCACCATCAATGAGGATACGATGGGTTTCCATATTGTTTCTGCGGCAGAAGTGCATGAGCTATCCGGCCGCGACATAGCTCGGCAAATACGCGAGCGGGTGGGGAATTCTCCGGTTTACATCACCTTTGACATAGATTGTCTGGATCCGGCTTTTGCACCCGGTACTGGCACGCCGGTACCGGGTGGATTGTCAACCTTTCAGGCGCTGAACATTATCCGTGAACTTAAAGGCATCAATCTGGTGGGTATGGATGTTGTCGAGGTGGCACCTGCTTATGATCATGCTGAAATTACTGCGCTTGCGGCCGCGCAGATCGCTATTGAGTTGTTATGTCTTTACGCTGAAAATCACACACAGCGAAAAAAATCCCGATGATAAGTGCTGCAGTAACACAGCCTGACTGGTCCTGCGCCGATTCACAGGCACTGTATGCGATGGAAAAGTGGGCAGATGGTTTTTATTCAGTGAATGAGCGGGGCCATGTCTCGGTTTGCCCTATAGAAGGCCAGACACTGCACATAGATGTCATGGATGTAATTCGCGCAGCTCGCTCCGAAGGTGCTTCTCTACCCATGCTGATTCGTTTTCAGGATGTGATCAGTTCGCGCGTGCGGCGCCTGAACCAACAGTTTCAGATGGCGATTCAGGACAGCGGCTACGAAGGAACCTATCGCAGTATTTATCCGATTAAAGTTAATCAGTTGCAGGAGGTGGTGGCGGAAATCCTGGAAGCCGGCAAAGAATTTAGTATTGGACTGGAATGTGGCTCCAAAGCCGAGTTGTTGGCCGTGCTGCCACTGATTGCCGATGAGACACTGTTGCTTTGCAATGGTGTTAAGGACTGCACCATGCTGACCCTCATGTTAAATGCACAACAGCTTGGGCAGCAAGTGGTGCCGATTATTGAAAAATATTCGGAGTTTGAGCAGCTGATGAATCTGGCCGAAGCGCGCCAGATGAAACCCCGGTTAGGGGTGCGATTGAAACTGAACACGAAGGGATCGGGACGTTGGTTTGAGTCCGGCGGGGCCAGTTCCAAGTTTGGATTGACTATTCCGGAGCTGGCAAAACTAATACAGACACTGGAAAACCGGAAAATGGCCGGGCAGCTGGAATTGTTGCATTTCCATTTGGGGAGTCAAATTGCTGATATTCAGGTGCTGCGGAGTGCAGTCAAAGAAATCATGCAGATTTATGCAGATTTGATGTTGCGAGGTCTGCAGATCAAATATATGGATGTCGGTGGCGGACTCGGGGTGAATTACGGTGGTGACTATGACAATCCGGAATCATCCATTAATTACGGATTACGTGAATATGCCAATGTAGTGGTGTATACGGTTAAAGAAATCTGTGATGAGCGACAGGTACCGATGCCGAATCTCCTGTCAGAAAGTGGCCGCGCCCTCACCGCACATCATTCCGTGCTGGTGGTTCCTGTGTTGGGAGTGCACAGACCGGATAGTCCGCCGATGTCTGATTTGCCGGTTCATCTGCCTGCCACAGTGTTACGCATGGCGTCGGTATACAACGATACACAATCTGCAGAGAAAAGCGGTGTGTTGCTGGAATGTTATCACGATGCGCAGGAAATCCGTCAGGAAACCGAGCAGATGGCGCGATTGGGTTACCTGTCTGTTGAACATATGGCGCAATCGGACAGTTTGTACTGGAGTATTTGTCGCGAAGTGCTGCACAAGTTAACTGCGGCTGAGTCGACCCCGGTCTCGGCCGAGCAGATGGAACTGGAAAAGCAGCTCACGGACATGTATCTGGGAGATTTCTCAGTTTTTCATTCAATTATCGATCACTGGGCCATCGGACAAATTTTCCCGGTGATGCCCCTGCATCGATTGCAGGAAAAACCTGTGCGGCGCGGTCAGTTAGTGGATCTGACTTGTGATTCGGATGGTAAGGTAAGTCAGTATGTGTCATCGTCCGGCATCAGTGACTGCCTGCCCCTGCATGATTTTCGTCAGGATGAATCCTACTTTCTGGGTATTTTTCTCGTCGGGGCTTATCAGGAGATACTGGGGGATGCGCACAATCTATTCGGACGCGTGGATGAGGTACACGTTTATGCGAAAGCAGAAGAAGCGAGCGGTTTCTGGATAGAAGAATTGCTGAAGGGAATTAGTGTCAAGGAAATGCTGAGCCAGGTGCAATATTTTCCCAATGACCTAGGCCGGCGCATGTCGGAATTTATTCGCCGGCAGATAAACGCGGGACGTATCAAGCCTGCGGAAGGAACACGAATTCTTAATAATTATACCCAGCGCCTGGGAGATACTACATATTGTGATGTCGACTCCAGTGAATCGCTATAGCTATCAGCAGCAACCAATCAAAAATATTAGGAGCACTTGCGTAGAATTTGCACATTAATTGTAATGGTGCACTTCCGACGATAATTTCATTACCACGTTCAATCTGCTGATACATTAAAGAACTTCGCCAGTCTCAACGCGATCCTCGGTGTAACACCGCGCTTTTGATTGACCAGTTCGTTGACACCCTGATACGGAACATGGATAGCCTCCGCCAATTCCCGCTGGCTGATACCCATCGGTTCCAAAAATTCAGCACGAAGCATTTCACCGGGATGTGTGGGTTCTCTATCGGTTGGGATGCGCATGGGGATAAGGATTGTAGGGTGTCAATAAGCAAAGCGCATTGCACCCGGGCGTTTTCATTCGACGCAATACAGATTGCGGACCACACGGCCTTGTTTCATTCATTCAATTTTCGTGCTTTTAAGGTTTCCAAGCGACGCTTCAGATCTG
Organism: Nitrosomonas sp.; assembly: GCF_043753625.1. Lineage (GTDB taxonomy): Bacteria > Pseudomonadota > Gammaproteobacteria > Burkholderiales > Nitrosomonadaceae > Nitrosomonas. The sequence goes on from NZ_JAYUWI010000037.1 coordinate 30,961, forward strand.
TACTCAACTTGGCTAGGCCCTCACCGTTCTGCAAATATCTGATATGTCGGATTGCCGCTACATCGAATGGGATATCTGCATCCGATTGCGCGATCAGGATTACCTCTCGACCGAGTGTATGAGCAATACCCATCTCGTAGAACACATTGGCATTGCGTCCGCTGAGGTCGCAGACGACGACCGTGGCTTTACAAAGCAGGAAAGCGATGTCCTGAATGACGTGGTCATTTTCCCAAATGTCATCTGCACGTTGACAGATCATATCTGCCTCACCAATGGCAATCTGCAGAGCTTCATACACCGGTTTAAAGGCAGCATCATATGGCATCATTACAGCGACCAATTTGTCATTAATGGGTTCGTTTGTAAGATCAAATACTTTCGGTTTGGAGCGTTGACCGATTCCATGTTTTAACAAGATCTTGAAAAGATCAATATCCTTAATGGACCAATGATTACGAGATGATTCAGGAATACGGGCTTTGGTGTTAATGTGTAAGTCATCAGCAGCGGTTGAGAACAGCAGTGTATTAGATATTGGTGGGATGTCTGGATCAAATATGTACTCAAGGTGATACTCGGTTCCGATCAGCTGAACGCGCGTGAGAGTTCCGACCCGAGCAGATGGTTGGTTGCCATCCCAACTGTTTTCGTTTGCAAACACCGTTGGCAGCTCTATTACTGCGCGGAGATCAAGTACACCATCTGGTGCAAATCGTGTTTTGAGATGTTCTGCCGTGTACTCGAGGGTTCGACCGCTGTCCATGGTTCCGCGGCTGGAGCTCCAGCCGGTGCTATTGGTGACTAATAGATTGAACATGTTCGCCTATAATAATCAAAGTGTACGATAATAACGAACCAAATTAAGTTTATTCACATCACTCAATATTCTGCACCTGCTCCCGCATTTGCTCAATAATCACCTTAAGTTCCATCGAAATCCGGGATATTTCCAGATCCACCGATTTCGAGCCGATGGTGTTGGCTTCGCGGTGCAGTTCTTGCATCATGAAATCCAGCCGTTTACCGACGGAGCCGCCTTTATTCAGAATGCGTTCCACCTCATCCAGATGCGCTTGCAGGCGGGATAATTCTTCATCCACATCAATTTTTCCGGCGAACAGCGAAATTTCCTGGTGGATGCGATCATCTTCCTGATTGCCTAGAATTTCTTCCAAGCGGGTGCGCAGTTTTTCCTCAAATGCGGCAATCAGCGTTGGAATGCGCGGGGAGGCGGCGATCAGGAGCTGGCGGATTTGGTTGAGGCGTTCCAATAAAATGGATTTCAGTTTATCGCCTTCACGTATCCGGGCAGCTTTTAAGTCCTCCAGCGCGGCTTGCAGTAGCGCTATGCCAATTTCACCGGATTCCTCCATGGGTGAATGGTCGTTTCCCAGCATGCCTGGCCATTTTAGGATTTCCGCGACGGTTAACGATGGCGCGGCAGGGTGGTGTGTTTTGATCGTTTGTTGTAATAGTAGGAGATTTTCTAATAACGCGCTATCCAGTTGCTGATTTTGTTCTGCTTGCATAGAAGGAGAAAGATTCAAGCGGCATTCGACTTTACCGCGGCTGAGTTGGGTGGCCAGCAGTTCCCGCATCGCGGGCTCTTGTTTGCGAAAATCGTCCGGCAAGCGGAACTGGACATCCAGATACCGGTTATTGACAGAACGAATTTCCAGGCTAAAAGAACCATGGGGTGTTTCCTGAGTTGCGATGGCGTAGCCAGTCATGCTGAAAATCATGATAGAAAAACTTCCTACTTCAAGAATGGTAATGGAATGGATAAGTCGAAAAAACTATCGTTACAAACTGCCGGAGCCGGTTTCCGGTCAAGTAAGCCGGTTACCGTAAAAGGCATTGCTTGGTTTTTCGGATCAAACAGGATCTGGCTGGCATCGACATATTTGATATCCCCGGGTGCGTTGAGCCGCCAAAGATTGGGAATTTCTGTGTACGGTTGATTCAGACAATAGGCTAATGTGTCACCGTGAATCACCAAAACCGGTTTCTTAAATTGCAACGCTTTAGTTTTAATCAACTCACGTATCATTCGGTATCCATCGCACTCAGTGCGATTTTCTGCTGAGCAAACAGGTTTGTCATGATCGAAGTCAAACATGTCCGTATGGAAGGCAATCACTATCGCTTGCGCGGATTCTGCCGCTGCAAATAATTGCTGCAGCCATTTCCCATTGGATTGGTCGCGATGATCCGCTTCATCCAATGCAGCTTGGATGTCACTGCGAAGAATTTCCTTTCTGCCATTATTGTTGCCGGGAATATGCAGTGTCGCGAAAACGACCAGACCAATTTCCCATAGGGCATTTTCAATAAGACATTCCTGCCGGATAAGGCCCGGAATGTCTTTCGTTAATTGATGCGCATCTTGGTGAAAGAAAAGCTGGCGCAAAGTGTTGAGCCGCTCCAACTCGTCATATCGCGCGGAGATATTGAATCGATCACAATCTGCCCAATCATTATCGCCGGGGGTATACACTATTTTATGCGGATTGAGTTGTGCGATCTGCCGGTAATTGTCTTTATATAATTCATCGGTGCAGCTTAACCGGCCTCTCTTGAAATCTCCCAGGTGGATCAGTACCGTGGGATTGAGTGCTTTAATGGCTTTGGCGATAGCGCCATCGGGATGTTCCAGCAGAGCAGATTCCGTGTCGGTGTAGGGCATGTCGCCGATGACAACAAAACGGACTGGTTTTTCAGCAGCGGAATGGGCTAAATCACTGGCGAGTGCCGAGGAAGTTAAAAGGATCAGTGATATAAAAAACCATGTCCATTTCACCATGTTTTGTCATTATCCATTCATATGGCTCTGAAAAACCAGGCCGGCATGTTCGCGCAGTTTATGAAAACGAATAGCAGGCCAGTTTTCTTGCGCAACACTCAGTTCCGCACCGAAAGACGCCAGAAAGGTCGGCGCATCCACAGCATCATAAGCGATACGATGGGAATTCGCTTCAATAAACCGCTGCAACTCACGTGAGTCTTCACAGGTAACCCAGCGGGCTAACTGATATTTGGCTGGGGCGATACGCGCTGCGACAGCATATTCATGCTGCAGACGATGCGTTACCACTTCAAATTGCAATGTACCGACAGCGCCGAGTAACAACATATTGCCCAAATGCGGGCGGAATACTTGAATAGCGCCCTCTTCACCCAATTGCGCCAACCCTAATTTCAGTTGCTTACTGCGCAACGGATCGGCAATTTCTACGGTGCGAAAAATTTCCGGTGCAAAAAAAGGCAATCCGGTAAATTGTAAAATTTCGCCTTCGGTTAAGGTATCGCCCAATTGCAGCGTGCCGTGATTGGGTATGCCGATGATGTCGCCGGGGTAGGCTTCTTCAAGAATATCGCGGCGCTGGGATAAAAAGGATACCACCGTACTGGTGCGGATATCTTTACCGCTGCGCGCGACTTTTAAATTCATGCCGCGCTTGAAGTGGCCGGAACAAACCCGGACGAATGCAATGCGGTCGCGGTGCGCCAGATTCATATTGGCTTGAATCTTAAATACCATACCGGAAAATTTCTTTTCATCCGGCAGCACTTCACGCTGGATGGCATTACGTGATTCGGGCGATGGCGCCAGATCAACCAGGGCATCGAGGATTTCCCGGACACCGAAGTTATTGATCGCGGAACCAAAGAAAACCGGCGTTTGCTTGCCGGTAAGGAATTCTTTGTGATCGAAAGCCGGTGAAGCGCCTTTGATTAAATCGATCGCCTGCAATGCGGTCGACAGATCGCTACCAAAGCGTTCATGCATTTTAGGATCATCAAAATTCGTGATCACTTCTTCTTCATGACCGATGCGATCCGATCCGGCTTGGAATAAGCGCATACAATTATTTTGCAGGTCGCATACCCCGCGGAAGTTGCGCCCCATGCCGACAGGCCAAGTAAAGGGTATCGTAGACATTCCGAGTGTGCGCTCAATCTCATCAAGCAGATCCAGCGGTTCGCGGACTTCCCGGTCCATTTTATTCACAAAAGTAACTATCGGCGTGTTGCGCGCGCGGCAAACTTCCAGCAGGCGCAAGGTTTGTGCTTCCACACCATTGGCGGCATCGATCACCATCAGCGCGGCATCGACGGCGGTGAGTACGCGATAGGTATCTTCCGAGAAATCCTGGTGACCGGGAGTATCGAGCAAATTAATCACGCAATTGCGGTATTCCATTTGCATGACCGAACTGGCGACCGAAATCCCGCGTTGCTTTTCAATTTCCATCCAATCCGAAGTCGCATGCCGGCTGGCTTTGCGTGCTTTAACGCTGCCGGCAATATGAATGGCACCAGCGTACATCAGCAGTTTCTCGGTCAGCGTTGTTTTGCCCGCATCCGGGTGTGAAATAATGGCAAATGTTCGGCGACGCGCCACTTCGTTATTAATGCTCATAATTTTCAGAACCTTGTTCCTGTGGATAAAGAAAACAATGGGCAGTGTGCGTTGTACTGAATGCACTGACGGGCGGGTAGGATTCTCGGCAAATGGGCATAGCTTTAGGGCAACGTGGATGAAAATGACAACCGGCAGGCGGTGAAGCTGGTGATGGTAAATCGCCTTTTAAATGGATAATTTGCCGGTCAGGATCGGATTGGATCTGCGGTACAGATGACAGCAGTGCCTGAGTGTAAGGGTGCTTGGGGCAGCCGATTACCTCATCAATGTGCCCATGTTCAACGATCCTTCCCAGATACATCACAGCAACCTCATCAGCCAAATATTCTACGACAGCGATATTGTGGGTAATAAACAAAAATGCAAGTCCTAAGTTATTCTGCAGCGATTTGAGCAAATTCAAAATTTGCGCCTGAACGGATACGTCCAGAGCGCTGGTCGGTTCATCACAAATCAACAGCTTGGGGTTAACAGCCAAAGCGCGGGCAATCGCGATGCGTTGCCGCTGACCACCGGAAAATTCATGCGGAAACCGCCATTTTACATCAGCGGGTAAACCAACGCGCTGCAATAACGCATCAATCTCTTTTTCTCTGGAAGGAGCGGATGTTTGGTTATTGGCGTCCGTGTGATCAATTCTTTCGACATGCAGTGCATTCATACCCTCCTGCAGAATTTCAATAATTCGCATGCGCGGATTCAACGAAGAGTAAGGATCTTGAAAAATAATCTGAAACTGCGAGCGGATTTGCCGCAACTGGCTTCTGCCTAGCGCGACCAATTCCTGATCTTTGAAACGCACGCTACCGGCTGTGGGTTGAATCAATTGTAAAATGCTTTTGCCGATCGTTGTTTTACCGCAGCCGGATTCACCGACGAGCGCCAAAGTTTTACCGGCAGCAATTTTCAGCGACACCCCGTCGACCGCTTTGACATGACCCACAACGCGTTTGAATAATCCTTTCCGGATCGGGAAATGCACTTTGAGATCGGTTACCTGTAATAAGAGAGAGGCTGTTGACGCGTGTGCTGTTTGTGCAATGTTTACAACATTCCGTATAGCACTGTCTGCCACCAGGTTGTTGGAAACGTGCATCGAATCTTTGTCATATAAATGACAGCGAACCTGATGTTGACCGGAAACCGGATGCCACTGCGGAATGGTGTCACGGCACAACGGCAGCGCCTGATTGCAACGATCGACGAAACGACAGCCTGAAAATTGTTGCGATAAGGGCGGCACATTGCCATTGATGACGGCTAATGCTTGATCGCGTTTTTGTTTTCCGGGCAAGGAGGCAAATAATTGCTGGGAATATGGGTGGGCAGGATGATTAAAGAAATCACCCCGGGCTGCCAGTTCGACAATTTCTCCCGCATACATCACGGCGACGCGTTGCGCCATTTCGGCCACTACCCCCAAGTCATGGGTAATCAGCAAAATCGCCATGTTTTTGCTTTGCTGGATCTGCCGCATCAAATCCAGCACTTGTGCTTGTATGGTGACATCCAGCGCAGTCGTCGGTTCATCCGCAATGAGCAATTCCGGTTCACCGGCAAGCGCCATAGCTATCATGGCACGCTGTTTCATCCCGCCGGAAAACTGAAACGGGTATTCATGCATGCGGCGCGGCGCATCCGGTATGCCGACTTGTTCCAGCAATTCTTGAATACGCAGTTGCGCGGCTTGCCGGGGCAGTTCGAGATGCTGCTTCAACACTTCATCAATTTGCTCGGCGATAGTCATAACCGGGTTCAGGCTCAGCATTGGTTCCTGAAAAATCATGCTGATGCGCTTTCCGCGGATTTTGCGCATTTCGGTTTCGGGCAATTGCAGCACATCGGTGCCATCAATTTTGATCTGACCGGCAACAATTTCACCGGCATCGGGCAGCAAACGCATAATCGACAGTGCTGTCATCGATTTGCCGCATCCGGATTCACCTAATAAGGCAAACGTTTCTCCTGGTGAAATTTTTAGCGTTAACCCATCGACCGCCCGCACGGGGGCCTCACCGGTGTGCAGCAGCGTCTGCAGATTTTCTATGTCCAGCAGGATTTTCATGGATGTTGAGACGGTCCTGACGGCGTGATTGCTTCCGGGGATTTATTTAACGGAATGGCATTTTTCTTTTCTGGGCGATGAAAAAAACTGTTTCTTTGTTTCAATATCCGGGTGCGCGGGTCGAGTGCGTTTTGTACTGCATCGGCAAAGAGATTGGCGCTCAGTACCAATGTGAACATAAAACCAAACGCTGCCATCAACGCCCACCAAACCATCGGTTCACGCGCCATTTCCAGGCGAGCGGCGTTGATCATCGTGCCGAAGCTGATTGTGGAGGGATCCACGCCGACGCCGACATACGATAAAACAGCTTCGGCTAAAACCAGGCCGCTGAAATCCATCACGGTTGCGATCAACACGATGTGCATGACATTCGGCAAAATATGACGGCTGATAATGCGCCAATGCGAGACGCCAAATGCGTGGGCAGCTTGAATATATTCCAATTCGCGCAATTTCATCGTTTCCCCGCGCAATAAGCGGCATAGCCCGGTCCAACTGGTAATCCCAAGAATAATGCACAGGAACAATAAACGCAGATCCGCCCGTGAGGCAATCGTTTCGAAAATTTCCGGGTGCGTTTCGATATACACTTGCATCATCAATACGGCGGCCGCGATCAATAAAACACTCGGAATAGAATTCAGCGTGGTGTAGATATATTGAATAACATCATCGATCCAGCCGCTGAAATAACCCGCCATAATGCCCAGCAGCAACGCGAACGGCAGCATAATCAGCGTGGTTAAGGTACCGATGACCAATGCGACGCGGATACTTTTAAGCGACTGATACAAAATATCCTGCCCGACCTTGTCCGTGCCCAAAACATGATAATGCGATGCCAGTGTGAATACGCAGCCGATTAGCATCAGCAGGATTAGCAGTGTGATTAGTATGGCGTACCAGGGAGTCTCGGTAGTGCGGCGCCAAATTGCGGACAGGTTTTGCAGGAAGCTTTGCTGGTTGCGACGCGCTAGAAGCATACATAAACTAGCAACCAGGATACCCCAAACCAATAGGCCATATCCCAAGCCTGCTGCGCTACGCCATATAATATCGCTAATGTGTTCTATTTCCGGGTTTTGCAGGTGCGCACCGCCATATTCAAGTCGTGCGAAGGCGCGCACTTGCATGCCATCCGGAAGCTCAATCGTTTCTTTTGCGTAGAGATGAGATGCCAGTGGCGCCGAATAAGTTTTCTCGACATGGGTACGCAACGGTGTCACCACAATATCCAGCAGACTCAACACTTCAACACTGTAGATCTTTTCCCCGTCATTGGTTTTATGCTCAAGAACTGGGCGGAAATGCACGGTATCCAATAAACCAACCACCAGGAAAAAAACCAGAATAGTGAGAGCAGACATCCCGCTGGCGCTGTACCCGACGCGCTTCCAGGGCGTCAGCAGGTACTCGTGATGACGGACATACCCAATAAAAAAAAGTACGATAGCGACAAATAAATAAATGAGCGCATCTGTCCACAGAATAATCGGGCTAAAGGGCATGGTCGGAAAAGTAAGTGCTGTGGCAGTGATGTCGCATTAATTACAATTGATTACTTATATCATAAATGAATGCTGTGATTTTTTGAAAGTTTATGGCTATGGGTAAACAAGTGATTGTACAAACAGTCGAGCTGACGAATACTCAATTATAGAGCCGGCCATTAAACAGTTCTATTTCTCATGGCAGAGAAGGCCGGATACGGAGATTCTAATAAATCTTTTTAATGGCCGGATCAATAATTTGGTAACTGCACGATCTGATTCTTGGTTCATATCATTCAAATGGAGAAATATCCAGCTTCACACCATATCCGCTGTTTACCTCGGCGGTTCCCGTAATAATCGCATTACACGTAGTGATTTGGCTCGAGAGTCCCTTTTCATCCAATCTACGCCGGAAGCTTAAGGCTTGTTCACGGTTTAAGTAACCGACTGTCCGGCTATTAATGTCCACCCGGACGGTGTTGCTGTCGTGGGAATTATCGTTATCCGGTATCAAATGCGCTGTCAGAATGTGTGTTTTAAGAGTTGAATCTTCATCAGGGGCTATTGCATTTTCCTGTAGCAACTGATTGATCGCTTCCTGAAAGGATTCTCCGGCGATTGCAATAGTAAATAGACCCAGTTCCGGCCAGGCGTAATAGCCGCTTGCTGTATTGGTGTTTTGTTGTGAGTCGACATGCGAAAGTGCTTTCGGCTCTCGAGCGGCGATTTTATCTCTCGATATATAGAGAATTACCGCTGAAATCAGGGCTACCGGGAGAATATGCGACTTGTCGACACTGGCGCCTGCCATTAGTCCGAAAATCAACGAGAATACTAGGATTGATAATAGGCTCATTTCTTGTATTACCTCCTTTTGTTACCGGCACGAACCAAGATGGTTTGTTTTGAATGCGGGAATTATCTTTCTAATCAAATGGCAATTTATTATTTTATTTTTGTAACGCTTGTTCGATAGCTGTCACAACCGCTGGATCAGACGGTTTTGTGTGCGGGCTGAAGTGCGCGATCAACTTGCCGTCGCGGCCGATCAGGTATTTTTGGAAATTCCATGTCGGGTAGGTCCCCGATAACTCGGCCAATTGCACATAGAAAGGGTGCGCATTTTCTTTTTTCACCGTTGTTTTCTCGAACATCGGGAAGTTGACACCATAGGTCAGGTGACAGAACTCCTGAATCTCCGTTTCAGTTCCCGGCTCCTGACCCATAAAGTCATTTGATGGAAAACCCAATACGACAAACCCCTGTTGCTCATATTTTGTAAATAATTTTTCCAGCCCTTCATACTGCGGCGTGTAACCGCATTTACTTGCGGTATTGACGATTAGCAGCACTTTACCGGAGTAGGTTTCACATAAATTCACTGTTTCCGGTGCCGCCAGTTTGCGAAAATTATGATCCAGCAGGGTACTGTTGCAGGCCAAAACCGGATTAATCAGGAAGGTCATGATCAAAGCGAGAAAAATACGCATAAGTTGTTTCCTCAATCGATGGGTTGGTGGGTCAAAGAAAAATATGTTTGTGAGTATTTTATCCCACTTATCTTTTTATGTATTAAGAAGCTTTTTAAAGACCGTCATTCCGAGTAGAGCGAGGAATCTATATTGTTGATTGTCAAAGATTCCTCGCTACGTTAGAAATGACAAATGTAGATTATTCTGGTTTTCTTAATCGATTAATGAATCAAAAGCTTTAATCATCTTCTCTAATCCGTACGCAAAGCATCCACCGGATTCAATTTTGCCGCGCGCATAGCCGGTATCACGCCGGCAGCTAGGCCGATCACCATGGATAAACACAGGGCACCAAACACAAAATCCCACGGAATATTCACTGGCAAACCGCTAATAAAAAATTTAAACAGCCATGCGATGCCCGTTCCGATAATCAATCCTGCCAAACCGCCGAGGGTCGATAGTGCGATCGATTCCAGCAAAAACAAAATGCGGATTCGCGCGCGTGTCGCGCCTAATGCGGTGAGTAGGCCGATTTCCGATACGCGCTCGGAAACTGCAATATGCATCAGCGTGACCATGCCCACTGCTCCAACCAGCAGGGAGATGCCACCTAGCGCGGCGACGGCGAACTTTAATACATTCAGAACCGTAGATAACGTGTTGAGCATTTGTTGTTGCGGCTTAACGGTAAAATCTTCACGGCCATGCCGCGCCACCAGGATGCGGTTAATATCTTCGACTACCGCCTGCACCGGCGCATCCGGGTGGTAGGAAAAATTGATTTCCATGACACCTTGCCGGTTGAAAACTTCCAATGCACGGGCTGTGGGCACAAAAACCGTGTCGTCCAGATCAAAACCAAGCACATTACCTTTGGATGCCATCACACCGATAATGCGAAAACGTGATCCGCCAACTTGCAGCAAAGCGCCGAGCGGATTGGCATCACCGAACAGTTCCGTCCGAACTTTCGAGCCCAGCACCGCATATGCGCGCGGATTGCGTGGGTCATCACCCGGTAAGAATTGCCCGATAGCGACTTGCATATTGAATGCCCGGGCGAAATCAGGTCCCTGCCCATACGCGGTTACCCGCCTGCTGCGACCTTGAGCGCGGATTTCTGCATTGCCGACTACGCTGGCATTGGTATATTCCGCGTAGCGGCTCTGTTTTAGCGCCATGCCGTCTTCTATTGTCAACAATCGCGCACTGCCGATGGCACCTAAGGAGCCGCCATGCGTATTGATTTTGCCCGGAGTGATGGTAACGATATTAGTGCCGAATTGCGTGAATTCCAACAATACGAAACGTTGAACACCGTCGCCAATTGCAGTCAGCAGAATGACTGCAGCAATACCGATGGCAATCCCCGATGCCGATAAAACGGTGCGTAAACGATGTGCCGTTAAAGAGCGGAAAGCAAAATGAAAAGTATCAAGAGTGTTCATTGTTTGCTTTAGGTAACTTTAAATTTTCATATTTTTAATCCTAAGCAGTGTACCAAGATAGTAATGTCCCTGCATGATAGTAATGTCCCTGCATGAGCGTCTGAGAACCGCGATCCGGTAACAGTTTAATTGGGTACCAATTCCAGCAAGCTTTCCGATCACACTCATCCGGATCCTGATAGTGAGTATTAGGTTATCAAGTGTAGTGTGCTACTGATCACGCGTATCGATTTCAATGAAAAGAAGATTAATGCAATAGAAAACAGATTCAATTTATCGCACTCATTCAATCTGGGAGTGCTGACAACAATCAATTTTATGATTGATGTAGATCAACTTATAGATAACTCACATGGACTAGTCTTAAAGCTTAAAGAGGAGATTAAAATGATGACAACAAAATATTTATTATTAGCTGCACTATTTGTAATATGGGCGCTTACTGCTTGTAATGAACCGAGAAGAACGCCCGATGGGCATCTGATGGATAGACCGAAAGTATCAGCTTATGGCCCGGATGATGTAACGAGGCACGATACGGGTGCTTCTGACGCTGACGGTAAGTCTGTTGGTGACAAGAAGTAATCTTATCGTGGCTAAATATTGTAAGAACAAATTAACACGTCGATTGCATAACTAGTAACAAGGCGTTACATCGTTTGATAATATTGAGGCTAAATCGAATCAATTTCGTCAATACGAAATGTTGAAAGCCGACAACAATCGATAATCGTGTGAATCACCACAGGTAGGTATCGAGATTGTAATGTGCCTACCCTAAGAGCCTGGATATTAATTGCGTTACTCCCATTTGGATCCTGACCAGAAACAGTCAGGATCCAAATGGAGTAATGCACAAATCGTTACAGTTATTTTGATCCATCGCTTCGATGCGATGGTTAGTATTTGATTTGCAGTTTATCTTTCTAAATTCTCTTCATTTTTGACCTTATCTTTCTCTAAAACCAATTAGAATGCCTTGAGTATTTTGACTGCTTATCTCGAGAATTAGATGACTATTTGAACGATACTCGCGTTTGACACCCTACTTTGTTTCCCGTAAATTAATAAGTAAGTATTTTCTGACGCAATCCCCGTGCTTTTTTACCTTCCCGGAGCATTCATATGCCCGCTGCACCATTACCCGAGGATGAATTAATTCGCTTAAAGGCACTTGCCGATTTGGAAGTATTGGATTCATCATACGAATCTGAATTTGATGCATTGGTTCAGGCTGCTGCGCTGGTGTGTGATGTACCTATCTCGCTAATTAGTTTAGTTGATGCTGAACGGCAATGGTTTAAGGCTAATATCGGACTACCTGGCGTTACCGAAACCCCGCGAGAAATGGCATTCTGTGCTTATACCATCCATGATGACGGTATTCTTGAAGTAGAAGATGCTACCAAAGACTCCCGCTTTAATGACAACCCCTTAGTCAATTCCGAACCCAATATTCGTTTTTATGCAGGTGCAACCTTGCGTTTAAGCGAAGGTGCGAATGTCGGCACACTTTGCGTGATTGATATTAAGCCGCGCAAATTGGATGACAAGCAAAGAGCGATACTCAGTTCTCTTGCTAAAGCAGCAGTAGGCATGCTTGAAGGTCGCCGGGCCTTGGTAATGGAACACCGCACATTGAAACAAGTCACGCATTTGGCTGGTCAATTATCTAACAGCGAAGCGCGCTTTCGCATACTCTGTGAAGCATCACCGTTAGGTATTTTTTCCACTGATGCGATAGGAAGTTGCACCTATACCAATGCGTGCTGGCAAGAAATTTTTGGCTTGACACTCGAGAAAAGCTTGGGTTATGGCTGGCAGGATGGATTACATCCTGATGATAAAGCGCAGATACTTACGGCGTGGAACACCAGTACAAGCAAGAGGTCGGGATTTGATTTTGAGTTTCGTACCCAAGATAAACAGGGTAGTACGCGATATGTTCATACTCGCGCCAAACCGATCTTTTCCGCTGAATCAAACGCTATGGGATTTGTTGGTTCGGTAGAAGATATTACTCAGCATAAAATGTTAGCGCAAGAAAATAGTGCGTTACTCAACACCATTCGTGCACAATTTATTATGTCGATTACCGATACGAAAGGGAAAATCGTGGAGGTGAATGATAGTTTCTGTGCTATTAGCAAATATTCTCGCGAAGAACTCATTGGCAGTAACCATCGCATTATTAACTCAGGTTCTCATCCACGCGAATTTTTCACCGACTTGTGGCAAACCATCTCTAAAGGAAAATCTTGGCGCAGTGAAATTTGCAATCGCGCAAAGGATGGAACAATGTATTGGGTGGATAGTGTTATCACCCCGTTAAGAAATGCCGCGAGTGAAATTGACCGTTATGTTTCGATACGTCGAGACATTACAGAACGCATGAATCAGCGTTTGTTGCTTGAAGAAACCCATAATCGTATGTCGCTTGCCACCAATAGCGGTGAAATCGGTGTATGGGAATATAACATTACCCATGGCACTTTAGTATGGGACGAGTGGATGTATAAACTCTATGGATTATCGCCAACAATCCAATCTGAAGTGTACGAGTTATGGGTAAAACATTTACACCCAGATGATAAAGGGGAAGCAGAAAAGGCGCTCTCAGATGCGATTGCAGGCATTGCACCATTCAATACTGAATTTAGAATTATTTGGTCCGACAGCAGCATTCACCATCTCCGTGCCGCTGCGCAAGTAATACGAGATGAGCAAGACAATGCGCTAAGAATGATTAGCGTTAACTGGGATGTCAGCCGCCTGCGTAGGCTTACCGAAGAATTAGCCGAACAACACGAATTGATGCGCATAACACTAAAATCCATTGGCGATGCAGTTATCACCACCGATGCCCAAGGCAATACCCAGTGGATGAATCCCGTTGCCGAACACATGACCGGCTGGACCAATGAAGAAGCAAAAGGGCGTCCACTCCCACAGGTTTTTCATATTGTCAATGAAGAGACTCGACTCCTGACTGAGAATCCAGTTGCCCTTTGTATGAAGCAAGGGAAAGTAGTTGGTCTTGCCAATCACACGATTTTAATTTCTCGCGATGGCGATGAATTTGGCATTGAAGACTCCGCTGCGCCCATTCGCAACGAACGAGGCGACTTACTCGGCGTTGTTCTCGTATTTCATGATGTGACCGAACAACGCCGCTTAAGTGGGGAAGTCAGCTACCAAGCCTCGCATGATGCGTTAACCGGATTAGTTAACCGTGCGGAATTTGAAGTGCGTCTGCGCCGCATATTGCAAAGCACCCATGTAAAAGAATCTCAACATGCCCTGATGTATATCGATTTAGATCAATTTAAAGTGGTAAATGACACCTGCGGACACTCGGTTGGCGATCAATTGCTGCAACAAGTTAGTCAACTATTACTCGAAACGGTGCGCACTCGAGATACTTTGGCAAGATTAGGGGGAGATGAATTTGGCGTACTTTTGGAACACTGCACTGCCGGGCAAGCACAACGAGTCGCACAAAAAATTTGCGACAAAATGGAAGATTTTCGTTTTCATTACAATTTGCATCGTTTTCGCATTGGTACCAGTATTGGCCTGGTCGAAATTGACAACCGTTGGCAAACAACTGTCGAGCTAATGCAAGCTGCGGATACATCCTGTTACGCTGCAAAAGATGCTGGACGCAATCGTGTACATATTTGGTTCGATACCGATCAAACCATGCGTGCACGACATGGCGAAATGCAATGGACTACGCGTATTGAGCACGCCCTTGATGAAAACCATTTTCAACTCTATGCGCAACGCATCATCGATTTGTCAGATGCAAGCAACGGAATTCATGCGGAAGTATTACTGCGCATGTTGGATACCGATGGTACCATCATTCCACCCGGTGCTTTTCTCCCTGCGGCGGAAAGATTCAATTTAGCCTCTCGTATCGACCGCTGGGTTTTACGCAGTGTCATCCAATGGCTTTCTGAACGCTCTGAAGATGCCCCTGCCATCGATATGCTGTGTATTAATCTCTCAGGGCAGTCTATCGGCGATCGTATCTTTCATAGCCACGCAACCGATTTGCTCAGAAAAGCGGGATCAACTATTTGCGCGAAAATTTGTCTGGAAATTACCGAAACCGCTGCCGTTACGAACTTGGCGGATGCGTCATTATTTATTGAACAAGTCAGTTGTCTCGGTGTGCGTGTTGCGCTCGATGATTTTGGTGCAGGTGCATCGTCGTTCGGTTACTTGAAGAATCTAGCCGTCGATATTTTAAAAATCGATGGCCAATTTATTAAAGACTTGGTGGACGACCCATTAGATGATGTGGCTGTACGTTGTTTTATCGATGTAGCCCGCGTTGTTGGGTTAAAGACAGTGGCAGAATTTGTAGACAAGCCTGCAGTGTTATCCCGCGTGCGTGAGCTTGGTATTGATTATGCCCAAGGTTTTCTAGTGCACAAACCAGAACCCATAGATTGCTTAATTGAATTAAGCCACATTGCTGCATGATGAGTGCATTAATCTTATTTATTTTTTGCTCAGTGCTTTCACGGCATCCAATCGAGCCGCTTGACTGGCGGGTATCAAACTCGCCAGAATACCGGTGATCAGCGCGACAGCAATGCCGGCAACTGATGCCCAGGCTGGCGCCCATGAGGGGAGTTGCGGATAAGCCAAACGCAACATCAGACTACCAAATTGTCCCAATAAGAATCCCAAAACGGCGCCAGCCAACGACAACCAAACTGCTTCAGCAAAAAACAAGCGGCGTATGTCGGTGGATGTAGCGCCGATGGCTTTCAGCAGTCCAATTTCCGATGTGCGCTGGTTGACCGAAACCAGCATCACATTCATCACTAAAATACCGGCAACAATCAAACTGATCGCGGCAATACCGGCAACGGCCAAAGTCAATGCATGCAAAACCCGATCAAAGGTGGCGAGGATAGCGTCTTGTGTAATCACCGTCGTGTCATCCTCACCGTCATGGCTTTGCCGTAGGGTTGCCAAAATGGCTTGCTTGGCGGATTCAATTTCACTATGACTTTTGGCTTCGATCAGAATACGAAATAGCGAGGTGGTATTGAACAGTGCTTGGGCATAATCAATCGGAATGATGACGATTTCATCGGTATTGAAACCCATCGACTCGCCTTGCGAAGCCAGAACACCGGAGACCAAAAACCGGTTGTCGCCTAACCGGACACGTTGCCCAATGGCTTGGCTGCGGGGGAAAAATTCATTGGCAATTTTTGCACCTAAAACGATTTGAGCGCTGCGCTCGGTGCCATGCGCCAGAAAACTTCCCTGTGCCAGTTTCATATGCCGGATTGGTATCAAATTGGCCGTGCTGCCTAAAACCGTGACTTCACGCAACCGATTGGCAGCGGAGAGCTCCGCAGCACCAACATTGAGCGGGGCATAGCGCCGGACTTGCGGCAATCGGCCCAGCAGTTGCGCATCTTTTAAGGTCAAATCGCGGGGGGTCTGGCCTAATACCGCGCCCAAAAATGATCCGGAAGTTTCTGCGCGCCCGGGAAGGACTACGAGCAAATTGGTGCCGATGGAAGAAAATTGGTTGATCACATAGTTTCTCGCGCCATCGCCCAAAGCTGTTAGTACAACCACCGCCGCCACGCCCAATGCCATCGCTAGTATGATCAGCAGTGAACGGATGCGATAGCTTACCACGGTTTTAAATGAAGTTTGCAGCGTATCAGTGAGCGTCATCGGCTTGATCCGTCAATATCTTGCCATCGCGCATACCGATTTGGCGATGCGCGCGCGAACCCAATTCCCGATCGTGCGTGACGACAATCAACGTAGTACCCGTGTGATGCAGGTTTTCCAGCAACAACATGACCTCAGCGCCGATCTGATGATCCAGATTGCCGGTGGGCTCATCGGCCAGAATAACGCTGGGATGCATAATTGTGGCACGCGCAATCGCCACACGCTGGCGCTGCCCGCCGGAAAGTTCGGCTGGACGGTGATGTGCACGTTCTTTAAGCTCAAATGCTTGCAAAGCATTATTCACAAGACTCTGACGTTGTGCAGACGGCATACCGCTTAGAATCAAAGGTAATTCGATATTTTCTGCAGCCGTTAAGCGGGGAATCAGATGGAACGATTGAAACACAAAACCGATTTTTTCCCGGCGAATTTGCGCTTGTTCCGTTTCCGACAGATCGGTAATTAACCGTTTATCCAGCTCATAGCTACCGCCATCGGGTTTATCCAGCAAACCGATAATATTTAGCAACGTGGATTTCCCGGAACCGGAAGGGCCCATGATCGAAACATACTCCCCCGAAGCGATATGCAGATTGATGTTATTGAGTGCGTAGACCGCCTGATCCCCCATGTGAAATGTACGGGTAATGGCCGTCAGGCGGATCATTGGGGGGGCTTTGGTTGCACGGCAACACCGGTTTTGATGTTGTCCTTGTCAAAGGAAATCAGTATCTGATCGCCTGCTTTCAAACCGCTGCGGATTTCGGTGAAGCTCCAGTTGCTCAACCCGGTTTCCAACTGTTGCTCGACTAAGCGGTTTTTGGCGTCAACGACCCAGACTTTGTTACTTTGCCGTATGGCTTGTGTCGGAATGCGTACGATATTGTCTTTCCGTTCAAGAACGACTTCGACATCGGCGCTGTAGCCCACTAGCAAGGTATCTGTTGAGATCTGTAAGAAATCCACTTCAATATCCACAGTTCGAGCCTGTTTCTCAATTTCCGTCACATACGGTGCGATACGCCGGATTTTTCCAGGGAAAATTTTATCCGGCATCGCATCCAATGTAATGCGCGCTTCTTGCCCTATTTTGATTTTGGGTGCATCGACTTCATCCATCGGTGCCGTGACATACAAACAACTGTCGTCGATCAGATCAATCGTCGGTGGGGTTGGGATGCCGGGTGGCGAGGGTGTGGTAAATTCACCCAGCTCACCGCTGATATGGGCAATGACACCCGAAAAAGGCGCGAAAATGACGGTTCGGTCCACTCCCGCCTGAGCGACACGAATTTGCGCTTCAGCGCGCTTGATGTCGGAAATGGTCGCATCACAACTGGCCTGCCGGGAACGTGCATTGGCATCGGCATCCTCCGCACGCTGCGAACTGACAAAACCTTGCTCAACCAGTTGTTGTGTACGGATCGATTCGCGCCGGGCATTCTCCGCCAAAATACAAGTTTCGCGGCGGCGTTCCTGCGCCATCGTGAGTTGCCGCTGCGCCAGTTCACGCTGTGCCTGGAGATCCTGGCTCCAAAGTTCCAACAAAATCTGGCCTTTTTGCACGTGGTCGCCTTCTTTCACCCAGATTTTGGCGATCTGCCCGCCGGTAATGGGCGCAAGATTAGATCGCTGGCAGGATTTAATCGTGCCCGCTCGAGTGTTGACAATGGTCGCTTCGACATTGCCGGTTGCGACGATAGCCAATTCCACTTCCAACGGCTTGGGCTGGGTAAAATACCAGCTGGCAAAAGCGATTGCGCTCACTACAATGGCAAGGCTGATTAATCGGAGCGGTTTTTTGACGGGTGACATCATCAGAAATGCGGTGCCGGTTTGTAATAGGAAGACATTGGGTTGTGTTTCATTCTAAAACTGCGTATTTTACACGTTCATTTAAAGCCGCTTGATGGCAACTCACAAAAACCTTGAAATAGACTATCCGTATGATTGATATTTGGCGCAAAAAATTCATCTTATCCGATTCCGATCGACCTACAAGCATGGAAGATATCCGTCCAACCGAGACGGATTATGAAGCACTAGACCCGAAAACGTTTGAAGCGATAGAAACCGAAGCGTTGTTTCGCACGATTGATCAAACAAAAACTGAGTGTGGCCGCTTGGCGTTGTATCGATCCATCGCCCGTCCTGTTCAGGATGCGCTGGTATTACAACAGAAACAGATTGCGTTGCGTGAAATAGAATCGAATCCGGAACTTAATGATGCACTGGCTAATTTTGTCGGAAAAATCGCATCGGGGGAGAAATCGCTGAAACATCTTCTGTATGGTGAATTCTCCGGCGGCCTGGCTACCGATGAGCCGAGCTCGCGTTCGGACAAGCTGGAATTTGGCGGCTACGGCTACCGGCAATATCAGGACGGCACCCAATTTGCCGTCGATCTGGTCGAGAAAGCCGAGGCACTGCCACACCCGCAATCCGCTTATTTACGCACGCTGCTGGATGCAATCCATGATTTTGGCCAATCGCGCACGTTCGCGCTGATGCAAGGCCCGGTTTATTCGATGGGCGGAAAATTCAAATCAAAAAAAGAAAAAACCAGTTTTGACCTGTATTCACGCTTCCGCCCTTCGCTGTTTAAGCTCATGCCGATGCTGCTTTCCCTTACCGCCGGATATGGTCTTCTGTTTTTCATGGAAATTTTGATGCCTGAATTAGGTGCATCGTATCTCTTTTACGGTATCTTGGCGCTCACTTTGCCGGTGTTTCCGATTGTTCTGCTGGCGATTGGTGTATCCGACCGCGATTCGATCATATATCCGTTGCGCAAACAATTCCGCGAAAGCCCGGAATTGGCCAAGGCGATCGAAGCATTGGGATTGCTCGATGAACTGTTGTCTTTTGTCCGCTATGGGCAAGCATGTACCGGGGACAGAGTATTGCCGGAAATTCTCGATGACAAGCAGCATCGGCTGACTGTCAGTCAGGCGAGGAATCCGCTGCTGATTAAGAACATGCCGGATTATGTGCCGAACGATATTCATCTGGATCTGGCAGGTCGCGTACTGATCATCACTGGTCCGAATAGCGGCGGTAAAACGGCGTATTGCAAAACCATCGCGCAAATCCAGTTACTCGGGCAAATCGGTTGCTACATTCCCGCCACGCAAGGGCAACTGGTTCCGGCCGAACATATCTATTACCAAGTCCCCGACCCCGGCCAGCTCAGCGCCGCGATGGGTCGTTTCGGCCATGAACTCCAGCGCACGCGCGAAATTTTCTTCAACGCCACCCCGCGTAGCCTGGTGGTACTCGATGAATTATCAGAAGGCACGACGTTTGAAGAAAAAATGACCATTTCAGAATATATCCTGAAAGGATTTCATAAACTCGGCGCAAGCACCTTGCTGGTCACGCATAACCACGAATTGTGCGAACTACTGCAGAAAGATGGCATTGGCCGGTATTTACAAGTGGAATTCATGCCGCAAGGCCCGACGCACCGCCTGATTGCAGGTATCTCCAAAGTCAGCCATGCGGATCGAGTTGCTAGTGCGATTGGGTTTAGCCGGAAGGATATTGAGGATCATTTAGAGCGGCAGGGTGGACTATCATGAAAGCGGAATATGATCTGTCTTTTACGTTAGACTTGACACAAAACACTGTCATTTGTGATTAAAGAACATAAAATGAATCAAATGCAAGTATTTATTAGTCATGACAGCAAAGATGTTGAAATAGTATCGATTCTCGTTGATATATTGAGGAGTTCACTTAACATTCCTCCAAAACAAATTAGGTGTACTAGTCTAGACGGTTTCAGGCTTCCAATAGGAACCCTCATTACTGATCGAATAAAAAAAGAAGTTTGTGAAAGTAAGGTATTGATTGCTCTTATAACACCTAACTCTTTGGAATCACAGTATTTTATGTTTGAATTAGGTGCGCGTTGGGGTGCAAATCTCCCGCTACTTCCTCTTTTTGCTGGTGGAACTAATATAGACGACGTTAGTCAATTGTTGCGGGATTTTAACATCCTTCAATGCAGCTCCGAAAATCAAGTAATACAAATGGTGAATGATTTAGGAGAACATCTTGAGCGCATACCTGAAGGTGCGAATTGTTATTTGAATCAAGTAAAAAAACTTGTTGCGGCCTCAAAATGCGTGGAAACTGAGTATATCGAATCGCTCGGGCAAATAGATGATTATAAGCAGGTTGGCTTCCAAGCGCAGATGAAAGAAGAGGATGAGGAAATTGGTCAAGAATATTCTGATTTCTTTAGGATTGCTCATAGATTTTATGTAGATTTTTTTCGATCCAGAGGCGACATAGATTTCCCAGATAAGCTGGAAGGTTTAATAAGGGCAGCAGGTACTCCGCCTCATATTACTGAAGTCGAATTAATTTCCTGGTCTAGCCTTTATGAGGATGGGTTAAACCAAGATCAACGTCGAATGTGGAATTTCGTTAAAAAAATCTATCCTGCTAGGGTCTGTTGACATTTCACATAGGTAGCCACAGATATCCACAAGCCATGGCAACCATACTTTCGTAATTTCTTTTCAGTTTGTCATATCGTGTTG
>NZ_JAYUWI010000038.1:0-19516 GCF_043753625.1 Nitrosomonas sp.
GCATTCCTTCTACCGTCATAAGCAAATTGCGCTTGTTATAAATGGTTTCTTGAAGCAGAATCTTCTCCAGCTTCGACCAAAACTCATCACTGAGCATCAAGCGGGGCATCGCAAACTCGTTTTATTGGTAGTATCAAAACCTCAATATTACGAGTTTGCCTCTTTCTATTAAATACTTATCTTCAATTGTCAACAGACCCTAGCATTTTACAGAAATGTTAGACTCCACCTTTTTCAGCTTACCTCACCCCACCTCACCCCACCTCAGACTCGTTGATATTATTGATCGTCCAATTTATTTTTGTAAAACTCTTTTGTGCCGCGCATTATTATTTCTGGGCTATCGTCTTATTTAGCATAGTGTATTTCTTATTACCCACAATTTCTGTGGATAACTTTGTGGAAAAGATCTATATTAAACGATTAACTATCGAAATAGTAACGCTTAGTTCTACACATGATTAATAATTTTACACTTCAATTATATGTTATTTATCATGTTGTTAAATATATTCTTTGTTTCTGTATAAAAATAAATAATGGATTTTTTTAGTATGTTGATATTGTGGATAAACAAAATAATATAGCTATTAACCTGGTTAAGAATCTTAATTTGAGAAAAACTTTGATGTGTATAGTGTGAGACTGAAAAAATAGATTTTGTGTCATTATATTTTTTATATGAATAATTGGGCTGTGTGACAAGGGCTTGTTTTTGTGTATGAAGAATAAGATGTATTTTGAATGTTCTATAGTTACTAATATTTTATGCTCAATATTCAGCGGTTGACTTATTTGCAAGGTGGAATTTCTCTACTCGAGAATAGTAATTTTCAGATCTTTGCTGATCAACGTGTCGGCCTAGTCGGTAAAAATGGTTGTGGTAAATCCACTTTGTTTCAGTTGGTCCGCGGAGTGATCAAACCGGATAGCGGTGAAGTCAATTTACAACCGGGAAAAACGGTTGCTTTTGTTGAGCAAGAAATCATCAATTCAAATCAGCCTGCGATTGAGTTTGTGCTTGATGGCGATGTTGAATTGCGTCAACTGGAGAAGATTCTGGCTCAATCCGAACATGATGCGGCCTGGTTTGAGGCGCAGCACCGTTATGAAGCGATAAACGGTTATACGGCGCGGGCACGGGCGTCGCAACTATTGAATGGATTAGGTTTCGCCAATCATACGCTGGAACATCCGGTCAGCCATTTCTCCGGGGGCTGGCGTATGCGTCTAAACTTGGCCCGTGCCTTGATGCGTCGCGCTGATTTATTATTGCTGGATGAACCAACTAATCATTTGGATCTGGAAGCTATTCTCTGGCTGGAACAATATTTGTCGCGTTATCCGGGCAGTCTGATGGTGGTGTCACACGACCGTGAGTTTCTCAATGCCTGCGTTAACCGCATTGCGCATATCAACGAACGGAAAATTGATGTGTACAGCGGTGATTATGATGATTTCGAGCGTGCTCGCGCTGAACGCCTAACGCAGCATGCTCAGGCTTTTCAACAACAGCAGAGAAAGATCGCGCACATGGAAGATTTTGTGCGGCGTTTTCGTGCCAAGGCGACCAAAGCCAAGCAAGCGCAAAGTCGTATCAAAGCGCTGGAACGTTTGGCGCGCATTGCGCCGGTGCATGTTGAAGATGGGTATTTTGAATTGCAGATTGAAGCACCTGAACGGAGTCCTGATGTTCTACTGCGCGTAAAAGACATGAGTTTTGGTTATGACGATTACTTGCTGTTTCAGCATGTTCATCTTATTTTACAGGCGGGTGCTCGAATTGCCTTGCTGGGTCCGAATGGTGCGGGGAAATCCACATTAATAAAGCTTTTGGTCGGGGAAGTTACTCCTACCTCTGGTGCATTGGAATGGACGCCCAATATCCGTATGGGCTACTTTGCACAACATCAGCTGGAGAATCTCGATGGTGATGCGACGCCTTTGGAGCATATGCGGCAATTGGCACCTAAGCAGACTGAGTTGGATTTGCGAAAATTTCTGGGGCGATTTGGCTTGGGGGGAGATAGTGAAGATCGTCCGGTAGCCAGTTTCTCCGGAGGAGAAAAAAGTCGCCTGGCACTTGCCTTACTGGCATGGCAGAAGCCACATTTACTATTGCTCGATGAACCAACCAATCATTTGGATTTGGAAATGCGCGATGCGTTAACTTTGGCGTTGGAAGCCTATACCGGTGCGGTGATTCTGGTGTCGCATGATCGTAGTCTGGTACGTGCAGTGGCTGATGAATTGTGGTTAGTAGCTGATGGTAAAGCACAATTGCTGGATGGTGACCTAGATGATTATAAGAACTGGATAGAAACGCGTCGTTCTAGTGTAGTTGTAGAGCCACGATCACCTCCACAAAAAGCGCAATCTAAAACATCTGCAAAACCGAACAAAAGAATACTGCTTTCGAAGCAATCAAGACTTGAAGCTGCCTTAACGGTTGTACAGAAGGAATTGGATGAAGCAAGCCGCCAGTTAGCTGATCCGGCTATTTATGCGAGCCGTTCTCGGGATGAAATTAATCAACTCAGTGCAGTTCACGCGACACTTGAAAATAAAGTGGCAGAATTGGAGGCGGACTGGCTGGAACTGGAAATGGCGCTGGAGGAGTAGAGTAAATGAATCTGATCACTGTTTGATCAGAACGCGCAACTCAAACCTGCATGTTCATGATCTCTTGATAGGCTGTTACCAGCTTGTTGCGGACTTGTATCATCGATTGAAAAGATACATTGGCTTTCTGCAGTGAAATCATCACTTCATGTAAATCAACGTTGGATTGGTCACTGACAAATTGTGCACTCAGTTTATCGGCAGTTATCTGGGAATTATTGACTTGGTCTACTGCTGATTTTAGCTTTTCGCTAAAATCTACACTCGTTATTTCATCCGTCTCGGATCGCTTTTTTGTACCGGAAGCAAATGTCGAAGCTGCTTGCAATTGCTGCAAAATATTATCAATTCCAGGTTTATCCATGATTTACTCCAACATAATTGGCTTCAAGTATCTCGCAAAACTTTAAAAACTTCAAATAATTTTATTAAATCAGATTCCTAACGACAGAATCGATACTTGTTAACTCATCAAACGATATTGCTGTAACTTATAACGTAGCGTCCGTTCAGAGATTCCTAGCTTTTTTACGGCTAGTTTCCGGGAACCATTAACTGCCGCCAGCGTTTCCAAAATATGGTTACGTTCAAGTGTCTTGATATCTTGTGAAGATGAATCGGCATTTTTTGTATCAGTTTCATGACTAGAATCAGCTTTTGGTAAATCGATATGCTCAGTTTCGATAGTATTTGTAGCCAGAATCATGGCGCGTTGCATTACATTTTCCAGTTCTCTGACATTTCCCGGCCAAGTGTGCTGGGTCAACTTTTCTATTGCTGCTTTGGTCATTCTGCAGGGTGATTGTCTTGTGCTGGTTACTGCTATTTCCAGAACTCTCTGCGCCAGAGGTTCAATATCTAATGGGCGTTCACGAAGTGAAGGAATTTCGATTGGGAACACATTGAGCCGGTAATACAGATCTTCACGGAATTGACCACTTTTAACCATGGCCATCATGTTACGGTTAGAAGTCGCCAGAACACGGATGTCCAGCTTGATCATCTTATGTCCGCCTACTCTTTCAACTTCTCTTTCTTGCAATACACGCAACAATTTGGCTTGTAGTTCTAGAGGCATCTCTGAGATTTCATCGAGCAGTAATGTGCCGCCTTCAGCTTGTTCGAATTTTCCAGGCTGAGATTGGGCTGCTCCGGTAAAAGCGCCTTTCTCGTAACCAAATAAGGTTGCTTCCAGTAAATTTTCTGGAATAGCTGCACAATTGATGGCGACGAATGGTCTAGATGCGCGTAATGAGTGCTGATGGATAAAACGTGCAATTACTTCTTTGCCACAGCCACTTTCACCCGTTAGCATGACTGTTGCCGGAGATTGAGCAACTCGCTTGGCGAGGGAAAGTAGTGCTCGCGTACGAGGATCTTTTGCAACAATTTTGTCATTTTGTTCGAGTTCAGATAGTACATAGCGTTTGATATGTGCCAGCAAACTGTCTGGATCAAACGGTTTCAGCAGATAATCGCAAGCACCTGTCTGCATTGCGGCAACTGCTTTTTCGACATCTCCATAAGCTGTCATCAGCAACACCGGCAATTCTGGATTGAACGCCTTAATTTTTTTTAACAAAGTGAATCCATCCATGGGCCTCATCTGCACGTCACTCACAACCATTCCTGCCTGAGATTCCTGTAGTGCAGCCATTGCGTCATTGCCATTTGATGCCGCTAATGTTTGATAGCCCGCTAGTTTCATGGTGGCACAAATCGCCTCCAGTAAATCCTTGTCATCCTCTACCACCAAAATGGGTAGTGTATTCATCGTGTCAATCTCCTCTGTTTCTTGGTAGCCGTATCACAAATTCAGTTCCTGTATCAGGCGATGAATTAATCTGCACACTGCCTTCCATGGACTGTATAACACCTCGAACAATAGCCAAACCTAAGCCGGTGCCTTCTGAGCGTGTTGTAAAAAAAGGTTCGAATAATCTTTCTTGCAGTGCTGCATCAATACCTGATCCATCATCATGGACACTTAAAACAATGTTTTCATTTTCCACGTCACTTTTCAGAATAATTTGATCTCCCGGGGATGACGCTTGCATGGCATTCTCGAGAAGATTTATCATCGCTCCGCATAATGCCTGTCGGTCAGTCATCAGACTTTCAGTTTTACTAAGGTCGTGCACAATTAATTGCAAACTATGTTGGGTCATCTGAGGTTCTATGACTTGTCGTAACTCCGCTAACAAATGACTGATTTCGACATTTTCGAGTTGCGTTATTTCACCTTTAACAAAACGCAACATGTCGTTAATTAGGTGTTCCAGGTGATGCATGCGTTCAATGGTCTTGGTTGCAAATTTTTGTCTTTCAGCGGGAGTCAGGGCATCACTTCCCAGATGATTGGCATAGAGTAGTGCGGTTGAAAGCGGGGTACGCAACTGGTGGGCAAGATTTGCTGCCATTTCACCCATGGAAGTGAGTCGCTGATTTCGTCTTATCTGATCTTGCAGGGCATAGGCTTCAGTAATATCGTTTACCAGCAGGATTCGTCTACCGGTTGAATCTGTTGCGCTGCTTTCAATGCGGATACGGCGTTGTTCTGCCGATTCTTGTTGTTTTGTAAGCCACTCGTTGATGATTACAGTCGATGATAAACGTTCTTGAATCACCTGATGCCATGCCAACCCAAGTAATGGTTCTCCAAGGATCGAGATGGCAGCTGGGTTCACTTGTTCGATACATTCCTGTCCATTCAGAGCTATTACGCCACCGGGCAACGCATTCAGTAAGAGACTGAGCTGCTGAGACAAATTTTCCTTTGCAATTAACTGTCTGTGCAGCTCGCCATTTGCAATTGCCAGTTCCCCGGTTAATTGTGCTACCTGGTGCTGTAATTCCTGGTACACGCCGGATAGCTGCTCAGAAGCTTCATTAAAAGCTGCAAAAGCAAGTTGAAGCTGTTCCTGATCAACTGGTACTGGCTTAATTTCAATGACTTTGTTTGTTTGCACTGGATTAGATGGCAGTTATTAGGAATGCCAGTAGCTTAGCATTTATACCAACATCGACAATGATGCAAATAGGATGGGCAAACCTATTCTATTTGAGCATTCAGACTCTACAAAACTATCGATAATCATCACTTCAATAAAACTCTTTTCGTGGATTTAACATGAAAGATGTTTTTCTTACGGCATGTATATTGATAAATTGAACAATAACTTGGTTTAACTATTACAGGGCATATATCTTGTGATTTTTATAATATAACAACTAGTTAGTTAATCTAAGTGATGAAAATTACTATTAATTTTCTTGATAAGTGGTCCAGAATCTAGGCAGGAGAATAGCGCGTGGCAACAGTACTCAGTGAATCCAATACAGCAACACCGCCGACAGCAATCCGGTTGGCGCAATTCAGTCAGTTGTCTAATCAAAAGAAACTGGGATTAATTCTCTCTGCAGCTGCTGTCATTGCTTTGCTGGTAGGCGCCTTGATGTGGAGTCAGACACCGGATTATCGTGTTCTTTATAATAATGTATCAGACCAGGATGGAGCAGCGATTATTACTGCGCTACAACAAATGAACGTGCCGTACAAGTTCTCTGAAAGCGGTGGCGGTGCCATCTTGATTCCTGAGAAACAAGTGCATGAAATACGCTTGCGGCTGGCGGGACAGGGTTTGCCAAAAGGCGGTTTACCAGGATTTGAATTAATGGAGAATCAAAAATTTGGCTCCAGTCAATTTCTCGAGCAAGTTAATTATCAACGCGCGCTAGAAGGTGAGTTGGCACGTTCGGTTCAGTCATTATCCGCGGTGCAAAGTGCGCGAGTGCATTTGGCAATTGCAAAGCCATCAGTTTTTTCAAGAGAAAAACAGCAACCGAGTGTTTCGGTACTGCTCAATTTACATCCAGGCAGAGTTTTGAGTGTTGAGCAGGTCAGTGCAATTGTACACTTGATGTCTAGTAGCGTACCCAGTTTGCCGGTGAAGAATGTAACTATCGTAGATCAAAATGGCAATCTGCTCAGTACCCAGAATGATGGCAAACAAGACTCAAGGTTTGATGCTAAACAGTTAGAGTATATACAGGAGCTTGAAGAAAATTATATTCGCCGTATCGAAGCTATTCTGACGCCTATTACTGGTGCTGCTAATGTGCGTGCTCAGGTAACTGCTGATATGGATTTCTCTCGTATTGAACGTGCTGAAGAAATTTATCGACCCAATAACACTGAATCAGAAGCTGCCGCTATTCGTAGTCAAAAAACGCTCGAAGCGACCTCCATCGGCTCTAAAATTGATGGGGGAATCCCAGGAGCACTGACAAATCGTCCGCCTGAACCTGCTGCAGCACCTATTGAAGCGGGAGGAGAAAACAAAGAAGCGGATGATAAAACACCACCTGTACCGACAGATCAGAAAAAGGAATCTACGATTAATTATGAAGTAGATAAAACCGTACAGCACACTCAGCAATCGACTGGCAATATCAAACGATTATCTGCCGCTGTTGTAGTGAATTATCGTAAAAAAGTTGATGAAAACGGAGAAGTGACGTATGAACCGTTAACTGCTGAAGAGATTAAGGAAATCAACAGTCTTGTCAGAGAAGCCATGGGCTATAGCGAGAAACGCGGCGATTCGCTGACCGTAACTAATGGTTTATTTACTGCTGATACTGTAACAGTATTGGATATCCCACTTTGGAAGGATCCCGATGTCATCATGCTGGCAAAAGAAATCGGGAAACAGCTATTAATTACAACTGTTGTTTTATTTTTCTTGTTAAAAATTCTACGCCCATTTCTAAAAAGCTTAACCCAACAGCCCCCACCAGAGCCTGAAAAACTAACTGGTGAAGCTGCGTTGGGTCAATTGTCAGAACATGGGGATGGAACGGCACTGCAAGCCATTCAGAAATCGATATTTGATGAGAATCTTAAGAAAGCTAAGCAATTGGCTGTAGATGAACCTGCTATCGTCGCCAACGTGGTGAAAGAGTGGATATCTAAAAATGGCTGAGGAAGGAATCAAAAAAAGCGCAATTTTGCTGATGACTTTGGGTGAGCAAGAAGCGGCATCAGTGATCAAGCTGTTGGGTCCCAAGGAAGTGCAAAGACTGGGTGAAACGATGTCTACTCTACAAAACATAACGCGTAGTGAGATTGAAAACATCGTATCAGAGTTTTGCAATGAAGCCGAAGGGAGAACCGCTTTGGGTCAGGATTCGGCTGATTATATCCGGAAGGTTCTGACCAGTGCTTTGGGCGATGAAAAAGCTGCCAATCTCATTGATCGTATTTTAAACGGTGGTGATACCAGCGGTATCGAAGGATTGAAGTGGATGGATGCACCTTCGGTGGCAGAACTCATCAAGAATGAACATCCACAAATTATTGCCACGATTCTGGTTCACTTGGAGCGTGATCAGGCGAGTGAAATCATAAGCCTATTTACCGAGCGGTTACGTAACGATACGTTATTACGTATCGCAACACTGGACAGTATTCAGCCTGATGCCTTACGTGAATTGAACGATGTGTTAACCAAGTTGTTATCAGGCAGCGTTAATATCCGTAAAGCTGCTATGGGCGGAGTTCGCACGGCTGCTGAGATTCTTAACTTTGTTTCAACTGCCCAGGAAAGCAGTGTTATTGAAAATATCAAGCAGTACGATGAAGATTTAGCACAAAAAATCATGGATGAAATGTTTGTATTTGATAATCTGATTGATATTGATGATCATGGCATCCAATTGCTTCTCAGGGAAGTACAGTCGGAATCTTTGATTATCGCTTTGAAGGGTGCGCAAGAAGAATTGCGTAAGAAAATTTTCAAGAATATGTCACAACGTGCCGCTGAGGCTCTGCGGGAAGATCTTGAAAGTAAAGGCCCGGTAAGACTATCCGAGGTGGAAGCGGAACAAAAAGAAATTCTTAAGGTTGTACGCCAGCTGGCTGACGATGGGCAGATTGTACTAGGTGGAAAAGGTGATGATGGTTTCATTTAGTTGACGGATTTTTCGTCAGCTGAGCTTAATCAATAGCCAATCGCGTGCCTATTTATTACTGAAAAAGAGGCTTGTCAATGATTGCAAGTAATTATTTTTCAAAAGAGAAACTCGACGCTTATCAGCGATGGGAGATGAATTCTTTTGAGACACCCGATTTAACTAGAGAAGCGCAGGAAGCGGAGACTGAAACCAGCATACAGGCCGATGAACAGCCTCGGGTTTCTTTGCCGATCGAAGGGGATGCTGCTGCAATTTTTCAGCGTGCCAAAGAAGATGGGTATGCAGCAGGACTGCAAGAAGGTAACGCAGCAGGCTACGCAGAAGGCAGGAAAATTGCTGAAATTGAAGTTAAAGCCGAAGTGGCGCGCGTTCAAGAACTGCTATCCAAGCTTGACAAAGATCTGCATGAAATGGATCAGCAGGTGGCTGACAGCCTATTAGAACTGGCAATTAAACTTGCCCAAAAAGTGGTCGTACAAGCATTAAAACTAAAACCTGAACTAATCATACCTATCGTGCAAGAAGCTATCCGTAATTTGCCAAATGCGATGCAACATCCCCGTCTTTTTTTGCATCCGGAGGATGCAAAATTGGTACTTGTGCATCTGAATGATCAGCTGGAGCAGGATCACTTGTGTGTTCGTGAAGATGAGCAGATCTCCAGAGGAGGATGCCGTATTGAAGCCAGTGGTAGTGAAATTAACGGAAGCCTGGAAGTGCGCTGGCAGAGGGTATTATCAGCCATTGGTCAGGATGACGGATGGCTTGAGAAGAAAGACTGATTATGGCTTATTCTGAGCAATGGGACGGTTTCTTAAAAAGCTGCACTCAGCTGATTACTCCCGCAAATCCTTTCTTATTAAGCGGAACAATTACACGGGTAGCAGGGCTGGTTATAGAAGCAATAGGGCTCAGATTGGCTGTTGGCAGTAGCTGTACCATTTTTCTGTCGAATGGTCATCATGTTTCGGCTGAAGTTGTCGGATTTTCTGGAGAGCGCTTATTTCTAATGCCATCCAGTGATGTTTATGGATTGTCTCCGGGCGCAAAAGTCGTTCCTACAGAACCTGTTGGCGAATCTCCCAAGATTGGTAATTTTCAACATCCACGAAGGCGTGCAGCAGATCGTGCTAAGCATGTTTCTGTCGGACCTGAACTGCTTGGCCGTGTTTTAAATGGTGTTGGGGAACCACTCGACCGTCTTGGCCCCACTCGTGCAGAACAAAGCGTACCGCTATACAGTCGTCCTTATAACCCATTAGAACGAATTCCTGTTAGTGAGCCGCTCGATGTTGGAGTACGTGCGATTAACATGCTACTGACTGTTGGGCGTGGTCAACGCATGGGATTGTTTGCGGGTAGCGGTGTGGGTAAAAGCGTACTGCTTGGCATGATGGCACGTTATACCACCGCTGATGTGATTGTTGTTGGCTTAATTGGAGAACGAGGCCGTGAAGTTAAAGAATTTATAGAAAATATTCTTGGTAAGGAGGGGCTTGCACGCTCAGTTGTTGTTGCGGCACCTGCTGACACTTCACCGTTATTACGTTTGCAAGGCGCAGCCTACGCGACAGCCATTGCCGAGTATTTTCGAGATACTGGCAAGCATGTTTTACTCATTATGGACTCATTAACTCGCTATGCCATGGCGCAAAGGGAAATATCCCTGGCCATCGGCGAGCCGCCTGCTACCAAAGGTTATCCGCCATCTGTATTTGCTAAATTACCGCAATTGGTGGAACGTGCCGGTAATGGCAATCAAAATTGTGGGTCCATTACGGCTTTTTATACCGTGTTGACGGAAGGTGATGATCAGAATGATCCCATCGCTGATAGTGCGCGCGCCATTCTCGATGGTCATATCGTTTTATCACGAAGATTAGCCGAGGCAGGACATTACCCTGCAATCGATATCGAAGCATCAATCAGTCGCGTCATGACCAGTCTGGTTCCACAGAAACAGGTGGATATGGCACGGAAATTTAAAAGCCTATGTTCGCGGTATCAACGTAGCCATGATTTGATCAGTGTCGGCGCCTATGTTGCCGGA
Organism: Nitrosomonas sp.; assembly: GCF_043753625.1. GTDB lineage: Bacteria > Pseudomonadota > Gammaproteobacteria > Burkholderiales > Nitrosomonadaceae > Nitrosomonas. Next base: position 10,649 of record NZ_JAYUWI010000038.1, read on the forward strand.
ACAGATCCGGAACTGGATCGAGCTATCAGGCTGTATCCTGCATTTGAAAAATTTTTACAGCAGAATATGTCTCAGCATGAGAATTTTACCGATAGCCTTGAAAAACTAACAAAATTGTTTGAAAGCGAATAAATACGGTAATCGAAGACGAAAATTATTATGCCAACTACATCATCGCTAAAATTGCTTTTGGACCTGGCGCAACAGCGGGCTGATTCTTCAGCGAAGAAACTTGGAAAATTGAATTTGCAACAGAAAGAAGCAGAAAAAAAATTAAATTTACTTTTGCAGTACCGGCATAATTATCAGTCACACTTTCAGAATTCCACAGAGAAAGGAATTGACCATATTGAATGGCTAAATTTTATTGCTTTTATGAATAAACTTGACGCTGCTGTCACTGAGCAACAACAAACAGTTTTATATACGAAAAACAAAAGGATAGAAGGAGGAAATGAATTTTTGTCTTGCCAGCGTAAATTAAAATCCTACGATATGCTATCGCAACGTCAACATAATGAAGAGAATCAGAAGCAATTAAAATTGGAGCAGAAAGTGCAAGATGAGTTTGCATCGAATTCTCTACATCGGGATTTATTTCTGCACAAAGGTGGTTAGCAATATATCCAGTAATAGTCAGACTGGTATAGAAGTTGCTTATTTACTGATGGCATTATTAATTGTATGAGACTAAAAACTTATGTTAAACATATTAGTTGCACCTCAAATCAAATCTTCAGCTGAAAATCCTGTAGCAATGATCAATTCCGGTTCAACCGACACTAAAGAATCTGTTGCAGAAGAGTTTGGTAAAGTCCTGGAGCGTGAAGTATCTGAAGCAACGGGCAAGCATGAGACAAACAATACTTCTGACACAAAAGAACATTCTGATGGTGCAGCATCTTCAGAAGATACAGTTAAAGACACGGATAAAGATACGGATACAACCACGTCTGTAGCAACAACAACCGATGATGCGAACAGCTTCATTCAAAATCTTCTTAGCAATGCGGGTAGTGTGTATAAAACCGATCCGGCGTTAAGCGCAATGAATTCCGTATTAAATCCAGATGCAATGACTGAAGCTTCAACTTTGCCGCTGGCGTTGACCCTATCAACTCAGAATGCATTGGTTCCCCTAGATAGTGAACAGATTGTGAGTTCAACGATTCCCATTAGCAATCAATTGTTGCAACAAAAGCTTGCACAGCCAAATTTGGCTGCGAGCAGTTCTAATTATTTATCCGACAACATATGGCAATCATTGGATGCGGTAGATTCTGCCGCTTATGGCAAATTTCTTCCATTTTCTTCGGAGATTAATGAAGCCATTCAGGTTAATGCAAGGGAATCGATATTTTCAACACATGGCGAATCAATTTCCTCACAGCCATTCAGCCTAAGCAGCTCTGCTTCCGGCATTCCCCTGAATACGACACTACAAGACATCCATGTTGATCTCCCAGTAGGTCAGCCAAAGTGGGGTGGGGAATTTGCACAAAAAGTTGTCTGGTTGTCTTCCCAGCAACACCAAGTAGCTGAAATTCGTTTAAACCCGGCGCATCTTGGACCTGTGGAAGTGATGCTGAGTATTACGCAGGATCAGGCGACAGCGCAGTTTTCATCTCCTCATTTGGCCGTGCGTGAAGCGATTGAGCAAGCATTGCCTAGATTAAGAGAAATGATGGCTGAGAACGGTATTACATTGGGTAATGTAATGGTCGGTTCTGATTCATTTCAGCAAGACAATAGACAGCAGCAGGCCTATCATTCCGCAAAAGATACCAACAATATGGCAGGTGCAAGACCGGAGACTGTGGGTCAAATTGAAACAACTGTCACGCCAAATCAGCATATCGGTATGGTCAATACCTATGCCTGATGATTCATAAAATCAGGTTTACTCGATTTTTTGTGAATCAATCGCCTATGCATAATCTGTCACGCTATCCGATCCGGTCGTGTGACAGATAATAGCTTCTCTAGATAGCCGTATAAACCATTCGGGTTTTGTTTTTTCTTTGTTTTTTGTTTGATCTGAAATTAAACTAACCGGTCAGATCATACGAATATTCTCTCAATCAGAAATCAGCATGCATACCTGACGGACTCTCTATTAATTTTTGTATCTGGAAATAGTGACATTATTTCATTGTTATTTGTGATATCAGTTTACTGCCTCGTCGAAGATAATTGATTTCATCAAATAAGGAGTTGAGAAAAATGTCAAAAACTATTGAAGCACCAGTAGCGACAGAAGGAAAGAAAAGCAAGAAAGGATTGATTATTATCATCTTGATAGCAGTCGTCGCTATCGTTGCAGGTGGCGGTGGTACTTGGTATTTTATGAAAATGTCAGGTGATGAAGATTCCGAGCCTGTAAAACCTAAGGAAAAACCAACCACATTTGTGGATCTTGATATTTTTACAGTTAATCTTCAACCGGAAGACAATAGTCAATATTTGCAGGTTGGATTAACCGTGAAAACCAAAGAAACTCTTGTCGTAGCGGAGATTAAGAAGCAAATGCCGGCTATTCGCAATCGTATCCTCATGTTACTTTCCAGTAAGAAATCGGCAGATATCACAGGTATTGTGGGGAAACAACAGTTAAGTCAACAGATTGTGGATGAAATCAAACAATCATTGGATTCATCAGAACTGCAAGAGGATGTACTGGAAGTATTATTTACATCATTTGTGATCCAGTAAACGACAGATGGCTGAAGATTTTCTCTCACAAGACGAAGTTGATGCACTTCTCAAAGGCGCCACTGGCGAAGCCGATGAGGTGCAGAAGGAAGAAGAGAAAGGGGGTGTTCGACCCTATAACATTGCTACGCAGGAACGCATTGTTCGCGGGCGGATGCCTACGTATGAAATCATCAACGAACGATTTGCACGTTTACTGCGTAGCGGTTTATTTAATTTCATGCGTCGTACGGTGGATATTGCAGTTGGTCCCGTCAAAGTTATCAAGTTCAGTGAATTTGTACGTAATCTGGTGGTTCCGACCAATCTCAACTTGATTCAAATGAGACCCCTACGAGGGACAGCATTGCTCGTTTTTGATCCCAATCTGATTTTCCTAATTGTGGATAATTTGTTTGGCGGCGATGGTCGATACCATACGAGAGTTGAGGGAAGGGACTTTACCCAGACTGAGCAACGTATTATTCGGCGTTTGCTTGATGTGGTATTTGAAGAATATGAAAAATCCTGGAAGTCGGTATACCCGGTTAAATTTGAGTATGTTAGATCTGAGATGAATCCTCAATTTGCCACGATTGCTACACCCAATGAGGTAGTCGTTACAGTTACTTTTGATATCGATATGGGTAACCAAGGCGGCGAATTGCATGTCTGCATTCCCTATTCAATGATTGAACCCATTAGAGATACTTTATATAGCGCATTGCAAGGCGATCATCTGGAAGTTGACAAACGCTGGATCAAATTGATGTCAAAGCAAGTGCAAATGGCTGAAGTGGAACTGGTTGCTAATATCGGGCATACGAAAGTTACATTTGAACAGATTCTGAGTATGCAAGCGGGAGATATCATTCCGCTGGAAATTCCTAAAACCATTACCGTAAATGTTGACGGCATACCTGTTATGGACTGTCACTATGGCATCATGAATGGACAGTATGCACTTAGAGTCAATGCAATGATTTCCCCATCGGAAATTGAATAATTTATTGGAGATTTAAATGTCAGAGCCTACAGAAAACGATCAAGCTGAGACGGATGACTGGGCTGCTGCGATGGCAGAGCAAGAAGCATCTGCCCCGGCAGCCAATGTGCCAGAGAGAAATAACAACACGATGGTCGGTTCGCAGTCTGCAACAACATCGGTTTTCCAGGAACTCGGAAAAAATGGCGCTGCGAATAATGCCCGTCATGATATCGACATGATTCTAGACATCCCTGTGCAGATGACAGTTGAGATGGGTCGCACCAAGATTGCAATTAAGAACTTGTTGCAACTCGCTCAAGGTTCGGTTGTCGAGCTTGACGGCATGGCCGGTGAACCTATGGATGTACTGGTCAATGGTTGTCTGATTGCGCAAGGTGAAGTCGTAGTTGTTAATGATAAGTTCGGTATCCGGTTGACCGACATTATTACACCCAGTGAACGTATCCGTAAACTCAATCGCTAGAGCTGATATGCCAAGCCGATATTTGATGCTTTTGATGCTGACATTTTCGTTCCCTGTTTTGGCTGAAACAGGGAAACCAAGCTATGTGCCCCCACCTTCCGTGATATCAACTGAAAATACGTTGCAGATGATGGGTGGATTATTACTGGTACTGGCGATCATAGGAGGTATTACTTGGTTACTTAAACGTTTCTCGTTGATATCACCTGCTGCTGCAGGCGTCGTTAAGGTTGTTGCGGCGACTGGAGTTGGCCAGAGAGAGCGGGTAATTGTTGTCGAAATTGATAATACGTGGCTGGTGCTCGGTGTGGCGCCCGGTCGAGTCAATATGTTACATACCATGAATAAGCCATTAACAGACACTGCCAGTACGACACCGGATAATCCGCCTGTTGAAACATTTGCTACGCAGCTTAATCAGAGCATAAAAAAAGAAAATGTATAATAGCTTTGCATCAATCATTCATTCATGCTTTCAACGCATATTGATTTGTCATAGGATTCGGGTAGATTTTTCTTGCTGCCTGAGCAGAATTACAAAACGTAATCTGTTACAGATGGCGTTTCTTTTCGTGGGTTTTATCGCTGTGCCTGCATTTGCGCAAAAATCCGGTTTTCCGGCATTTACCAGTTCCCCTAATTCCGATGGGAGCGCGACTTATACGCTGAGCTTACAGACACTTTTATTACTGACTTCGCTAACATTTTTACCTGCGTTGGTATTAATGATGTCAAGTTTCACGCGTATTATCATTGTCTTGTCGTTGCTGAGGCTGGCGTTGGGCACACAATCTTCTCCACCTAACCAGGTATTGCTCGGATTGGCGTTATTCCTGACCTTTTTTATCATGTCACCGGTCATTGATCGGGTCTATACGGAAGCGTATTTGCCTTTTTCTGAAGATAAAATAAGTATTATGGAGGCGGGTGAGAAAGCGAGTGTGCCGCTGAAATCGTTTATGTTGCACCAGACCCGGGAAACAGATCTGGCACTTTTTGTACAAATCTCGAACAGTGAAGAGCTCGAAAGCCGCGACACAGTGCCGTTGAAAATACTTGTTCCAGCCTATATCACGAGCGAACTAAAAACCGCCTTCCAGATTGGTTTTGTCGTATTTATTCCATTCTTAATCATTGACCTGGTTGTATCAAGCGTACTAATGGCCATGGGTATGATGATGTTGTCACCGATGATTATTTCACTTCCATTTAAATTAATGCTTTTTGTATTAGTCGATGGCTGGCATCTCATTATCGGTTCCTTGGCAAAAAGCTTCTATACTTGAAGGAAACATAGTATGACTCCAGAAAGTGCAATGACTATCGGTCGGCAAGCGCTTGAAATGACATTTATACTCTCTGCCCCCTTGTTGCTTTCTGCTTTGGCAACTGGTTTATTAGTTAGTATCTTCCAAGCAGCGACTCAAATTAATGAAATGACTTTGTCATTTATTCCTAAATTATTGGTGATGTTTCTGGTGATTGTGCTGGCCGGACCTTGGATGATCACTCTCATGACAGACTATATGCAACGGCTCTTTACCAGCATTCCTTGGCTCGCAGTCAGTTAACGCCGACAGGCTCATGGTTTGGCGCTGTACGCTGTATATGCGGATTTCTATCGTTGATCTGGCCAGTATTGGCGTTCAATCATAAAACGAGTGATTTAGCATAATGATCAGTATAACCACTGCAGAATTAAATACATTACTGGCAACATTCATTTGGCCGCTCAGCAGAATCCTGGCGATGGTGGCAACTGCGCCTATCTTAGGAAACCCAAGTATTCCTGTCAGGGTGAAGCTGGGGCTGGCAGTCATGATCACTATCTTGGTAATGCCGGTAGTCGAAAAATCATTACCGCAGGTTGATCCAGCTTCCGGTATCGGTTTAATCATCTTGCTGCAACAAGTCTTGATTGGTGTCGCTATTGGATTTGTCATGCGCATTGTATTTGTTGCGGTGGAAACGGCGGGTGAATTGATTGGTTTGCAAATGGGTCTTGGCTTTGCAATTTTCTTTGATCCGCAAAACTCCGGTCAGATAGATATCATAGGTCGTTTTTTGGGTGTAATTGCCAGTCTGGCATTCCTTGCAATGGACGGTCATTTGATAATGATTGCTTTGATTTCAGAGAGCTTTAGCACATTACCTGTTGGTTTAGAAGGAATTACAAATGTAACATTTACTACACTTGCAAATTGGGGCGGAGAAATTTTTAAATCAGGTCTTCAATTGTCACTCCCCGTTCTTACGGCGCTACTGATTACCAATCTCGCTTTGGGTATTCTGACACGTGTTGCGCCGCAATTAAATATTTTTGCGGTCGGCTTTCCACTGACACTCTCTATTGGCCTCTTCGTTCTGGCGTTCAGTATGCCTTTTTATGCACCGATTCTGGAATATCTGGTGCGTGATGCTTTAAATCTAATAATGGGAATTCTTAATATCAATAAAAGCCATATGCGATAGCTGATTTATCGATTGCAGCAAGAGTAAATTCCTTCCGATGTATAAGTAGGCAGATTTTTTGATTCACAATACATAAACAGACAATATTTCCCTTCTTTTTCGATACAAGATTTTTGTCTGGAACTGTTAAAGTGATCATCTATTTATCGGAAACTATTTATTAACATTGGCAGTTCAAATAATTGCCGGTTTGGTTAATAACTTATGACATTTAAGTCACGCTTACTTAGTTCGCTACGCAAATTTTCTTCATCGCCGGAGGCACAGCATGACGAAGAAATTGTTACGTCTGCCGACGAGTTACAATTAAGCAATGCAATGAGTTCCACTCAACAATTTGCATCAAGTGATGAAATTAAACAACTTTTGGATACGGCTTATCGTGAACGATTAAGCGCGGAAGATCGGGCAATCAAGGAGGCGCACAAGCGGATTGAAGCAGAAAACATCGCGAAAGTAACTGCTGAAGCGAGAATTCGGGCCGAGGCTAATGCCAGAATTGCGGCAGAAACAAGAATCCAGGCTGAAGCGCTTGCTACTGATCAAGCCAGAACTCGGGCTAAAACTGATGCTTTGGCAATCAGAGAGGCTAATGCCAGACGGGAATTTGAAATAAAAGCCAGGCAGCTTGCGGAAGAGAAGATTAAAGCTGAGAAATCCCTGAATGCGCTATTGGAAGCTAAGATCAAGGCAGAAGCTTCGATTGTCGAGAAAATGCAGAAACGCATTGAACAAGAAGCCGCCGCTTTGGATAAGGTGCATGCGACCACACTAAAAGAGAATGAAGCTGCTGAAGCTGCGATGCATCGAGCCAAAGTATCCGATGAAGCGCGTTTGCTTGCTCTGGCTGCGATAGAAGCAGAAACATATGCAGCAATGCTCGCCAATGCAAAAATTCAGGAGACGCAAAAAACCATAGCACTGGCTAAAGCTCAAGAAGAAGCTGAAAAGCAAATCATTGAGGAAATGCAGATTCGCTCGCAAATAGAGGCGCAAACTTTGGCTCAGACTACTGAACGTCTGGATGCAGAGAAACGGGCGAAAGAAATGGAAGAGGATAGGCTGAAAGCCGAAGCTGCTGCGGTGCAAGCAGCGATAGAAAAGGCCGAAGCTGAAGAGATCGCAGCAGAACAAGCGAGAAAAAGATCTGAGTTAGATGCCCAAGCGACCATCGCGGCACGCGATAAAACAGATGCGGAGAGAGTTGCAGCTGAAATAGCGAAATCCATTCTTGCAAAAGAGAATGCAGCCGCTGATGCAATCAAGGCTCGTCTCGTTGCAGAGTCTGAGTTGCTGGAAGAAGCCGATCAGCGGATGCAGATAGAAACTGAAGCGTTGGCTGCTGCAGAGGCAGCCTTGCGTGCTGAAAAAGAAACCAAAACGGTTGCAAGTGAGAAGAAGAAAGCGGAGGCCAACGCAAGCAAAGAGTACCAGAAACGTATTAAAGCAGATGAAGAAGCTATTAAAAAAGCGGAAGCACGTGCAGAAACAGAGAAAGCTGCAAGGAAAGCAGCAAAGAGCAGGGCGGAGGCTGAAATCAGCTTGAGAGCTGCAGCAGAGGCAAAAGCCCAAGTAGATATGCTTGCTGCACAAGAAACAAATGCTCAAGCGGATTTGGAGCAACGCTTATTGGAGGACGCGGAGATTCGTGCCAAAGCAATAGCCGATGCAAAACAAGCTGTTGTTGAGCACTTCGAGATTGAGCAAAAAATCACAGGATTGGCAATTACTAGAGCGCAAGCAAAAATTATCGCTACCAATAAAGCCAAAGCGCAACTTGAAGCAGAAAAAACTGCTACTAGAATCGCATTGGAAAAAGCCAGAACCGAATCGGCTGCGCTTGCCGCTATGCAGGAGCGCATAGCGCTGGAATCCAAAGCACTGGAAGCTGCAGCAGCCCGGGAAGCTGTTGAAGTTATGGCTAAGGAGGCACTGTTTGCGCGTTCCCAAGTTGATAAAGAAGCTACCGCCGCGGCAACTGCGAGAATACGAGCAGAAATTGCTGCCGCAGAACATTCTCGTAACAGGGTTGTTTCAAGCACTAAGACTTAGGGAAACACTTATTTATTCAAACATATCGATATGAGTTTCTGAAGTTTGATAAAATTCATCATGTTGATAATATTGGATAAACAAATGCAATCAAGCTTTTCTGAATTGGAATATTCGTCAAAGAAGAAACAGACGCGACGAGATCGTTTTCTGGTCGAAATTGAAGCGGTCACTCCCTGAG
>NZ_JAYUWI010000039.1:0-6385 GCF_043753625.1 Nitrosomonas sp.
TAAACTACCGGGGCATGCACTTTAGTAGTGCAACAATTTTCTCAGGTAGCTTTTCCAGAACAACTGTTGTTTGATACTTTTTCAGGGTCGACTATGTAGAATTGGAATAAGGTTATAAATGTGCTATCGCGCATGATGCTTGTGCCACATTAGCGTTAGAATTTAATGGAGCTCAGTACCATCAAGTCAAGTACTCGCTGCTTTTATGTCCGCACTTGGCTTTGCTTATGCAAAAGTCGCATCTACTGATAAACTGTTGGCTGAGATAAATCAGCAATCTTAGAATACCAGTCATAGCGATTCCAGCAGGGCAATTTGCGATCATCTGAAAATCAAGAAATAGAATCAACTAATTCTTAAAATTTCGTCGATATGAGATAGAACTTTTATTGAATAGCTGCAATCTCACCCCGAATTTTCCTTATCCTAGAATCATCTGGCAAAACCGATTCCGCTCTTTGCAAATATAACTTAATCATATTGAGTTTACCTTCAATTTTCGCTTTTTCAATAAACTGAACATACCGATCCACGATTTTCTGCAGCCCAGCACGTGCTTCCACATTATCTGGTTCCGTGGCTAAGACCAGCTGATAATACTTATATGCATTACTTCTCGGTGGGGTGGTGAAATGTCCTACTTTCATAGCTTTCTCAGCGACATCCAGGTACTTCTTGATTAAAACCTCATCGGTTTTGGTTTTCAATGGTGTTGATTCGTCTGCCAGCTCAGTTAATTCTTCGGGTTCAGCAATTTTGTCTGAATCCAATTCTGGATTTGATTGAGCGACAATCGAAGGGATAGTGGATTGGTCTTCTTTAATTTCCGGTGTAACGGTAGTTTTGCCGGGATTGCGTTGGAATAAAGGCTGGGTAGCTGCTGTACTTTTCTTGTTATCCGCTATTTCTACCGGTTTCTTATCAAACCATATTCCAAACGTCACCAGCACAACGATCCCGGTCATGACACCAATCCATAGGGCGTTCTTAATAATCGGATTGCTATTGACAACTTCTGCGCCCACTTGCTTGGCAGATGACAGCTCCGCCGGGCCGCTGGTTTGCTCTGATTTTAATAGCGTTAAAATCTCGCCTGCCGACTGCGGCCGGCGGCTGTATTCAGGTTGCAGCATCCAATCGATCGCTTGCAACAATTCCACGCTATACGTAGCACTCGCAGCCGCAGAAAGTGAGCCCATCGGATCAGGTTTGCCTTGGTTTAAAGCCGTAATCCTGCTTTGCGCAGCAATGGGCTTATCATGCAAGATACAGGCCGACATCGTCGCACCCAGTGCATAGAAATCGGTCGCGGGTCCGGGTACATTTTCAGGTTCATATTGTTCTGCTGGCGCGTAACCGCTAGCTAATTCATCCGAAAACTGAGCCGTGCGTGCGGCGATAGTTAATCGTGCAGCAGAAAAATGCGTTAGTAACGGTTCGCCATCTTTATCGAATAAGATCGCTACCGGTTGAATACCGCCATGTACCATTTTGTATTCGTGGATTTTCTGAAGCGCATTCAAGATCGATACCAGAATGAACTTTAATTCCGTTTCAGCAAATGCTGTTTTGGATTGGATTAGCTTGGAAAGTGATGTACCGTCTCGGGTGCTCATGATCAGATAAGCCGTGCCGTTGAATGGCAGACTGTTCTCCGCCAAGACAAGATTGGGATGCTCAATTTGTGTCAGCATCTCAGCCTGATCCAAAAATGCCTTTAGCCCATAGTCAAAATTTTCTTTATCTTCTAGAGACTTGGCCTCAACACGCAGACCATCACTTGCACGAACAGCAAAATTGTTCGGAAAATACTCTTGTATTCTCACCTGCTCTTTAAGATGATGATTCCAGGCACGATAGATAATATCGAACGGATTAACTTTTACGGTTCCTTTAATTTCGTAGACGCCGATTTGAGTCCCTGTGGGTAGAATTTGATCGTGTATATTTGTCATAATAAGCTGTTTCTAGTATTAATTAATACTTCCGGTCTGATACAACTGACCAACAAAGGAATATGTTGCCTTGTAGTTTAAAGCAACTGAGTTCGATGTACACCAATATTTTCTGATTGAAATGTAGCCGAGTTAAGGTAGGCTTTTTTGATTTGGGGATGCGAATAGCTCTCAGATTTTGAACGATGGTTTTCAGCAACCATTTGGATGTGCGCTTCGACCGAAAATAGCGGTGTTTTTTCAACATCGCAACTCGTAAATCCTGATAAGGACATTCAAGTAAGTTGAGATCTATATAAATCTCTGAATAGTTCACACTTATTATGCCAAACATAGTGAGAAATCTTCGAGAATAAGCAGTATAGATTTCTTACTATGCTTGTAATGACGGTTATTTAGCAACTCGTATTAAGGTACGCCCATACTCGACTCGATACTTAGAAATCTGTTCGCAGACAATAAAATACATTCACTGTCAAGCATATCGCGATATCCTACCCAAGTAGTTTGACTCGGCAATACGGGCAATTTACATTGTTTGTCCCGCTCCGCACCGGGATTATGCGACAGTTTCCTCTTTGACGCGACGATCAAAATACACGAATAACAGTAGTCTGTAAAATGCAGAATGGAGCATGTCGGAATTCTAAATATTCTTATCAAAAATTGCATTATTCATCCTGAACCTTAAAAATTTTTCTCCTATGATCGCTCGATACATCAAACTGTACAGTCAATTGAACTATTAGTATTGAATACCTTGCTTCGTTTTTGACTTCACTGCAAATCTTTGTTACTTTCCAGCGTTTATAAGGAATTCTGTTTTCCAGTTTTCCAGTTTTCCAGAAAACCACGAGGCATTAGATGCACGAAGAATCTGTTATGCATGGCCTGAAAGCCAAAGGATTAAAAAAGGGGTCGGTATCCAGGTCGGCTGCGGTCACGATTGGTCTGGCAGCAACCGCTCCGGCGTACTCGTTAACCGGTGCGTTGGGCTATGGTGCTTCTGAAAGCGGTTATCAGTTACCGATCGTGTTCATTCTGTCCGTGATTCCGATGTTCTTTGTGGCATTGTCCTACAAACATCTGACTACCTCAGCGCCGGATTCTGGTACAGTTTTCACATGGGGTACAAAAGCCATTGGGCCACGATTTGGTTGGTTTGGAGGTTGGGCGTTGTTATTGGCGAGTGTGCTGGCAGGCGTCGCCGCAACTCAGGTCATAGTCAACACGACAGCCATCGTCTTTAATTTAGACGAAACGCCCCTGTGGTTTCACTTCGGCGTAGCTATTCTATTCATCCTCAGTACGACATATCTAACGGCACTCGGTGCTGAAGAATCTTCGCGTACCACCATAATCCTGACGATCGCACAATACGGTGGTCTCATCTTACTCGCAGCTATCCTGTTGATGCGCATCATGCAGGGAGACGCGGCGAGTACTGCCGAACCATTCTCACTGGAGTGGCTCAACCCGTTTGCGATTTCCTCTTTCAGCGCATTTCTTAATGGATTCCTTGTTGCGTTATTCATTTTCTGGGGGTTTGATGCGTCGCTGGCAATGTCTGAAGAAACGGATGGCAGCTCAGAGCAAGCGGGCCGAAGTGGCCTGATCGCGATGACAATTACTGTGATTACCTATGTAGTTTTCTCTACAACGGCGTTAGCGTACGCCGGTATTGATCCGCAGGATAAATCAAGCCTGACGTTTAAAGACAATGTCGATTCCATCATAACCGTGCTGACGACCGACATGATCGGCGCCAAAGGCGCGCTAATTGCTGCATTGATAATCGGTGTTTCGGCTTTCTCTTCGACGATGTCTACGATCATGCCGGCAGCACGTGCTGCACTTGCAATGGCGATATACCGGGCCATTCCTAGCAGATTTTCTTCAGTCAATGAAGCAACACAAACACCGAAGTTTGCAACTTGGACAATCGGTTTGGTGACGCTGGTCATCTACACCGCCCTGAGCATGATCAGCGAGTCAATTGTCAAAGATTCTATCCACAGTGTCAGCATAGCAATCTGCACCTACTACACTATAGCGTCGCTATCCTGTGTACTCTACTTTCATCGTACTGCATTTAATCACTGGCAAACAGCGCTGTCGCAATTGATCTTGCCTGCAATTGCTGCTGTAATTTTGATTGCGGTGGGTATTCTTCAAGCATGGAACATGCTAGATCCCAATTATGGATCTAGCGGATCGATTGCTGGCGTGGGTACTGTGTTTCTGATCGGGGTTGTCGCGCTATTTCTCGGTGTTCCGCTAATGATACTTTGGAACATGCGTGAACCCAAATTCTTTCGGGGCGAAACACTTCCCCTTGAAAGAGCACATATGGTGTTCGATAACGGGAATAACATTCCGGTCCAGTCCGCTATCAGCCAAGAAACTGGCAATAAACTGCCTAGCAAATGAAAGTAATCAGATTCACTGGTTTTTGGTGAAAAAGGACATTAAGATTTTACATAAGATTTGACTGTACTAAATTCAAAATTGTTGTGTCATTTCTAGATTGATTTATTTTTTTCAAGCGAAAAACCAGCGTCACGTAAAGCTTTAATGCCCCCATCCATAGATACCACATTGGTATAACCCATTTGTTGCAATGCATCCGCCACCAGAACTGAACGGTACCCACCGCCGCAATACAGCACAATAGCAGCCCGCTTATCAGGTATCACGTTTTCAATGTCGCGTTCGATGATACCTTTTCCAAGATGACGAGCACCCGCCGCATGGTCAATCCAGAATTCATGATCTTCGCGAACATCGATAAAATGAAATTGTTCTCCCCGCGTCAATCTGGCCTGCACATCAGCCACAGTACATTCCTTTACGCGTTGTTTTGCTTGTCCCACTACCCGTAAAAACCCCGGATTGTGCTGCATCATTATTCTCCCCTATTATTATTCAACACTATGTGATAACCAAAAATAATGGCTATCGGAATGTACCAAAGATTTGGCGGATTCAAGTTCGAAGTGCAACTTTTGTAAGCGAATTTAGGTGGCAAGCTGCGTTAATATTGGAGCCACTTAAACGACCAAGTAAAAGGAGCACAGATGAAGCAATACAAGCAGCTTACCAGCGGGCTACGATACCAGATTTACGGACTGAAGCAAGCTGGTTTGAATCAAACCGAGATCGCCGAAAAGATCGGCGTAGACAAGGGCACGGTTTCACGGGAGTTCAAGCGCAACAAGGAGCAAGCGTGGCTGGCGACCTAAACAGGCACAATCGTTGCGTGATGAGCGCTGCGGTGCACGTATCAATGGCAAGTGTTTCTCATCGGATGGATGGGCGGAAGTTGAGCGGTTGATTCAGGAAGATCTTAGCCCAGAACAGGTCGCAAATCGGCTTGAATTGGAAGGTGTCTTGAAGATCAGCCATGAAACCATCTACCAACACATTTACGCGGACAAACGAAATAGCGGAGACCTGCACCAACATTTGCGCAGCCAGAAACCACACCGAAAGCGTTATGCAAGCGGGCAAGAGCGGCGCGGCATGATCAAGAATCGTGTCAGCATTGATGAGCGTCCAGAGATTGTTGCTCAAAAGACGCGTATTGGGGATTGGGAGGGCGACACTGTGATTGGCAAAAACCATAAAGGTGGCTTGGTTACACTGGCTGAACGCAAGTCACGCTATGTGTTGGCGGGACATATACGCAGCAAACACGCGGTGGGTGTAACAGCCGTAACAACGCGCCTGCTGACGCCATACAAGGATAAGTGCCACACCATCACATTCGACAATGGCAAGGAGTTTGCGGAGCATGAGAAAATAGCAGCAGAACTAAAAGCGGACATTTATTTTGCCAACCCCTATCACTCTTGGGAGCGATGTCTGAACGAGAACAGTAACGGGCTATTGAGGCAGTATTTCCCCAAGGGCATTGTGCTGACCAACATCACTGAGGAACAAGTACAGGAGGCGGTAGAGCGAATCAACCATCGACCTAGAAAAGCACTGGGATTTAGAACCCCGCATGAGATATTTTTCGGGGTGGAAATACGTTACACTAAACAGCCGTTAGCTGTTGCACTTCGAAATTAAATCCGCGTTTTCTATACGATCAAAATGATAGCAAGTACACAATGATAGCAAGTACAAAAAATTATTAAACTGGTATAAATTCTTCAGCGATTGGTGCACCATTTCACAATGAGTAGAGAAGACTCACTTGGGCTTAATGTGAGCATAACCATGAGTGGTCAATTTCATATTTATGATTATGAGCTTATGTGAATAAGTGCGAGCAGGCAGAAACGCTGCATTAGAAAAATACCAGAACTAGGGAATAAAAAAACCGGCACACCGGCTGTCTTTCGACAGTGGTGTACCGGCGTTGATGCTTGCTAAGCTTATAGCTTGGTAAAGACTGGGATAACTGCGCCAGCAATACTATTGAT
>NZ_JAYUWI010000040.1:0-6375 GCF_043753625.1 Nitrosomonas sp.
TCTGAAACACTGGTCTATCTGGCTCGATCTTTGGATCATCCTCAAAACCGCATGGATCGTCCTGCGCAAAGATAATGCCTATTAAAACCCTTAAATTAGATATGACATCCGCTTATGCGCCCCAGCCAGCGGCTGATATCAACTATTTCCTGTTCACATACGCTATGCGCCATTGGGTATTCATGCCACTCAAGTGGATAATTGGCAGTAAGTAACTTTTCTCTTGAAGCAACCGCATGTGCTAATGGTATTACCACATCATAAATTCCATGCGCCATAAATATTTGTGTTGATGCATTAGCAGCACTGGTTTCCGTCGTAAGCGTTTCCGGAAGTGGTAAATAGCATGACAAAGCAATAATCCCGGCAAGAGGATTGGTCTGCCGTAGACCGGCCTGCAACGCCATTGCGCCGCCTTGTGAAAATCCGGCCAACAAGATATGTTTTGATGGGATACCACGCTGGATCTCCCTTTCAATCAGAACATCAATGGCTTTCTGTGAATCACGAATACCGGATTCATCCTGGCGATTATTAAAATCAGCATGGTAAATGTCATACCAGGCACGCATGATATACCCATTATTCATACTGACTGCCCGCTCAGGCGCATGCGGAAAAACAAACCGAATCGATGTCTCAGGCAATAATAGCTCCAATTCATTGGCTATCGGCACAAAATCATTCCCATCGGCACCCAAGCCATGTAACCACACAATGGTATGAGTAGGACAAGGTCTCGTTTCAATCTCAACGGTAGGCAAACAATTTACTGTTTCAGTAATCATTTAGAAGTAATACCCTGCATTGTATTGACATAAAGAATTGATAGGATAAAATTTGTGTAACTCAAAGAAACCATAAAGGAAACCATGAAGCGCAGGGATTTTATTAAAATAATTGGATCAAGTGTACTGACTTTCCCTGTTTCATCCTTAATGGCCACGCAACAACCGGTGCAATCATCGGATTTTAGTAATTGGACCAGTTATCGCCTAACTTTTCAAGTTGATCTTCCGGATAAAGGCAATTCCGCCCGCTTATGGCTTCCGCTACCTGATACCAATGATCCTAGTTTTCAATTCACACAAGGCAGCAACTGGGGCGGCAATGCGACAAAAGCTTCATTTTCTACTATCGGCACAAGCGCCTTTCCCATTTTTAAAGCAGAATGGCAAGGAAAACAAAAGAGCAATCAGCGGCATGTCACGGTTAGTTGTATTGTAAAAACTGCCAGCCATTCCTTTGATCTTGCTCTTTACCCTGCAAGCAAGAATTCTGCGCTGCCCAGTAGCATCAAGAATTACCTTAACCCAACTCACCTGAAGCCAACGAATGGCATTGTACGTGAAACCGCACACTCCATCATAAAGGGAAAAAATGCCGCAACGACCTTGGAACAGGCAAGAGCTATCTATGATTGGGTCATAGACAATGCACAATATGATCAAGGAACTCGTGGACGCGGGCAAGGCGATGTTAAGTCCATGCTTGAGAAAAATGATCTGGCCGGAAAATGCGTTGATCTAAACTCATTGTTTGTTGCGCTTGCAAAAGCAGCCAATATTCCTGCACGAAACCAATATGGCATTCGCATCAACGAATCGAAATTACACTCTTGTATCGGGCAATACGGTGACATTAGCCAATCCCAACACTGCCGGGCTGAATTCTTTCTAGCCGGTCGCGGCTGGATACCGGTTAATCCGGCTGATGTTCAACAAGTATCAAAATTAGAAAATCTGCCTCTGAATGATTCGAAAATCATTCAGTTAAGGGAAAAATTTTTTGGTAGTTGGGAGATGAACTGGTTGACATTCAATCATGCTGACGACTTGTCACTAAATCCTGCGAATAGTACCGGAAAATTACCTTTCTTTATGTTCCCCCACGCAGAAATTGATGGAAAAACACTGGACAGCCTGGATCCTGGGAATTTCTCATACAAAATAACCTCAGCCGAGCTCATCGGAACCGGTGTCAAGCTTTAGGGAAGCGGTAAATTATTCAGCGCTTCCCTAGATACTATTTGCCAGCACATGAAAATCCAGCGATGTGTGTTTCTCTCCGGCGATGTGCATTAAATGTAATCTGGGATTAGTAGCGTTTGCCAATGGCTTACCGATCAGCCATACTTTGCTAATCGGCAAGAATAATCAGTTGATCTTCCACTTGCCTAAGTAGATTTGCAAATAACTGTTACAACACAACGGACAGAAAACCATTAGAAACTTCCAGCTCGTTTTTGCCAAAAAAATGAGCAACTGAGCCTGCAGAAATTTAATTTCACTATCAGGAGGTCTCAAAATGAAATTATATTATTTAACATTGCCCTTATTACTATTCGGTATTGCAGTCGACGCAACAGAGATTAATACCCATTCAACGACAATAGGCGCATCAGTAGATTCTGCAGGACACCGCCTGAATGACCCAATTCCAGTACCTATTCAGAAGGGATCGATTAGATTAAGACTGAAACAAATTGCAACCGGCCTTACTGCACCCAATTGGGCGATTCCTATTCCAGGTGCGACAGACCATTTATATGTCAGTGATCAGGATCGGAAAATATGGCGTATCGATTTAACTACAAATAACAAAGAAATTTTTTTCGCTTTCTCTGCTTCCAATCAGGTACCGTTGGGAGCATTTGGCAGCGAATCCTATGATGAGCGGGGTTTTCTAGGTTTTGCTTTCCATCCCCAGTACGTCGAAAATGGTTTGTTTTACATCTATGATTCAAGAATAGGAATTGATGCCATAGATTTTTCCACCATGCCCCCTGGTGCTATAGCCGATCATCACTCCGTCATCGAAGAATTCCGCGTTGTTTCTCCCAGCCTGAATAGCCCTCCCGAGTCAATTAAGCATGAAAGAATACTACTAACGGTAGATCAACCCCAATTCAATCACAATGGTGGAGCATTGAATTTTGGTCCGGACAACATGTTATATATCGCCTTCGGGGATGGTGGCGGTGCCGATGACCGTGATGGTCAGGATTTTATCGGCAATCCCATCATCGGCCATGGCGCCGATGGCAATGGGCAAAACCCCGGCAATCCCCTCGGCAGCTTGTTAAGAATTGATCCATTAGGAAATAATTCAAGCAATGGAAAGTATGGGATACCGAATGATAATCCATTTATCGGTTTAAGTTCGGCTCTGCCTGAAACGTATGCCTACGGTTTCCGCAACCCGTTCCGCTTCTCATTCGACTCCAAAACTGGCGCGCTGATACTTGCCGATGTGGGTCAAAACAGTATTGAGGAAGTGAACGTAGTTCAGCCCGGCGGTAATTATGGTTGGGGATTGAAAGAAGGCAGTTTTCGCTTTGAACCCAATGGTAACGATTCAGGGTTTGTCACCGACGGCACGGTTGCAGGGAATTTTGTCGATCCGATCGTACAGTACGATCACGATGAGGGTATCGCTATCATTGGGGGTTTTGTTTATCGCGGCAATGCCATCCCTGCTTTACAAGGAAAATATGTGTTTGGGGATACAGCGAAGACTGGCAGTGGTGATGGCCGGCTCTTTTATTCTGATGGTAACGATATTCTGGAACTGGATCTGACCGAACTCGATCAACCTGGATTTTGGGTACTTGGTTTCGGGCAAGATGGCGATGGCGAACTCTATGTCCTCCGCAACACTACTGGCATTCCTTTTGGAACCACTGGTGCAGTATATAAATTGATCCCCAATGCCAGTTTTGATTCCGCCATGCTTGAGATACCTACCATAGATGTCAGGCTTACTGATGGCAATAGCAGTGCTTATCGCGCCCGCTTGCAATACGTCCTTGATAGCGATCCACTGCGGTTTGAATTGGTTCAAGTTGAAAAGTTAGCTGATCGTTTCCGTGGAGATGGCGCTATCTTTGATCAGCCTTCTGGCAAACTCAATCTCCCGTTTATCAATATCTCTGATGTTGGCGGTAAAATATCCACTTATGCTGCCGAGCTTCAGCAGGTACCCGATTCACCAATCCTAACCTTTGAACTAAAACTGGCAACGCTTGTGAAATAAAAACGTGTAAATCCAAATATCATTACATTCACGCTGATTTGTTTCACGCTCATCAATCTACTACCTGGTTCTTATTACAAGCGGCGGGTAGTCGGTTGATCTTAATAAAAACCAAGACTCCAAGAAAACCGTCAATTCCTTGACACGCCAGTCACATATCCTGTAAGTTCACATCCTCATTTTTGGTGCCTTCAAATTTATTCCTTGAAGGTTAAACGGGAAGCTGGTGCGTTCTGATTAAATTCAGGCAATGCCAGCACTGCCCCCGCAACGGTAATTGAGTTAACAATCTGCATTACGCCACTGTGTAACAACACGGGAAGGCGCAGATCTGGAATTTATTCCGCTCATGAGTCCGGAGACCGGCCCGAAGTGAACGTTACTACGGTATCGCGGAGGGCGATCGGTGGCAATATGATCAGCTTTTATTTTCCAGGCTGGTCCGTTTGTCCATTTCAAATCCCCCTCTGCATTCCTTATTTATTGAATTTATCAACGCGCGGGTGTGCGCGAAGGAATCAGATCATGCAAAAATACCGTTTACCGGCAATGACTGTGCTATGGCTTGGCACAGCAACAAGTGTATTTGCAGCCACTGCAGATCATCAAGAAAAACCCGTTATTGTCACAGCCACGCGCACGGCACAAACTGTCGAGTCTTCGTTGGCTTCAGTAACGGTCATTACGCGCGCGGATATTGAACGTCAGCAGGCGCGATCAATTCAGGATCTGTTACGCGGCGTACCCGGGGTGAGTATTTCAAATAGCGGAGGTGCTGGCAAGAACACATCCGTTTTCATGCGAGGCACCGAATCTGATCATATTCTGGTGATGATCGACAACATCAAGGTCGGTTCAGCAACATCCGGCACGACTGCGTTTGAAAACATTCCCATTGAACAGATTGATCGTATTGAGGTTGTGCGTGGCCCACGCTCCAGTTTATATGGCTCTGAAGCCATCGGCGGTGTTATTCATATTTTTACGCGCAAAGGTGATAGTGGCGGACTCAAACCGAATTTTGGTTTTGGCGGCGGCACCTATGGCACACTGGAGGGCTCGGTGGGCTTATCGCAAAGAGGTACGCAAGGCTGGTTAAATATGAATGCCAGCGGAATTGGCACAAAAGGATTCAATGCTTGTACCGGTTCCGATACGGCGGGTTGTTTCACTCATGAGCCTGACCGGGACGGTTATCGCAATGTCGCGGGCAGCATGCGCGGGGGTTATCGGTTTCAAAATGGGCTAGAAATTGATGCCAGTTTTATGCATTCTGCGGGAAAGACCGAGTTTGATGGCAGTTTTGTCAATAAGGCTGTCTTGGCACAGCAAGTTCTTGGCGGAACAGCACGTTACTCCCCAGTAGATTTCTGGCGCATGAATCTGATTGCAGGCCGCAGCCGGGACGATTCAGATAATTTCCTGGGCACTGCTTTCCAAAGCCGGTTTAATACCATACGCGATACAGTTACCTTGCTGAATGATTTTACTGTGGGTAAAAATCAATTGTTAACAGTCGGTACAGATTATCAAAATGATCATGTTAAAAGCACGGAAGCATTCACTGTCAACTCACGTACAAATTGGGGTGCATTTGCTCAGCATCAGGCAACTGTCGCTAAACATGATATTTTATTATCCCTTCGCCATGATGATAATCAGCAATTTGGCAGCCGAGTGACCGGCGGCGCTGGCTGGGGTTATCCGCTCACTGAGAATATTCGCCTACTTGCCAATTTCGGTAGCGCTTTTAAAGCCCCCACATTTAATGAATTGTACTTTCCCGGCTTTAGTAACCCGAATTTACGTCCGGAAGACTCGCGCAGCTATGAATTCGGCACTCGCGGCAAAGCAGATTGGGGAAATTGGTCGTTGAACGTTTATGAAACCCACATTCTTCATTTGATCGCTTTTGACGCCAGCACCTTCGCGCCCACCAATATTGACCAGGCACGCATACGCGGATTTGAGGGCGTAATCAGCACACAAATAAAAGGCTGGCAATTCAATACGAACCTGACACTGCTTGACCCGGTGAATCGTTCCTCTGAGTTAAATCGAGGTAATATACTGCCACGACGTGCTGAACAGTCATTCCGACTGGATGCCGATCGTCAGTTTGGACAATATTATAAATTGGGTGCCATGCTTCTGGCCGAAGGCGAGCGTTATGATGATCTGGCCAATACCCGTAAGCTCGACAGTTACGTCAAATTTGATCTACGTGCTGAATATATCTTGAACAAACATTGGCGCCTGCAAGGACGTATTGAAAATTTATTTAATGAACGCTATGAAACAGCTGCATTCTTCAATCAACCAGGGCGAAATTTCTTTGCC
>NZ_JAYUWI010000041.1:0-19113 GCF_043753625.1 Nitrosomonas sp.
GGAACGTCTTGGCTACCTGTCACCCGCTGCTTTCACACGGCGATATTATGAAAATCTGCTTGCCGCCTAACCCGTTGGACTCCACGTTTGACAACCGACATCATTACCAGAGATATTGCATCATGTTGAGATTTCGCGCGGAAAAGCAGCCAAGTAAGCCGTATGCGATCGCGGCTACCGTGGCAAACGTTGAAGTCAATGGAACGCAAATCGCTCTACCTGGAAGAGCATTAAAACGAGATACACGCTACCAAAGAGACAAGAAGCGGAAACAATGCAGAAGGCGCGCGGCGATTGAACCCATTATCGGCCACCTGAAATCGGATTACCGAATGGCCAGAAATTACCTGAAAGGCGCCATCGGTGATCGCATCAATCTGTTGCTGGCTATGGCTGCTGCCGCTTGGAATCTAAAACAATGGCTATTGGCCATTTTTTGGTTCTTCTTCCCGTGGCGAAAACTGCAGGCTTCGCCAATTCTTTGATGGAAGAAGAGCAAATTACTTGATTCTGTCTTTATAACACGCAGCCTTTTGAAACTGCTGATCAAAAATAGCGATTGATGTATTTTTTTAGGGCCAACAAATAGATCATCCTGCAAATCCATGCTATAAAATTATGTTTTAAACGCGAGATAAATAAAATGACAATCGAAAGCATGAATCACTTCACCGTGCTGAGCAGTAATTTGGAAAGAAGCAAGAATTTTTATACCAATATTCTTGGCCTTACAGAAGGTTATCGCCCGCCCTTTGCTTTTCCAGGCGCATGGCTTTATGCCAAAAATCAAGCAATCTTACACATTATGACGGGAAAACCATTACCGACCAATGCAGCCGGTGTGATTGATCACATGGCTTTTACTGCAACTAATCTGCAAGCTGTAATCGATACTTTAAAGCAAAATAGCATTCACTATGAATTGCACCGCTTGAAAGGACTGGAAAGCTGGCAACTATTCTTTCATGATCCAGACGGTGCAAAAGTGGAACTGGATTTTCCGGCAAACGAGCCGGAACCCAAAGAATAAATGTTTATTTCACACAATTCGGAGTCTTTCCGGCGGCGCGGGCCTGCTGCATCAGCGTCATGGCTTTAGGCAAAAGATCCCGCAAATCATCGATACGCGTTTCAGAAGATGGGTGAGTTGACAAGAATTCCACAGGCTGCCGACCTTGACTGGCCCGAGCCATTTTCTGCCATAGCGTGACACTCTCAGAAGGATTGAATCCAGCTTTCGCCATTAATTCAACACCAATAGTATCCGCCTCACTCTCATGCAAGCGGCTAAACGGCATGATCAACCCATACTGTGCGCCGACACCGAGCAAACCCAGTGCACTCTGCCCCATGGGCGTCCGTGGCGCCGCCACCGCTGCGATCAATGAAATACCAATTTGCGCGCCCATTTTTTGAGACATCCGCTCATTACTGTGCTTGGCCAACACATGGCCGATTTCATGGCCAATCACAGCAGCCAATTGATCCTGATTATCCACCAGCTCAACCAATCCGGTATGCACGCCAATTTTGTTACCCGGCAAAGCAAAAGCATTCAGTGTGTTATCCTTAAAAACAACCACTTCCCAATTACCGCCGACTTCACGTGTAATCGCATTTGTAATACAGCGTACAAACTGGTCTTCCTGTGCATTCTGACTGATTACCTTTTCATTCTTCAAATCTGAAAAAGCTTGCAATCCCATCGCATCCACTTCACTATCGGGCATAAAAGCTAGTTGGCTTCTTCCCGTTGGCGTAGTTGCACAGGCAGCAAGAGATATAATAATCAATAGAACCAATATCATTCTGAGTTTCATAATAGTAAGTATCTTCCTTAAAATGGATCATTAAGTTTGTTTCATCATTCTATGATATTTATTTGAATCAATAGAATAGTAACCACTTATTCTGCTATTGCCGCATAAATATTCTGGTATTTCTATTGGCTTAAAGTATGATATAACGCTTTCTTCAACAATATAAAGAGGAATTTCAAAATGGGCGATCGCGTTTATAAAGTTATCGAGATCGTTGGTTCTTCAGCCAAAAGCATTGAAGATGCCATTCAGCAAGCCATTGCCAAATCTGGTGAAACACTGCGTAACCTGGATTGGTTCGAAGTGGTAGAAACCCGCGGACATATCGTTGATGCCAAAGTTGCACACTATCAGGTAAAACTAAAAATCGGTTTTCGGCTGGATTAGCCTATTTAATCTATGATAGCTGTGACACAGCATAATAATATATACCACAGCGATCTGGTAATACTTGGTTAAGCAAATAGCCGTAGATCCTGAGGCAAAATCTGCGGTAGGATCTCTCGGTTTTACTAATAGCAGTTTATCCACAACCTGTTGATAAAAATATAAATAATTAAGACCGCATAAAAATATCCGTTCCAACACGCCACTAATTTCCAGCGTACAATACACAAATTCGTCCTATTCCGCTCGATATACCATTCATAATGTTATCGCGGCAAACCCATCACACTGATCACTCATTAATTCTCAGGAAAATAAAAATGGCAAAAGGTAAGAAATACGAATTTCGTGTCAAGCAAGAAAATACCGGTTGGACCGCAGAAATTATCAGAAAAGTAACGGCAAAGCGAACTATTGTTTCAAAGCGACAGAAAGGATTCTCATCTGAATCTGAGGCACAAGAATGGGGGGAGAATGAGCTGAAAACAATCTTGCAGAGCGTGCATGAACGAAACCTGCAACGCGCCCAACAGCATGAACAAAAGTCTGTCGAATAATAGGCACAATCCCCCCAAATACTTCACGGTATAATCAGCGTTTTACAGTAAATAATTAAATTCCATGCAAGAAAAATATCATCCCCAGGAAATTGAGAAAAACGCACAGCAATACTGGGAACAAACAGCCGCATTCAAAGCGGTAGAAATTACCAGCAAGCCGAAATATTACTGTCTGTCGATGTTTCCTTATCCATCCGGTAAACTGCACATGGGGCATGTACGCAATTACACGATTGGGGATGTATTGTCGCGTTACCGCCGCATGCAGGGTTACAACGTCATGCAGCCGATGGGCTGGGATGCGTTTGGCCTGCCGGCTGAAAATGCCGCCATGCAAAACAATGTTTCTCCAGCGAAATGGACGTACGACAACATTGCCTATATGCGCAAGCAACTGAAAAGCCTGGGATTGAGTATCGATTGGTCGCGTGAAATCGCTACTTGTGATTCCAGTTATTACCACTGGAACCAATGGCTGTTTCTGCGCATGCTGGAAAAAGGATTGGCGTATCAAACCACTGGTACAGTTAATTGGGATCCGGTTGATCAAACGGTATTAGCAAACGAGCAGGTAATTGATGGTTGCGGCTGGCGTACCGGCGCACCGGTGGAAAAACGCGAAATCCCGATGTACTACATGAAAATCACCCAATACGCCGATGAATTGCTGGCAGCGCTGGACACATTAAGCGGCTGGCCGGAACGGGTTAAAACCATGCAAGCCAATTGGATCGGCAAAAGCTACGGCGTCGACATTACCTTTCCGGCCGATACCGGATCCGGTACTCCGCAAGATCTGAAAGTGTTCACCACCCGCGCGGATACGCTGCAAGGCGCAACGTATGTCGCCGTTGCCGCTGAACACCCGATCGCGTTGCATGCCGCCAAAAGTAATCCATCGTTGCGAGCCTTCATTCAAGAATGCAAACTCGGTTCAGCCAAGGAAGCGGATTTGGCAACCCAGGAAAAGAAAGGCATGGACACCGGCTTTTTTGTTATTCATCCGCTCAATGATCAAAAATTACCGGTATGGGTGGCCAATTACGTATTGATGGGTTATGGCGAAGGCGCGGTCATGGCGGTTCCTGCGCATGACGAGCGTGATTTTGAGTTTGCAAAGAAATATGAGCTTCCTATCGAGCAAGTTATACAAATAAAAAATTTAGAAAAATATAATAATGTGACAGAAGAGTACATTGAGAGTGGTGAATGGAACGAAAAAGGCATATCTCAGCTTAATAAAAATCTTTCTCATTTCACCTTTTCTTCTGAACAATGGAAGCATTTTTACGATACGAAAAATGGTGTCTGTATTAATTCTGGAGAATATGATGGTTTGGAATTCCAAGATGCAGTAGATGCTATTGCTGCTGATCTTGAAATAAAGGGACTAGGCAAAAAACGCGTGCACTATCGTTTGCGCGATTGGGGCATTTCACGCCAGCGCTATTGGGGCTGCCCGATTCCGCTGATTCATTGCGCCGATTGCGGCGTGGTGCCGGTGCCGGATAATCAATTGCCGGTGGTGCTGCCGCAGGACCTGGTGCCCGATGGCTCGGGCAATCCGTTGGCAAAAACACCGTCTTTCTACGAATGCGCTTGCCCGAAATGTGGCAAAACTGCGCGTCGGGAAACCGATACCATGGATACTTTTGTCGACTCCTCCTGGTACTACGCTCGCTATGCCTGCCCCGGCCAGAATCAGGCAATGACCGATGAACGCGTCAATTACTGGCTGCCAGCCGATCAATATATCGGCGGTATTGAACACGCCATTTTGCATTTGCTGTATTCGCGATTCTGGAGCAAAGTCATGCGCGATCTGGGTTTAATGACTTTGGATGAACCGTTTACCAATCTGCTGACGCAGGGCATGGTGCTGAATGAAATTTTTTACCGCAAATCCGACAGCGGACGCATGACCTATTTTAATCCGACGGAAGTCAACATCCAGTATGACGAACAAGGCAAACGCTGCGGCGCAATCCTGCAAGCCGATAACCAGCCGGTTGAATCGGGCGGGATCGGCACCATGTCGAAATCTAAAAATAACGGGGTTGATCCGCAAAAACTGGTGGAAGAATACGGCGCCGATACCTCACGCTTGTTCATGATGTTTGCCAGCCCGCCAACACAAACACTGGAATGGGCTGACGCCGGCATCGATGGCGCATACCGTTTTCTCAAACGGCTATGGAAACAGGTTTATACTCACCTCCAGCACGGTGTGGCCAAGATCGATCTCTCACTGCATCAAACCTTGACGCTGGAACTCAAATCCCTGCGCTGCCAGTTGCACCAGACCATCGCCAAAGTCAGCGACGACTTGGACCGGCGCCACACATTCAATACCGCCATTGCCGCTGTGATGGAACTGATGAACGGCTTGGCAAAAAGCCAGGGCAATGACCCAGCTAGCCGTAACCTGATGCAGGAAGCACTGGAAAATATTGTGTTATTGCTCTCTCCGATCGTTCCGCATATCTGCCATGAACTGTGGCGTGAACTCAAACCGGGCACCGAACTCTTTGATCAGCCTTGGCCACAAGCAGACAACACAGCCATGGTGCAGGATGAAATCAAGCTGATTGTGCAGGTCAATGGTAAATTACGTGGAGAAATCAATGTCGCCAAGGATGCCGGGAAAGACGCCATCGAGCATGCCGCCTTGACTAATGAACAGGTGCTGAAATTTATCGAGGGGCAAGCAGTCAAAAAGATCATTGTCGTGCTCGGCAGATTGGTCAATATTGTTGTATAGGAACAGAGCAAATAATTATGAATCTGAGTAAACAGAAAATTCTTATCCTGGTGGTATTGTTCCTGCTGACTGCTTGCGGGTTCCAGTTGCGCGGGCAAATCTCTTCACTGCCATTCAAATCAATGTATGTCTCCGCACCCGAGGGACATACCATTGGTTTGGATCTAGAACGTGCGGTAGCTACTTCATCCACAACCAAAGTCACCACCAATGCGGTGGAAGCAGAAGCCGTTCTGGAAGTTGTCAGTGCTGTACATGAACGGGTCATCCTGTCGTTGTCCGGTGGTGGCCGTGTGCGTGATTTCAATTTGATCTACCGGGTCGTGTATCGTCTTGTTGATAAACAAGGTATTGAAATTATCCCCAACACTGAAATTGCTATAACACGCGTCCTTCCTTTCCTAGATGCGCAAATCCTGGCCAAAGAAGCGGAGGAGAAGTTGCTGCAAAAAGACATGCAGGCCGACGCCATCCAGCAGATCATCTGGCGCTTGTCCGCAATTAAAATGCCATCTTAGACCATCGTTGACGCTAATTGCCGGCATGCGGATAAAACTCGAACAGCTTCCTCAGCACCTGCAAAAACAAACGGCTTCGCTCTACACATTATTTGGCAATGAACCGCTGCTGATTCTGGAAGCCGCTGATTTAATCCGTACCCATGCACGCCAGCAAGGTTATAACGAACGTGAGCTGTTCACCGTTGATCAGCACTTTAATTGGTCTGATCTGTTGAATGCAGGCAACAATTTATCTCTGTTTGGCGATCGCAAAATTATGGATATCCGTATCCCCTCCGGAAAACCCGGCAAGGAAGGCGGTAAAGCCATAGAAGCCTACTGCAACGCACTGCCGCCCGATACTCTCACGCTTATTACACTTCCCAGGATAGACAAACAGGGGCAAGCAACCAAGTGGTTCAAAGCGCTTGAAGCCACCAGCATGCTGATCCCGGTTTACGCCATCGAGCGTGACCAGTTACCCGGCTGGATCGGACAACGGCTTGCCAGACAGCAACAAAAAACCGATTCCGCCGCGCTGCAATTTCTTGCGGATCAAGTGGAAGGCAATCTGCTCGCCGCACATCAGGAAATTCAAAAACTCGCGTTGCTCTATCCCGCCGGAAACCTGACATTCGACCAAGTAAAAGAGGTGGTTCTGAACGTGGCACGCTACGATGTTTATCAATTATCTGACGCCATGATCTCAGCCAGTATTGCCCGTTACACTCGTATCCTGACCGGATTGCAAAGCGAAGGCACCGCCCCGCTCCTGATTCTTGCTACCCTTGCCGAACAAATCCGCCAGTTGATCATCATCCGCAAGGGTCTCGACAACGGCCAACCGCCCGCACAACTACTGCAGGCAACCAGAGTCTGGGGAGATCGACAGAAATCAGTAATGACCGCCGCCAAACGCATCAGCCTGCAATCGCTGATGCAAGGATTAAGCGACGCTGCGAAAATAGACCGGATCATTAAGGGGGTAGCGCAAGGGGATATTTGGGATGAGTTGTTGCAATTGGGTTTGCGTTTTGTCATCCATAAACATTGGAATTCTGAGAAAATAGCTAGTTAACCTAGCTACTATTCCTTTTGTTTACAGCTTAGTTCATAAAATTCAGATGGGTAAAAGTAACCACATTTTCAGTGTGTGAGCTATCATGTTAGAAACAAACTTATTCGTATATTTGAATCAACACATCGAATCGATCAAACCTAACCCTGCTCGCCTAAACAGAAACCGTATGAGGCAAGCAGAATGTACTCAAACTCTTTCTACTATTTTTTCTGGTCCTCAGTCTTTTCCTTTTTGTCCTTTGTGATAGGATTCTGAACTCCATAGCCTTCTTCCTTAGCTTTGTAGCCGCCGTATGCGCCGGCTCCTCCTGCTGCAAGTAGCCAGCATCCCGAAAGCACCGGCACTACCAGTAGAATCACCATATAGCGTAATATTCTTGCTTTCATTATAGCCTCCAACAAAATTTATCAGAATTTTTCATTAGAATGATTATTCTAATGCTAACAATTGTGACAGATGAATAAGCATAATGCTTATTTTTACTGCACGATTACTCACACAAAAAATAACGATTTCAACTTAACGCTCATACGCCAGCACCGGTGCCAGCCATTTCTCTGTTTCTTCTACTG
Organism: Nitrosomonas sp.; assembly: GCF_043753625.1. Classification (GTDB taxonomy): domain Bacteria; phylum Pseudomonadota; class Gammaproteobacteria; order Burkholderiales; family Nitrosomonadaceae; genus Nitrosomonas. The sequence goes on from NZ_JAYUWI010000041.1 coordinate 7,682, forward strand.
TCCAGCCTTTCCGCTTGGCATAGTCTTCCACTTGGTCTTTGCCGATTTTACCGACAGCAAAGAAGGTGGATTCTGGATGTGCGAAATAAAATCCAGACACCGCCGCGGTCGGTACCATAGCAAAGGACTCCGTAATAATGATGCCGGCATTCTCTGAGGCATTCAGCACTGCAAACAGCGGGCCTTTTTCGGTGTGATCCGGGCATGCGGGATAACCCGGTGCGGGACGAATGCCTTTGTATTCTTCATTAATCAGTTGCTCGTTGGTTAAGGTTTCATCCTTGGCATAACCCCAGAACTCGCGGCGCACGCGTGAATGCATGTGCTCGGCAAAGGCTTCTGCCAGACGATCCGCCAATGCTTTAAGTACAATCGCACTGTAATCATCGTTAGCATCTTCAAAGGCTTTGACACGCTCATCTATGCCAAACCCAGCGCCGACGGCGAATAAACCAATGGTGTCCTTGATGCCGGTTTCCTTCGGTGCGATAAAGTCAGACAGGCAGCGGTTGGGTTTCCCGGTCGGCTTCTGGTCTTGCTGGCGCAAACAATGATAAGTCATGGCCAGCTTACTGCGCGTTTGATCGGTATAAATTTCGATATCATCGCCGACGGAATTGGCCGGGAACAAACCGATCACCGCGTTGGCACTCAGCCATTTTTGCTCAACGATTTTCTTCAACATCGTCTGCGCATCGCGAAATAGCTGGCTGGCCGTTTCTCCGACAACTTCATCCTGCAGGATGGCTGGATAACGCCCGGCGAGTTCCCAGGCTTGAAAGAAAGGTGTCCAATCGATATACGGAACAATCTTGTCCAACGGGTAATTATTCAACGTACGGACACCAATCAGCTCGGGCTGATACGGCTGGTAATTCGTCCAATCGGTTTGATACGCATTGGCGCGCGCTTCAGCCAGTGTCAGTAGCTTCGCCGTCCCTTTCTTGTTCTTGTGCTGGATGCGCACTTTCTCGTATTCTTCCTTGATTTCCTGCACATAACCCGCCAGTAAATCCCGTGACAGCAGATTACTACACACACCCACTGCACGGCTGGCATCCGGCACCCATACGGTTGCACCTTCATAATGCGGCGCAATTTTGACTGCGGTATGCACCCGGGAAGTGGTAGCGCCGCCGATCAATAGTGGAATCGTGAATCCCTCACGCTGCATTTCCTTGGCAACATGCGCCATTTCTTCCAGGGAAGGCGTAATCAATCCCGACAGGCCGATAATATCGGCCTTTTCACGCCGCGCCATATCCAGAATCTGCGCGCTCGGCACCATCACGCCCATGTTGATCACTTCGTAGTTGTTACATTGCAAAACCACGGTCACAATGTTCTTACCGATATCATGCACATCACCCTTGACGGTAGCGATGACGATTTTTCCTTTGGGCTTGTTATCGCCGGATAATTTCTTTTCCGCTTCGATGAAAGGCAGTAAATGCGCCACCGCTTGTTTCATCACCCGCGCCGACTTAACCACTTGCGGCAAAAACATTTTACCGGCGCCAAACAAGTCGCCCACAACGCTCATGCCTTCCATCAACGGCCCTTCAATCACCTGGATCGGACGGCCGCCTTTGTTGTCAATCTCCACCCGCATCGCTTCGGTATCTTCCACAATATATGTGTCAATGCCCCTGACCAACGCATGCGTCAGCCGTTGTTGCAGTGGTTCATCGCGCCAGGCCAGGTCTTCCACCTGTTCTTTTTTCTTACCTTTGAAATTTTCCGCAAATTCAACCAGACGTTCGGTCGCATCCGGACGCCGGTTCAGAATGACATCTTCAACTTTTTCCAGCAGCTCAGCAGGAATATCCGAATACACACCCAGTTGACCGGCGTTCACAATGCCCATCGTCATGCCAACTTTGATCGCGTGGTACAAGAACGCGGTATGAATGGCTTCCCGAATGGGCTCGTTGCCGCGGAAGGAAAACGAAACATTGGATACCCCGCCGCTCACTTTGGCATACGGTAGGGCTTTTTTGATGGTACGGGTGGCGTCGATAAAATCGACACCATAGTTATTATGTTCTTCAATCCCCGTCGCGATCGCGAAAATATTCGGATCAAAAATAATGTCTTCGGGCGGGAAGCCCACCTGATCGACCAGCAAACGATAACTGCGCGTGCAGATATCCACTTTGCGTTTCAGCGTATCGGCCTGACCTAGCTCATCAAATGCCATCACGATCACCGCCGCGCCATAGCGGCGAGCCAATCTGGCATGCTTGATGAATTCTTCTTCGCCCTCTTTCATGCTGATCGAGTTGATGACGGATTTACCTTGCACGCATTTCAAACCTGCCTCAATCACGGTCCATTTACTGGAATCCAGCATAATCGGTACTTTGCAGATATCCGGCTCGGCGGCGACCAGATTCAGGAATGTCACCATGGCTTTTTTCGAATCCAACATGGCTTCATCCATATTGATATCGATGATCTGTGCACCACTCTCAACCTGGCTACGCGCTACGTTCAACGCTTCGGCATAATCATCGTTGAGTATCAAACGGGCAAAGGCTCTGGATCCGGTAACATTAGTGCGTTCACCAACATTCACAAACAGTGAATCATCCCCAATATTCAATGGTTCTAAACCGGACAAACGCAGTTTCTTGGGAATTTCGGGTATCTTACGCGGCGCGATATCGCTGACTGCTTGTGCGATGGCTTTAATATGTGCCGGCGTTGTCCCGCAGCAGCCACCCACAATATTCACAAAACCGGATTGCGCGAAGCCTTTAATTTGATTCGCAGTATATTCGGGCGATTCATCATAGCCCGTGTCGGATAACGGATTGGGTAAACCGGCATTGGGATGCACACTGGTATAAACATCCGCCACACCGGCCAGTTCTTCGATATACGGGCGCATGAGCTCGGCGCCCAACGCACAATTTATACCGACCGATATCGGCCGCGTATGGCTGACCGAATTCCAGAATGCTTCCGGCGTTTGTCCAGAAAGTGTGCGTCCGGAAGCGTCGGTAATGGTGACTGAAATCATGATCGGCAGCCGGATGCCATGGTCTTCGAAGAATTGGTCAATAGCAAACAGCGCCGCTTTGGCATTGAGCGAATCGAAGATGGTTTCAACCAGCAGAATATCCACCCCGCCATCCACCAGCCCGCGAATCGACTCGGTGTAGTCTACGACAAGTTGATCATATGTAATCCCGCGAAAACCCGGATCATTGACATCCGGAGAAATGGAGGCTGTTTTGGTTGTCGGCCCGATCACACCGGCAACAAAACGCGGCTTTTGCGGTGTTTTCACTTCGAAACTTTGCGCAGCTTCGCGCGCCAGTTTTGCGGCAGAGCAATTCAATTCATACACCAGATCCTGCATGTGGTAATCCGCCATCGAAGCCGCATTGGAATTGAAGGTATTGGTCTCAAGGATATCCGCGCCCGCCTCCAGATAACCCGTATGGATCGAACGGATAATCTCCGGCTGTGTGAGCGTCAATAAATCATTATTTCCTCGCAGATCATGCGGAAAATCGGCAAAACGTTGACCACGAAAATCCGCCTCGGTCAGTTTGAATGTCTGAATCATCGTACCCATCGCGCCATCCAAAATCAGGATGCGCTGGGCAAACAAACTTTCCAATAAGGCGGTGCTGGATTCTCTAGTCATGGATTGGTTCACGCTGTAAAAAAGATGGATGAGACATTATACCTGAGGTGTTTCGATCTATCGCGCAGGTTGTTAGTGGCAAAAGTTGGATGGCCACTCACTTATTCTAGCTTTTCCATCCAGCTCTCTTTATACATTCCGTTCAATCGTGTTTTGTCTCGACCGATGAAATTGATTACAGATAAAGCAATTGCAAACGGTAGCCCAGTGCATTCAATTGGCTGCTATCAAAATCCAGCCGGATCTCAATCTCACGCCGGGGCTCTATAAATTGTAGCGATTTGTCTTGATCCAGCAAGTAATCTTGGGCGGTAAAAATACGGCTGGTGATGATTTGATCATGGACATCCAGCAATAAGAGTTGCAGTACCGGAAATGCTTGCGGGAAAAGGGCGTGATTGCTGATGATCGCTCGCATGGTGGTGACTTCCGGTTGCCGCGTCAGATTCTTTTGCAAATCCGATGATTCGATACCCAGTTGTTGGATATCTTGCGGATAGGGTACCGTGCAGGCAATGAACGCAAAATAGCGTTCCAGATAAGGTCTGATTTCCGGTGCGATGATCGTCAGTTCGGTACGATAGGCATACGCGATCTGGCCGATCAACAACAGCAACAGAAGAACATTCGCCAGCCCCCAACTCCACGATTTTTCGGCTGGTTTGTCTTCATCAAAGGGATTATCCGACGCTTCAATTGTTTCCGGATTCCGGTCTGGAGCAACCGGCAGATCCATTGCACTGCGTGAATTCGTGATTACTGCCAGATCTTCTGTGACTGCTTGCGGTTCGCTGATTGGTCGCGATTGAAACTGGGCTGGGGATTCAATGGTAGATTCATTGACGGTACTCAACGTTGCAAACCCATTGAATATCCGCTGACAATGCCCACAACGCACTTCACCGCCATAGGCCTGCAATTGCGCGGAATTCACACGAAAGGTCGTGCCACAACCAGGACAGAGTGTTACCAGCGCCATTCGCTACTCCCTGAGATGGATCGGATTAAATGCCAATAACCGGATAATTGGATAGGAATTTAATTGCTTCGGTACCAACTTAAAATCCCGGCAAGCCCCAGGAAGCAATGATTATTTCACCTTTTGATTCCGGTTAACAGTACCCAACCTTCCTGCGCATTGGCAATACACATATCAAACCATTGCTGATAAACGCCTCTGACGTCCACGGCTTGCTCTTGCAGAATGCCGGACAACACAATATGACCACCTTTCCGGGTTGCTTGCTCAAGGATGGGCGCCAGTATGATCAAAGGATTCGCCAGAATATTTGCAACCACAACATCCACTTGTTCGTTGGGCTGTAAATCCTGCTCGGCGGCTCTATGCGTTGTTGCAAAAACAAATTTCTCGGAATCGCAGTCATTGCGCAGTGCATTGTCTTGACTGGCCGTAATCGCTTGGGAGTCAATATCAATGCCGGTTACGTGATCTGCGCCGAGCTTTATCGCCGCAATCGCCAATATTCCAGAACCGCAGCCATAATCAATCACGCTGTCTCCGGGTTGCAGATTCTGGTCCAGCCAGCCCAGGCACAGTTGCGTCGTCGGATGACTGCCGGTGCCAAAAGCCAGGCCGGGATCGAGTATCAGATTGATCGCCGCCGGATCGGGCGATTGATGCCAGGTTGGAACAATCCATAAACGCGGCGATATTTGAATCGGATCAAATTGTGATTGCGTCAAGCGCACCCAATCCTGTTCTTCGACGCGCTCCAAACGATAATTGGGTTGACTATCCAGTTGCAAGAGCTGCGTGACAGTACGCATAATTTCGTCAAAATCCGCGCCTTGATTAAACAATGCAGAAACTTCTGCATTCTGCCAGATCACTCCGCTCGGTTCGCCGGGTTCTCCGAACAGCAATTGTTCATCTTGCGTATCGGCGGCTGCATCATGAATATCCACTGACAGCGCGCACTGTTCCATCAAGGCATCACTCAGTAATTCGGCATGCGCCGCATCAGCTCGGATAATCAGCGTAACCCAGGACATATGCTTCTTATCGAGTCTGCTGACAGTAAAATGGAATGAAAATGATCGTTTGCCTATTAATCCTTCTTATTATGCAGGGCAAGTTTCTGCTCCAGATAATGAATCGCGACACCGCCGCGCAGGAAGGATGCATCGGTCAACAGATCCAGATGCAATGGGATATTGGTTTTAATGCCGGTAACCACCATTTCGGACAGAGCAATCCGCATGCGCGCAATCGCTTGTTCACGCGTATCCCCATAAGTAATGATCTTGCCGATCATGGAATCATAATGCGGCGGCACCATATAATTATGGTAAACATGTGAATCAACCCGCACACCCGGTCCGCCCGGCGCGTGATATTGCGTAATACGTCCGGCAGAAGGTGTCAGTTTGTAAGCATCTTCCGCGTTGATACGGCACTCTATCGCATGCCCCTTGATGACGACATCCTTTTGACTAATCGGCAACACCAGACCGGCTGCCACATTAATTTGCGCCCGTACCAGATCAATACCGGTAATCGCCTCCGTCACGGGATGTTCCACTTGCAAACGCGTGTTCATTTCAATGAAGTAAAATTCATTGTTCTCAAACAGAAACTCAAATGTGCCCACACCGCGATATTTAATACGGCGGCACGCATCGGCACAACGCTCCCCCATTTTATTACGCAATTTTTCCGATATGCCGGGCGCTGGCGCTTCTTCGAGAATTTTTTGGTGGCGGCGCTGCATGGAACAATCTCTTTCGCCCAAGTGAACGGCATTGCCATGTTCATCTACCAATAATTGGAATTCGATATGGCGCGGATTCTCCAGATACTTTTCTGCATAAACAACCGGATTCCCAAACGCTGATTGCGCTTCGTTACGCGTCATAATAACGGCATTGGATAACGCCGCTTCGGTGTGTACAACCCGCATTCCGCGGCCGCCGCCGCCGCCGGCAGCTTTAATGATGATCGGATAGCCGATCTCCCGCGCAATCTTTTTAACCTCATCGATATTTTCAGGTAGTGCACCATCGGATCCCGGCACACAGGGCACGCCGGCTTTTTTCATGGCATTCTTCGCGCTGACTTTATCGCCCATCAGCCGAATTGTTTCCGGCCGCGGACCGATAAACACAAACCCGCTTTTCTCCACCCGTTCGGCAAAATCCGCATTTTCTGACAGAAATCCATAACCGGGGTGGATGGCTTCCGCGTCGGTCACTTCTGCAGCACTGATAATCGCCGGCACGTTCAGATAGCTCTGCGCCACAGGTGCCGGGCCAATACAGACCGATTCATCGGCCAGCTTGACGTATTTTGCTTCCGCGTCGGCTTCAGAATGCACTGCAACGGTTTTGATACCCATCGCACGACAAGCGCGCTGGATCCGCAGGGCAATTTCGCCACGATTTGCTATAAGAATTTTCTCAAACATAGTTATCTGATCTCTATTCAGATAATCATTGAATTACGAATAAGGGTTCGCCATATTCAACAGGCTGACCATTCTCTAGCAAGATCGCTTTGATGACCCCATCTTTATCGGCTTCAATCTCGTTCAACAGCTTCATTGCTTCAATAATGCACAATGTATCGCCTGCTTTAACTCTATGCCCGACTTCGACGAATGCACTCGCACCCGGCGATGCAGCTCGATAGAATGTTCCCACCATGGGAGATTTAACAATATGGCCATCCGGTATTGCATTCTTATCAGCAGCTGAAGATCCATTGGTATTTACTGCTTCTGATCCAGGCGTTGGTGCTTGCTGCTGAACAGGGGACATCATCGGCTGCATGCCAGGCGGCATAAACGCATAATTTTGCACCCCGGAACCAGATTTACTGATGCGAACTTTTTCTTCGCCTTCCGTAATTTCTAATTCCGCAATACTTGATTCTTCAACCAGTTCAATGAGCTTCTTAAGCTTTCTTAAATCCATATCCAATCTCCCGAGACAAAGCCTCGTTTTAAGGTAGTTTTGAGAACAAAAATATTAGTGTAAAATGAGCAAGATTACAGCTGTGTTGCGAAAAGAACTGCAGTTTAAATTCGGATTTATCGATAGTTCATATTCAACATCCGGTTAACTTAAGATGTCATTGCATATTCCAGTGCCAATTCATATCCTTTAGCCCCCAAACCACTAATAATACCTATCGCCAAATCGGAAAAATAGGATTTCTGACGAAAAGATTCACGGGAATAGATATTTGAAAGATGCACTTCTATAAAAGGCAGTTTGACAGCAGCAAACGCATCACGCAAAGCAATACTGGTATGCGTGTATGCAGCCGGATTGATGATTATGAAATCTGTTCCATCATTCACCGTTTGCTGAACTCTATCTATCAGAGCCGACTCAGCATTACTCTGAAAGAAATCCAGTTTAACACCTGTACTTTCAGTTAATCTGCTTAAATTTCTGTTAATATCTTGCAACGTCGTGCCACCATAAATCTCCGGTTCACGAACACCCAGCAGATTCAAATTGGGTCCATGAATAATCAAGATATTTCTTGCTTTTACATTTTTCGAATCCATTTGATAATTATGGACTCTTACGCTAAAAATGTACAGTTTTTAAAGAATTTCGCCGAACTTAAGCGAAAGTTGTTGAAAAAATATTGAATCTGATCGTTCAAAAAAACAGAATCGGCATCAGCTCGCAAAAAAATCATAACCAAACCGCAAACAATCGAATCCGGTTCTTTATAATTTGCCCGCAATTGCCCAAGCATCTATAATAGCCCGCTTGGTTCAAGCCGGGCTGTTGTAGCTCAGTTGGTAGAGCAACTGATTCGTAATCAGTAGGTCCGCAGTTCGATTCTGCGCAACAGCACCATTAATTCATATAGTTAAATACATTACGTAAAATAACTTCTACCCCAAAGGGCACTGGCGGGGCACTCAATAAAAACAAACTGCAACAAATCTTCATCTAATTTTCACCTTTTTCTACCCATAAAATCCCGCCACAAAAACCACAAAAGTTCCATATTTTATTCTCAACTGCCCCATGAATGCCCCTTGATTCACTTGCTAGTTAATAACATACTGTTATTATTATTAATCAATTATAAATACTTATGAATGTTAATCATAAGTTGCTATTTATTGCCCTTTGTTGTAGCATCTTTTCTAGTGTTTATCACTTGAAGGAAAGCAATTATGGCAAATATCGAAAAGCGTATTTCTAATGATGGAAAAACCAGCTATCGGGTAAAAATAAGATTAAAAGGCCACCCCGGGCAATCAGCAACATTTGAACGCCTGACTGATGCAAAGAAATGGTCACAGCAGACAGAATCGGCAATTCGTGAGGGCCGCCACTTCAAAACCACAGAAGCTAAACGGCATACTCTGACTGAATTGATAGACCGCTATTGCCAGGATGTGCTACCGGCCAAAAAGAGTGCAAAAGATCAAGCGCAACAATTAACATGGTGGAAATCTGAAATAGGAAGCTACGCCCTTGCTGATGTAACACCTTCACTATTAGCAGAATGCAGAGATAAACTAGGCCGTGAAATCACTGTACGCAATAAACCGCGTTCACCTGCAAGCGTAGTGCGATATATAGCCGCACTATCTCATGCTTTCACTATCGCTGTAAAAGAATGGGGTTGGTTAGAAGATAGCTTGATGCGCAAAGTAACCAAGCCAAAAGAATCACGCGGGCGGGTGCGTTTCCTTTCTGATGATGAACGCATACGCTTATTAAAAATCTGTAAAGAATCCAGCAACCCTTATCTTTATGTTGTCGTAGTGCTGGCATTGTCAACCGGAATGCGTCAAGGCGAAATCATGGGGTTAACTTGGGACGTGATTGATTTAAACCAAGGCCGTGCAATACTACATGAAACTAAAAACGGCGAACGCCGCGCCGTGGCTATTACTGGCCATGCTTTAGAGCTAATAAAAGAACTTTCAAAAGTACGCCGGATTGATAGCAATTTACTTTTTCCATCTAAGGAAAACGCACCACAAAAACCACAAAAACCTATGGATTTACGCTCCCCATGGGAAACAGCCATAAAAAAAGCAGAACTTCAAGATTTCAAATTCCATGATTTACGTCATAGTGCTGCATCATATCTTGCAATGAATGGCGCAAGCCTAGCTGAAATTGCCGAAGTGCTGGGACATAAAACCTTGCAGATGGTGAAGCGATACGCCCACCTAAGCGAAGGACATACTGCCCGCGTAGTGGCTTCTATGAATAATAAAATCTTTGGATAGAAATTGTTATGAATCGCAAAAAACTTATATGGAATAGCGAGTCAATAGACTGGGCATATTGGGCAAATCTGCAATTAATATCATTCAAAGATGCATGTTGGCTGGTTTGCGGAGTAGATCCAAATATATGTAATAACGAGTCAATAGAAAGTAAATACTATTTATCTGATGAAAAGAAAATTGAAATTAATAAAGCTATTACTCAGGTTAAATCCGATATTCTGGCTAAAGAGGAAAAGGAGTATAACTCACCTTGGGATTGGGTATGCTGGGCAGAAGGAAAGGGCATACCAGTTCCAACGAAATTTCATGCTTTAGCTTTTGAGGCCAAGAAAAAAAGTATTCATGTTCACACGGCGCAGCAGTTAGAGGAAATAAGTGAAGAATCGTTAGTATGGTATATGAAGCAAGATAGCTGGGCATACTATGAGGCAATTTTTCTAATCCATGGCTATAAACCCCCTGGGTCTTTTGAAGGATTTGATGAAGTAAGAACTCATTTTCCTAATGATTATGCAATGCTTGAAAGAAGTATTCCCATAGGTTCTATCGGCAAAGAAGTCATACAAGCAGGTCAAAAGGATTTTATTGATACACCAGAACGATGGTTAGAGTGGGGAAAATCAAAAGGCCTATTGTGTGAGTTTTTAACAAGATTTGAAGCAAATAACAAGAATCATAATTCTTTGGAGACTGAAGCACCATCAGCAGAAGTTGGAGATGTACCAGTATCGAAACAATCAAAAACACAAGATGACCCTTGGAAAGGAATTGCTTTACTCAAAGCAGATGAAATTTATAAAAAACAAAAGGCTATAAGTTGCGATCCTTCCAAATCGGCAATTGCAAACTTGATAGCTAAAGAATTCGAGAAGGATGGTATACAAACCGTCAAAGGGAAGAGATTAAACGGCGAATATATAAAGCGACACGCCTTAAATACATGGAATAGGCCAAACAAGTAAGCAGGAAAAATGAGCAAATCCGGAAATTCTTTTTTTCCTTAATTTTTCCGAATCAAGAAATTCATCAAACCCAATAACGGCAGTGGTTTCAAAGCTCCTCCGCTTTGCTATGCGGCAAATTTTTGCCTTGATTTAATATCATGAGGAAAACGGTGCAATACCGCACCGAACCGAACAGATTATTAAAGGCAACCGCAATGGAAAATACTACTGTTACACAAGCGATTCAATCAGCTTATCCAGATTTACCTATACAACCCCGAACACTGTTGACTGTTCGCCAATTTAGCGACAAGCATGCGGCATTTACACAAGGCGCTATCCGCAATCTAATTTTTTTAGCTGAAAGCCGCAAGACTTCGAGAGGCACAATTCAAGGTAATGGCTTGAATATTGCCTTGGTAAGAATAGGCAGAAAATTGCTTATTGATGAAGCCAAATTTTTCCAGTGGATTGATGAGCAGCAAGGAGGTACAAAATGGGTTCTGTCGCATTAAGCGAGATCATCGATACCTTCGTGTAGACTGTTGACATCGAAAAAATGGTGAGGCTACATGCTGGTTGTAAAAGGAATGC
>NZ_JAYUWI010000042.1:0-18902 GCF_043753625.1 Nitrosomonas sp.
AGCAATTTTATGCGCTGCCAGAATAAATCCGTCTAGTTTAAAGGGATGGCATGCCAGCTCATCCAAAATATGCATTTTTGCGCTTAATGCGACAGAACCAATAATTGAGCTAGTTTAATTTTTGATTATACGAGGTAGATAACCTTATAACTAGACAGGATATTTGATATTTATCAAACCTGATTGAAAGTATAATTACAGAATTATTTGTTGTATGTGAGAATTCTCACACCCAGGTAGCTTTTACTTATTTCTTCGCTAATACTATTTGCTATCGATTCTTGAGGTAGGCCATGAGCCTGCTGGAGATTTATCTTTGTATCTCAAACACAACGAGTGAAAGAATTGCGTTGGGCCATCCGTAGGAAAGACTTGGAGAATATCGTAAAAACCTTGACTGGCTTCAGTCCATCTTTGTAACTGGTAGGCATTCAATGCACGCGCGAAGATTTCACATAACCACAATTGTTTTTCACTGGCTGATTGCCGATAGGCCATCAGCTCCAATAGCCTTACCGGGATTGTTTTTCCCGGCAATATAAAATCACCAAGCGAGCGTGTGAGAAAACCATCTAAGCCATCGACTACTTCACTGGATAGCAAGATGCGTGTTTTGAGAACTTTATTGGCGCCTTGAATTCGATTGGCAGTGTTTACGACATCTCCAATGACGTTGTAACTTCCATACCCTCTTCTCAGGGACATTTCACCAAAATGCAATCCTATTCTGGTCGGCAACAGTAACCTACTGTCTGATTGCGATTGGTTAAATCGCTCGACTGCGGCAGCTAAATCAAGGGATGCCTGGCATGCTTTCGTTCGCAGAATGGCATTTTCCGGGTCATCAATCCATATTGCCAGCATTGAATCTGCAATCATATCCATGATGTGTCCTTCATGTTGCCTAATTGGATTTTTCAATACGTCGCGATATCCATTGATCAACTGGCCCAAATCCCTTGAATCCATCAGTTCAGCTAATGTTGTGTATCCCGCCACATCCGTGGTTAAGCAGGGGCTATAAATGCCATACTCATCTTTGCTTCCTAATATTTTTTCTACGGTTTTGTTGGGGTAAGAAGAACCTAATGATTTTCTGATTTCCATTAGTTGTATCTCGAGTTGCTTACTTTTCCTCTTTTCTAAGTGATGCTTTTGTATTTCTGCCAAAATAAAAGCAAATAGTATTTGTGAAAATGGAATCATCACAGGTAACCAAATAGCGGCTTCCTTAAACAGGTAGTATGTGCAGAAGGTGTAAATCGATATGACAAAAATACCCAGCACAATAGATTCCCGGGTAGACAAAATCAGGTAAACAATTCCCATCACAAAACCTAGCAGAAATAGAATTCCTAGAGCACCCGAAAGTGGTAAAGGCCTGATAGGCTTGTTTTCCAATAAATTGGCGAAAGCCGTTGCAGCAATCTCGACACCGCTTATGAAAAGGCCGTCCGGATTTGAGAATATCGTATGATAATCGTCTCGCACGATATCTTGCTCGGGCTGGGTAGCGCCTGAAAATCCGACAAAAACAACCTTACCCTTAAAATCGATTCCTTCCGGTAGATTTTTATTACTATTATTTTCATGAAGTTGTAACACTTGATAATAAGGAATTGTCGTTACACTACGTGGTGGACCATAAAAGTTCAGGTAGTGTTTATCTTGACCTGAATATAGATTTAATAACGAAGTGACCATCTTCTTTTTGGCGAGACTCATATTTGAATCACGATTGAGCTCCGTTTGTATCTTTTGGGTCATTTGTGGCCGATTAATGAATATATGGCGCAGTGTTAATATCAAATCTTCGATATCATTATCTTTCGAATGAGAAGGTAATTGTTCGGTTATTGTTGGATCTGCTGCTTGTAGTAAGCGAACGAAATCGTCATATATTGGCAAGGTGAAAATTTGTAGCGCGATGACTGGCGCCGTGGGAATATCTCCAGCACTCGCTTTAAAAGTCCAATAATCATTGACTCGTTCAGCTTTAGGTAATGGAAAGGGTGCGCGAGCTTCGGCAGCATCTGCAATGATTGGCAGGAGCGGCGCGGGGCCTTCTTCAAAAATACGATTTTGTGTTTGTTCTTCGTCTATGAGTAATCCTGTATCACGATAAACCAATCGTTCAATTAATACGACATTACCCGCAGTTTTTATCGCATGCGCTAGCTTCTTGTCGTTCTCTGGGATAGCACTGGGTGTGTCAAAAATAAGGTCAAAAATGATGACACGTGCACCCGCCTCGGTGAGCTTATCAATTAGGCTGGCATGTAAGTCGCGTGGCCATAGTCGAGGTGTAATCGGCAAATCCAGTTGGGTAGCCGAGGGCTGGTCAATCGCAACAACAACTACATCATCGGGCGCAGTAATCGCACCGCGCAAATGAAATAGCCAGTTTAAGCCAAATTTTTCTTCAAGCGCTAACCCGAATGGCAATAGATATATAAGCACACCGAATAAACCGATAAAGCTACCTAAGAGTAGCTGCTTAAACCATTTTGTCATGTTGGTGTTCCAGACCTACTGATAACAAGATTGATAGAAACGATTTTTAAGACATTCAAAATAGCCTGAAATCATAATCCTGGAAATGGTCTTTAGGACTGCACGATTTTCATTATAGCAGCAAGAAGACAAGCACTTAGATTCTCATATCAATTACACATGTCTGAATACTGGTCATATCTAATTTTTAAAATGCGCCTCTAATTCCTGCAACGATAGCTCGTCCCGGCAATGGTACGGTATCTTTTAGAAACGAGGTATGTACACGCATATCGTTATCCAGCAAATTTCTGCCCTGCAGGAAAAGTGTATAGTGAACGGATTTAGATAGTTTCATGTGATAACCCATTTCGGCATTCATCAGCGTGTAACCAGATGTTTCGGTTTCTAATACGGCTACGCGATGCTGGCCTGTTACCCGTGTGAGGTTAAAATTAGCTTGCCACGAATTTTTCCTGTAATCCAGATCAAAACCGAAGCGTTGCGGAGTCATTCTCGGAATATTGCCATTATCCTTCAGTCTGCCGTATACGATATCGGTAAATAGCCGCAAGTTAAGTGTATCGGGTAATAGTGCAACTATGGCTTCGGCTTCCACACCGTAAAATTTTGCACGTGTTTGTGAAAAATCCTGAACCAGGAAAGCACCATGCCGATCCAATAGGCCTTCATCATTTACCCTGTCCGCGAAACCATCAAGATTACTATCGCGACTTTGCTGGAAAATATAATCATTAATGTAGTTATAGAATAAATTTACTTTACCGGTGATCGTACCTGTGGTTTTTTGCAGTGCAATGTCAAAGTTATTCGAAGTTTCTTTTCTCAGGGTCTGATCCCCTTGCTCAAAAGTATTGGTAGCGATATGCCTGCCATCGGCATACAGTGCGACAGTATTCGGGGCTCGTTGTCCGCGTGTGGCAGTTAAGTCAACCTGATAACCATCCATAAATTTCCAGGCACTTCCTGCAGATACGCTATACAAATTAAAATCACGTGTTTGAAGCAGCGTGGCTTGCGGGTTATGGGCGGTATGTTCAAAACGCCCGCCTACTTCAAACCGCCATTGCTGCCATTCACGCTTTTCAAGCATAAATAATCCAGCCGATTGCGAGAGACTGGATGGCACGAAAGCTTCTTCACCTTTAGCGGAAAAATTACGATTCTGTAACTGAATGCCCATAACGCCTTGCCATTTAGCGATCGGGGAATGGATGAGTTCAGCTCGGCTATCCAATTCGTTATTTTTAAAACGGCTACCAGCATCACCACTTTGTTCGAGCTCCTTGTGCTGGTAATCATTATAATTAAAGCGCACCTTGAGTTGCTGGAATCCTTTTAATGGATTATCCAGATCGCCAGCCAAACCGTAGCGGGTCTGACTCATGTCAATTTTTGCACCTTCCGGACCGGGAATACCGTAAAAATTTTCCAGCTTTGAAACCGACATGCCCACAAAGCCGCGGTCACCAATATAGGAACTGCCCACCGATAAATTACTCGAATCGATGGCACTATTTCTGATAAAGCCGACTTCACTATTCGGATCATTGGGATTAGCACGCCCGGGGATATGAACATCATTGGTTTTTCTTTTGGCGCCTTCAATATTCCAGGACATTCTGCCCAAGCTTCCTGATGCATTGAGCGCACCATTGCGTTCTTCCAGAGCGGAATTGAAGCGTCCTTCAAAGTTAGCCTGGGGCGTTTTAAATAATCGATCAGGTATGCGATCGTTGACGACATTCACCACGCCACCGGACACACCGCTGCCGTACAACAATGTGGATGGTCCGCGTAGTATTTCGATGCGTGACGCATTTAAGGTTTCTGTTGCCACGGCATGATCCGGGCTAATGATCGACAGGTCACCCGTACCAACACCATTTTCTAAAACCTGTACACGAGGCCCGTCCTGTCCTCGAATAATTGGGCGGCCAGCACCTGGTCCAAAACTACTAGACGTTACTCCCAGTTCATGCGATAGCGTATCACCCAGATTGGTCTCACGTTTCCGGCGCAGGCGATCGCCTTGCAATACAATATCAGCCTTAACCCCAGATGACTCAGCCGAGCTTGCGTTCGGCGCAGTAATTTGGACACTTGGTAACTCGACGTTCTTATTGACGCTTTGTGCATGACTATTGGATATTTCCAGCAGGGAAAATACCAAGATAACTGCCACTGTTTGAGATGTTTTGCCTTTATACAACCCGGCAGCATTATTTAATTTATGCTCAGAACAATCCATGCAGTTTTCCTAATTAAATAGGGTGTTTGGTGTGCAACTGAGTTGCGCCAATGAAACTGATCAATCACAGGTATTCAATACAAATCAAGACAATCAATAGATTGTTTGACATCTGATACAGATCAGGATTGACCGTTTAATAAATCAGAGAGAATGAAACAGGAGGTGCACGTGAATGATAGGAAGGGGTTTTGTTGTCAGAATGATGCCTGACTGTTAGTGATGACAAGTGGTGACGTGTTATCGGGCCACAAAGGGATAATCCAGAAACAACTAAAAAGATATTTAATGCAGTAAGCGCAAGACAATCCAAGCAGATTTCATCGAGATCAGCGCCATTATCAGTCTCGGTTTCAGTAACATCGAGCATATCGGTTTGTGCGAAATGTGTGAAAGCATGTGCCATCGAAAAGATCGGCACAGACAATAATGCTAACGTCAAAATTAGAAATAAGCTTTTGCGCATCATTGGAAATTCAAATTGGTTTTCTAGCCATAGAAAATCACTTGACCTTTTATTTTGTAAAGTGAATTTTTTAACTGCAATCGGCACAAAGGCCTTTCACCGTCAGCTCAATTTCTTGAAATCGATAGCCAATCGGTAAAGGCCAGTTTCGCTCAATCGGCAAATCACTCAGGCAGATCACCTGTGCACAATGGGTACATTTGAAATGTGCATGCTGATGTGAATGCAATCCCCGGTTGGCATGATAACGCCAAGCTCGATCATCACTGGTTACTTTGTGGATCAGATTTTTATCGACGAGCCATCCCAGCGCGCGATATAAAGTCACCCGATCCAGTTGCAAGGTTTGCGGCAAACGCTGTTCAATTTCCCGGTGCGTAATCGCTTGTTGTTCTGCCAGAAAAATGGCCAGAATTCTGATTCTGCCTACTGTTGCTCTGCCGCCGCTGTGCCGGATCAATGCCTCAGCGGTACTGTGAAGCTTATTAGACATAAACATACTTAAATAAACGCAACATTGTTGCAATTATTGTAATGGAATGAGTTGCTGAGTGCAACAAGTAATTTGTTTGCGCAAGAATCCGCGCTTTGATAAAGAGATGATTTTTCTGCACCAGAGTTTCATTGATATCAATGGGGGAATCAAAGCAGAGGGATTCGGCTATCAATGCATGCTGAGATTTAATGCTTGACATTCCAACTATGGGAAGGTTTAGCATTAAGACTCCACAAAAAATTGATACAGGAGTTGAACATGAAAAACCATTTACATCATAATCATCCTACGGCTAACGAACAATCATTGAACAGGGTTGCGTTCATGGCCACCGTGCATTGCTTGTCAGGCTGTGCGATCGGTGAGGTTGCCGGTATGGTGATTGGAACGGCACTGGGCTGGAGCAGTGAGGAAACGATAGCGCTTGCGATAACGCTCGCTTTTCTATCCGGTTACCTGTTGACCATGCTGCCTATTCTACGCGCGGGGTACAGCTACAAGGCGGCCATGCGTACCGCTCTCGCAGCCGATACGGCTTCTATTGCGATCATGGAGATCACCGATAATCTGATGATGTTAATGATCCCGGGCGCGATGAATGCATCGCTTGATTCGTTGCTGTTCTGGGGCAGCCTGGCGAGTGCCTTGGTCATTGCAGGCATTGCCGCTTTTCCGGTCAATCGCTGGCTCATCGCGCGAGGCCGCGGTCATGCGCTTGCGCATGCTTATCATTGAGGTAACGGCATGAATATTGGACAGGCAGCACGCGCTTCAGGCTTATCGGCAAAAATGATCCGCCACTACGAAGCGACCGGTCTCATTCCGGAAGCGGCGCGTTCTTACTCAGGCTATCGCCATTACGATGAACGCGACATTCATACCTTGCGTTTTATCCGCCGGGCGCGCACGGCCGGTTTTAGTACCGCACAAATCAAGCAACTGCTGTCGTTATGGCACGACCGGCAACGGCCGGCGCGCGAGGTCAAGCAGCTTGCCGCAGCGCACCTGGCTGAGTTGAAGGAGAGGATCACTGAACTGGAATCGATGGCTCAAGCGGTGTCGCAATTGATGACGCATTGCCACGGCGATGATCGCCCGGAATGTCCGATTCTGGCATCTTTGGCCGGTGAAGATAGCGCGCAAGCGGTTATCGAGACACGCAGCGCGAACCGTCCGCTAGCCCATGTGCGCCGGTTAATGCCGCGCGGTGGCCAATAACCCGATGTCATCGGGATAACTCTGATTATTTATCCCGGTGATCTATTTCAATCGTTGGAGGTATACCATGAAAACAGCCGTATCCATTATTTTTATCCTTGCCTTGATGTCCGCGGGTTTGTTGCGGGCAGACGGCGATCACCACCATTCAGGCGCTTTGGATGAGGAAAAATTGGGAAAAGTCACTTTTCCGGTTTCATGCTCGCCGGTAGCGCAGGCACAGTTTAATCAGGCGGTCGCGATGTTGCATTCCTTCTGGTACGACGAGGCCGGAAAGATGTTCCGTCAAGTGACCGTTACCGATCCCGCCTGCGCCATGGGCTACTGGGGTGTTGCAATGAGCCTCTATCCCCAGTTATGGGCAACACCCCCGGTCACAGCGGAATTGCAGCAGGGGCGCGAAGCGCTGCAACAAGCGGAAAAGCGGGTGATCAAAACGGAGCGGGAAAAAGCCTATCTTGCAGCGGTTGCATCCTTGTACCAAGGCGACGAGAAAGCAGATTACGGTGCCCGGAAGATCGCTTATCAGGACGCCATGGAACAGGTCTGGATGCAAAACCCGGATGACCGGGAAGCCGCGGTGTTTTACGCCCTGGCGCTGATCTCCACGGCTGCTCCAAAAGACAAGACTTATGCCAAACAGAAGAAGGCGCTGGGTTTACTGCAAAAGGTGCTGGAGCACGAACCGGGTCATCCCGGCGTGGCGCATTACATCATCCACGGCAGCGATTATCCCGGCCTGGCCGGGCTCGGGCTCAGCGCAGCCCAAACGTACGCGAAGATCGCTCCGGCCGTGCCGCACGCGTTGCACATGCCGTCGCACATTTTCATCCGGCTGGGACAGTGGCCGGAGGCGGCGCAATCCAATCTGGCGGCGTACCATGCAGCAAAAGACTATGCACGGAAAAATGCTGTGAACGGAACCTGGGATCAGCAGTTTCACTTTATGGACTATATGATGTACGCCCATCTGCAGACCGGTGAAACGGAAAAATCCAGGGAAATCCTGCAAGAACTGCACGGTATTCAAAAAGCGCAGCCGGAAAATACCACTTCTGCTTATGCATTCGCGGCGATTCCGGCGCGGTATGCGCTGGAGCGCGGCGAATGGCGAGAGGCCGCGGGATTAACCGTTAGTCCGGCCGATTTTCCCTGGAATCAATTTGGCTGGTGCGAGGCTATAACGCATTTTGCCCGCGGCTTGGGCGCTGCCAGAAGCGGACAAGCGGATGTTGCCCGAAACAGTCTGCAACGGCTGGAGGTATTGCGCGATGCCGATAAAGCGACAAATAAAGGCTATCCGGTTGATCAAATTGAAATTCAGCGTCTGGCAGTGGCGGCCTGGATTGCTTATGCGGCAGGCAGAACGGAAGAAGCGGTGAAACTGATGCGCGCTTCGGCTGAATTGGAAGACTCGACCGAAAAAGACAATGTCACGCCGAGCGCAATAGTACCCGCCAGGGAATTGCTGGGCGAGTTACTGCTTGAATTGAAGCAACCCGGTGAAGCGCTGAAGGAATTCGAAACCTCGCTAATCCGTACACCGAATCGCCGCAACGGTGTATTTCGCGCTGAGCAGGCGGCAAGGCTTGCCGGTGATCAGTTTAAGGCAAATCGTTATGAGGAGCAGTTCCAGCAATTGAGCGCGTCTAATTGGCTACGTTGATAAAGAACATTAATGGTTGAAGATTTTGTTTGTCAAGCCTGGAAATCGTTTATACTAAAAAAATGAAAGCACGCAACTACAAATGGTTATTGGTTTTTTTCATGCTCTGGCTCCCATTGCAAGGTGCTGCAGCAGCTGTCTTGTCAGTGTGTGTACAGGAAAAAAATATTAACAGTCATCATCACAAATCAACAATAACTATTGACAGCCATCATCACGATGGCTGTCATAAGCAAACGGCTGATAATACATCCGATCACTTATTAGCCAGCTTGCCATGCAGCGATACCGCTTGTGACGCCTATAGCAATACGCCGATTCTGTCGGGCTATACTGCGCCAGTACTCACTAATCACACTTCCGCTATTACTTCATTACATTCCAGTTTTATTTCATTTGTACCCGAACAGCCGCAACGCCCACCTCTAGCCGCCTAATCCTAATTGTTTGCGCGCCAGCGCGAGAGTAGGGGATATTAAGCGAGCCGCAGGACACCAAGTAGCATTGGCGAACTTGCACGCTAACCCTATTCGATAACCTGCCGGCAGGTTTTCTGCCATGGCAATATCATTGATTACGGTCTGGAGGCATTGATGTATTTAATATTTTTTGTTCAAATCCAATCGGCTCCGATGAGGAGGCTCCGATGATTCGCGCAGGTATGATCGCATTAATAGGGGCAATTACCGCGATAACCGCTCAAGCACAAGAATCTCGTTCGATTATTTTTTCTAAGTCAATTGAAAGAGCAACCGAGGACGCACTTCTGGTGCATAACACCCCGCTGTTATCTGATTTGATCGCGGAAACTCTGAAAAATAACCCAGAAATCCGAGCCGCGGCTCAGGAACATCAAGCCGCACAGCAAAGGGTCGCGCCGGCAGGTGCATTGGATGATCCGCAAGTTGAAATCGGTGTGTTGTATATGCCGATTGCCGCATCACCTTTTCGTACTGAAGATATGACGATGAAAATGATCGGGTTGGCACAGGCATTGCCTTTTCCAGGCAAACGCGATTTGCGCGAGGCGGTAGCCAGCAAGGATGCAGAGGCGATCGAGTATGGTTATCAGGAAACCATCAATCGCATCGTGCATGACCTCAAAACTGCCTATTTCGATCTCGGACTCACGCTCGAACTGATTAAGCTGGTCGAGAAGAATAAGCAAACTCTCGAACATTTTTTGCGCATTGCGGAAGAACGTTATCAAGTCGGCCAAGGCAGTCAGGCCGATGTGTTGAAAGCGCAGACACAAGTATCGCGGATGATGGATCGCCTGATCGGCCTCGCGCGTGAGCAGCCCATGTTCGAAGCGAATCTGCTGCGCGCGCTGGGGCGCGGCATGGGCAGTAAAGCACCGGCGCCGCTGCCGGTACAGCTTTACCATGAACCGGCTTTGAAACTGGAAGCATTGTATGAGGCCGCCTTGATTCAGCGTCCGCGCTTGCTGGCGTTGAAAAGTTTGATCGCGCGCAGCGACAAAGTGTTGGATCTGGCGCAAAAAGATTATTACCCTGACTTCACGCCGCGCTTGATGTACGGACAACGCGAAAGCCGGTTGGACGGCACCGGGCGCGCCGACGAGGTCAGTTTCACCGTGACCATGAATCTGCCAGTATGGCGGAAAAGCAAGCTGGAGCCGCGCGTTTCGGAAGCATTGGCGTTACGCGACCAGGCCATGAGCCTGCACCAGGCGCAAATCAACGAGATCGCCGCCACATCGCGGCAACAGCTCGCCATTGCGGAGCAAAGCTACAAATCGGCGCAGCTTTATCAATCGACCATCCTGCCGCAAGCGCGGCTGACCGTTGAGTCGTCATTGTCAGCGTACAAGGTGAATCGCGTTGATTTTCTGACCGTTCTGGATAACCAAATGACCGTGTTCGATTACGAAACCAGCTTGGTTGCCGCAATCACAAGTTACCACAAGGCGTTGGCGGAAATCGAACTGTTGGTCGGCAAGCGACATGATGAACACAGATAATGGAATCTCCCATGAAATCAATCGTTAAATTATTGTTGCTTGCCTTAACAGTGGTCGCCTTGATGTTCGCTGGTTATTGGTGGGGCAGCACGCAATCGCAGAAATTTGCTCATGGCGATACAGCCCAACCGGAAAAAACCAAGAAAATTTTGTACTATCGCAACCCGATGGGCCTGCCCGATACTTCTCCAGTACCTAAAAGAGATCCGATGGGAATGGATTATCTGCCGGTTTATGACGGTGACGAATCGCCTTCGGATCAAAACGTCGTGACCATTAGCACGGAAAAAGTGCAGAAACTGGGCGTGCGCACGGAAGCAGCAATATTGCGCGAACTGATACGTACCGTGCGGGCGGTAGCGACGGTTCAGATCGATGAGCGCAAACAATACAACGTGGTGACCAAGTTTGAAGGCTGGATTCACCGGTTGTATGTTAATACCACAGGGCAAGTGGTAAAAAAAGGCGATGCCTTGATGGATGTTTACAGCCCTGATCTGATTACCGCGCAACAGGAATACCTGATTGCGGTAAGAGGACTGCAATCCGTTGCCGACAGCAATCAGGACGTGCGTGCTGCCATGCAACGACTAATTGCTGGCGCATTGCAAAAACTGCGTAATTGGGACATCGCAGAAGCTGAGTTGCGGCGCCTGCAGCAAACCGGTGAAGTGCAGCAATACATGACGTTACGCGCAAAAGTTGATGGTGTGGTTTTGGAAAAGCAAGCGGTCATGGGGCAGCGCTTTATGCCGGGAGAAATGCTTTATCAAATTGCAGATTTGTCGAGTATTTGGATGCTGGTTGATGTGTTCGAACAGGATCTCGGCCTTATTCATCCGGGTCAATTGGCTACTGTTCGAATAGATGCTTATCCCGATAAAGTCTTCAACGGCGAAGTGGCATTTATATACCCGGCGGTGACGCCCGAAACGCGCACAGCCATCGTACGTATTATTCTTGCCAATCCCGGTGGTCTGTTAAAGCCTGCGATGTATGCGCACGTCGAATTTTCTTCGTTTCATAGCAAAGATAAAGTGTTAACGGTACCTGATTCTGCAGTACTGGATACCGGTACCCGCCGGGTGGTATTGATCGATCTCGGAGCAGGCCGCTTTGAGCCGCGCACGGTGAAGCTCGGCATGCATGCCGATGGTTACGTTGAAGTGCTGGGTGGGCTTCGAGCCGGAGAAACCGTGGTGGTCAAGGCGAATTTTCTGATCGATGCGGAAAGCAATTTCAAGAATGCATTAAGTGGATTTGGACAAAACCATCAAGAAACAAGCACCAGTGGACAGACTGCCAGCGCTTCCCGCATGACCTATCGCGGCGAGGGAACGATCAAAGCCATTGATTTAGCGCATGCGATGGTTACAATTGCGCATGGCCCGATTGAAAGTCTTCAGTGGCCTGCCATGACGATGGATTTTCGCTTTCTGGAACCGGTTCTACTCCAATCATTCAAGCCGGGTCAGCAAATTAGCTTTGAGATAGCGGAAGAATCGGCCGGTGAATTTGTGTTGGTGCGCATGGAAGCAGCCGACGGTGCGCACAACCACGGGAGGCACTGATATGCTCAGGTACATTATTGAATGGTCGATTCGACATGTTTTCCTGGTGCTGCTAAGCACAGCCTTTATTGTTGGCTGGGGAATATACGCCGTATGGAAGATGCCGGTCGACGCGATTCCCGATCTATCCGATGTACAAGTCATTATTTATACGGAGTATCCTGGACAGGCGCCGCAGGTGGTCGAGGACCAGGTGACCTATCCGCTCACCACCGCTATGCTCGCCGTGCCCCGGTCAAAAGTGGTGCGTGGCCAGTCTGCATTTGGTGTCTCGTTTATTTATGTCATTTTTGAAGATGGCACGGATATTTATTGGGCGCGATCGCGTGTGCTGGAATATTTGAATTTTGCGGCAAACCAACTCCCTCGGGATGTGCGGCCTGCGCTTGGTCCGGATGCAACCGGAGTCGGGTGGCTTTATCAATATGTTGTTACCGCTAAGGATCGCACCCTGGATGAATTACGCACTATTCAGGACTGGTTCTTGCGTTATCAACTAACCACCACGCACGGAATATCGGAAGTCGCCAGCGTCGGCGGATTTGTTAAAACCTATCAAATCACGGTCGATCCGCGCCGCCTGCAAGCCTACGATATACCACTGAAAAGAATCACTGAAGTCATCGCCGCCAGCAATCGAGATGTCGGCGGGCGCGTCATTGAATTGGCGGAAACGGAATATATGGTGCGTGGCCGGGGTTATCTACGCGGCATTAGCGATCTTGAGAATCTGGTGGTTAGGGCGCATATCGGCAAGCCTGTTTTGTTACGTGATATTGCCCGCGTGGAACTGATTCCCGGAGAACGCCGCGGCATTACTGAGCTGAATGGTGAGGGTGAAGCCGTTTCCGGCATTGCGGTGGCGCGCTATGGTGAAAATGCACTGGATGTGATTCATGCTCTCGAAGCAAAAATTGACGAAATCAGATCCGGCTTGCCACAGGATGTTTCGGTTGAATCAATTTACAATCGTTCTGAGCTGATTCACCGCGCCATTGCGACGCTGAAAGAAGTATTTATCGAGCAAATCGTCATCGTGGCGCTGGTTTGCGTGGTATTCCTGATGCACGTGCGCAGTGCGCTGGTGGCGATTATCATGTTGCCAATTGGCGTGCTGATTGCTTTCATCGCCATGGCGCAACTCGGAATCAATTCCAATATCATGAGCCTGGCGGGTATTGCGCTGGCGATTGCGGAAATGACTGATGCCGCGATCGTCATGGTTGAAAATTCGCACAAACATCTAGCGCGCCTCGGGCCGGGAGAGTCACGCACGAATGCGGTGATCGCTGCTTGCAAGGAAGTCGGCCCATCCTTATTTTTCAGCTTGCTGATTATTACCGTGTCGTTCCTTCCGGTATTTGCATTGGAAGCGCAGGAAGGGCGCATGTTCCAGCCGCTGGCGTATACCAAAACGTTTGCCATGGCCGGTGCGGCGCTCTTGTCGATTACGCTGGTTCCGGTGTTGATCCTGCTGCTGATACGCGGCCGGATTCCACGCGAGGAAGATAATCGGCTGGGCCGTTTCATGATTCGATGGTATCAGCCGATTGTGGCCGGGGTAATGCGCTGGAAAAAATCCATACTGGTAATCGCATTAGGCGTGCTGGTTGCCACCGCTTATCCGGCCATGAAATTGGGCACGGAATTCATGCCGACATTGAACGAAGGCACGCTATTGTATATGCCCGTCACGTTACCGGGAATTTCGGTGACCAAAGCGGCGGAAACGATGCAAACGCAAAATAAAATCATCATGACTTTCCCGGAAGTCGCCTCTGTTTTCGGTAAAGCCGGGCGCGCCGACACTGCCACCGACCCGGCGCCATTGGAAATGACCGAAACCATCATCAATTTAAAACCGGAAAACGAATGGCGTCCCGGCATGACGATCGACAAACTGATCGCCGAGCTCGATCAAGCGCTGCAAATTCCCGGTGTCGCGAATGCCTGGACTATGCCGATCAAGAACCGTACCGACATGCTGGCGACCGGCATCCGCACACCGGTCGGCATCAAAGTGTTCGGCAGCAATCTGGATGAAATCGAAGCGATTGCCCGGCAGATTGAAGCCGTGGTGAAAACAGTACCGGGTACCGCCAGCGCCTATGCCGAGCGCATTACCGGCGGCTATTACCTGGATATCGAGCCCGATCGCCTGGCGTTGGCGCGTTACGGATTGGCGGTCGGTGATTTGCTCGAGGTTATTTCGGTTGCGTTGGGCGGGCAAGTGATTACCACCACGGTCGAGGGCCGTGAGCGCTTTGACGTGGCGATCCGCTATCCGCGCGAACTGCGTAGCGATCCGCAAGCCATAGCGACGCAAGTGCTGGTGCCCGCGATGGGTGGCACGATGATTCCGCTGGGTCAATTGGCGCAAGTCAAGCTGGTGCAGGGGCCGCCGAGTATTCGTACGGAGAATGCGCTGCTGTCTGCTTACATTTTCGTCGATATTCGCGACCGCAATATCGGCGGTTATATTGCCGATGCGCAGCAAGCCGTGCGCGATCAAGTGCAATTTCCGCCGGGGTACTATGCGACCTGGAGCGGGCAGTTTGAATATATGCAACGCGCGACTGAGAAATTGAAACTGGTTGTGCCGCTTACCATTTTGATGGTGTTCTTGCTGGTGTACTTAAATTTCGGCCGATTGACCGAAACGCTGATCGTCATGCTATCGGTGCCTTTTTCACTGGTTGGCGGCATTTGGCTGATGTATTGGCTGGAATACAACCTGAGCATCGCCGCAGTCGTCGGTTTCATTGGCCTGATCGGCATTGCCGCGGAATCCGGTATGGTCATGCTGGTGTTTATCGACCAGTCGCTCAGCACAATCTCCCGGCAGCGCAAAGCACTCGCAGAGAAAGTAACGCTGACGGATCTGTACGAAGCCGTCGTGCAAGGCGCGGTCTATCGAATACGCCCGGTAATGATGACCATCGTGGGCAGCGTGGTCGGCTTGCTGCCGGTCATGCTCAGCACCGGAACCGGTTCTGAAATAATGCGCCGGATTGCGGCGCCGATGGTGGGCGGAATGGTTTCCGCTACGATCCTGACACTGATTATTTTCCCGGCGGTGTATGCGGTGGTGAAGGGGATTTCGATACAGCGTGCGCTGAAGAACGGCTAGACCAGGGTCATAGTCAGCCAACGACTCTGTATTCAGCCAGCAAGTCATCCATGTCTTCGCCCACGCCATAACCGAGGTTGTCGTGACTGACGCGGCGGACAGCGTCCAGCCGCGTCCATAACGGATCGCGTTGTATCTCAGGTAAAGCAGCGACGGCTTTGAGCGCTTGTTCGAACATTCGCACCAACGCATCCAAGTAACTTTCATCCTCAATACCGACATTATTGCTGAAACCGGTTACGCACTCGCAATAATACACCATCAACTCAGCCAGCCCTTCCGCTTGACCGATCGCTTTTTTGTAATCGCTAATCGCTTTCTTCGCTTTGGCCACTGAGTAGTCTTGATTCTTGAGGATATCAGGCCACAGCCAACGATTAATGGTTGCTTTGTAGGGCTTCAATACATCACCGCCCAGATTAAAACGGGCGTGCAAAAAAATCTGATTGTCCTTATTCGCTGAATATAAATCGTGTACCAAATCCAGCAATCCCTCCCGGTCAAAATTCACCAGCTTTCCTTTTACATCACTCCAGGCGGGGCCTGTCTTTTTAGCCGCCATTATTTCGTCCCATCTTTTTTACAATAGGGTTTATTTTATGATAATTTCCGCTTGTTTTGTTTTGAATGGATGGCTTTGAATAGGTTTTTCAAGGATTGTCTACCGATAGGCATGCGGCAATGCACCCAAAACTTCGACCGGATAACGCCGCAACCGCTGCGTGGCCGGGTCGATGGCGCTGACATGTAAATAGTGCCAGGCTTGCGGACTGTTGTCGATAACATAGCCCTCGGCATGCCAGCTTGCCCATTGCCGCTCGGACAAATGCATCAGCAGTTGCAGGCAATCTCCTTACGGACTGGACCAGATCCGGGTTGTGCCATCATTGGAAGCTGATGCGATCAGCTTGCCGTCGGGAGAAAAGGCGCAATGCCAAACCAAATCCGTATGCCCTGGCACGGGAATCAGCTTGAATACCTAGCGCCGAATGGCGGCGGTATGGTTTTGGCAACGATTCTGACGCTGATTATTCTTCCGGCAGTGTATGCGGTGGTAAAGGGGGCTTCTTTCAGGAGATCACATAAACCGGAAAATTAGTAGATTGATCAACATGCAAAAATATCTTTGTACTATTCTAGTGTTTCCCCAGTTCTTCTTGCAATCGAGAATTGCCCTAAAACTTGTTGATGTGCAATTTCATTGGTGGCTATAGTCATTTGTTTTATACGATGAGTGTGTATTATATTTGTAATCTAATTGTAGTTAGCTACCTTGATGATCACCGCTATCGAAGGCAATAGCCGATGCGTGGTAGATTGTAGATAACGATAGGGGAAGAAAGTGATCAAGGGAATTTTAAAAATCAAAGGTTTAGGTGTCTATGAGAATTACACCAAGCCAGCAGGAACTCAAGAGTTCGGTGTCAAAAACCTCATTTACGGTTGGAACTATTCAGGCAAGACCACGCTTTCGCGACTGTTCGCTCAGTTAGAGAGCAAGCTGCCGAATCCCGATCTCTTGAATTGTTCATTTACCTTCGAGACCGATAATGACCCGATAACTGAAACAAACTTTGCACAATCAAACCTGATTGTGCAAGTTTTCAATGAAGACTTTGTCCGAGACAACCTCAATTTCACCGGTCAAAGCTTCAAACCGATCCTACTCCTGGGAAAAGAATCCGAAGAGGCTCAGAAGAAGCTCGATCACTGCGAGGAGCTGAACAAACGGACGCAGGAGAAGGTCAAAGCCTTTGCTAACGCAGCAAGCGGTCTCGAATCTGCCTTCTCAGCGGCCAGGACAGCCGCAGCAGCTAAGATCAAGAAGACTATTGGCTTGGTTGAGGCCTACACCGCAACCCATCTTGGCAACGACATCAAAACGATCTCAAACTTTGACGCTTCACAGCTTCAGGCCGAGCACAAACTTCGTGATGATCTAAAGCTAGCTCTGACACCAGATAGCGAACGGCCTGGCACTATTGAACGTCTTGCTGCGTCACCATCCATCGATTTACTGTATAAAGAGGCCATTTCGGTGCTTGCTGCAACTCCGAGCCTTGTCAACACCATCAAGCACCTGGAAGAAAATCCGCTGATTGAGCGGTGGATTGAGACCGGTCTTCCGCTACACTCAGAGAAGGACAAGTGCGAGTTTTGCGGCGGCGATCTAAGCAAGCACAGGCAGACCGAATTGCAGACCCACTTTTCCAAAGATTTGGCCGACCACAAGAGTAAGGTCGAGCAACTACACAACCGAGTCAAGGCGACCAAGGTTTTGTTTCCACTTCCCAAGGAAGCCGAGTTTAACCCGCAGTTTCGTGACAAGTTCCGCGGAGCAGCAGCTTTGCTGCTCAAACCCATTGAAGCTTACAACAAAGCTATTGAACGCTTGCCGATGACGTACAGCGAAAAATTGATGCTCCCTTCAAGGTCCAAGAGCCTACGGCGTTTCCTGACAGCCTTGCCCAGGCCATCACCAATGTAGTGCAAGCTATCAACCAGGTCATTGACGACAACAACCAAATCGCATCCAATTTCAACAAAGCCAAGCAGGATGCCATCCAGAAGATCAAGCGCCATTACGTGCAGGAGTTCATTGACGAACAGGCAAAGATTGGTCATGAATCTAAGGTAAAGCGACTCAAAGCCAGACAAGAACGGCTCAACCGCTTTGCAAAAATCGTTCAGCAGGAGGTCGATAAGTTACGGGCCATCATTAGCCATGCACAACTTGGCCGCGAAGAGATCAACAAACGATTGGCTTCCATGCTGGGGAGTGACGCTGTACAGATTAGGGTCGTACCCGATGATGGGCAGGATCGGTTTCAACTTATCCGAAAGAACGGAAAACCTGCTAAAAACCTCAGTGCTGGAGAGAAAACGGCCATAGCTTTCTCTTATTTTCTGTCCAAGCTGAAAGAGCTCAAGCCTGAGCAATTCAAAGAAACTATCGTTTATATCGATGATCCGATCTCAAGCTTGGATGCCAATCACATTTTTCAGGTCACCGCTGCCATTCGGGATCTCTTCTTCTGGCAGGAAAAGGAAAAGGAAAAAGGCACTTGGATGACCACCCGCAAGCAAATCTTTATCTCCACACACAACTTCGAGTTCTTTCACTTCTTACGGGAACTTAGGCCGGATAAGCCGAAACAAGCACGCCTGTTTCTGATCAAACGCATTGGCAATCAGGCATCCAGCTTTGGCAACATGCCTGATTCTCTAGCAAAATATGCCTCGGAGTATCACTTCCTTTTTGAAGTGATTCACAGGTTCCATAATGCTCCAGATAAAACAGACCATGAAGACTTGATGCTCCTCCCCAATGCAGTACGTCGTTTTGTGGAGCTTTACACCTACTCCAGATTGCCCGGGGACCTTAAAGAGACTGTTGATCAAAAAGCAGAAGCTTTGTTTGGCAAAGAGGAAGCTAAATGCATCCTGAAACTTCTCCATTACTTCAGTCATGCGAACAGCATTGACCGTATGGCTGGAAACAACGAACCGTGCTTATCCGGTTGTCTCCCAAGCCCACTACCGGTAGTATGTTGAGCATCTGCGCCAACCTGAGGTGGTCATGGTTATCGACGTGCTTGAGCGAGA
>NZ_JAYUWI010000043.1:0-49694 GCF_043753625.1 Nitrosomonas sp.
CATCGCAAACTTGTTTTATTGGTGTTATAGGAATACCTATATTACAAGTTTGTTTCTATTTATTAAATAGTTATCTTAAAATGTCAACAGGCCCTAGATGCAAATGAAATGGGTCAGGAAAAACAAGCCTTACTTAAGAAAAATGAACAAATCAAGAAACAGCTAGAAGAATCTAGTACACAGATCAATGATCTGGCTGCAGATTTTTTGCTGAGAGCAAGACTCGCTGAATTTAATTATCAACTAGGCGATCAACGTATTCCTACGACACAACAATACTATGAGGAGGCATTAGAACTTAACTATACGCCTCAGTATTTGTGTAATTACGCTTGCTTCTTACAAAGTGAAAAAAAATTTGATGATGCAGAAAAAGTATTCTTGGATGCACTGCCAGTTTGTAAGAATCTTGCGCAAAATGATTTAGCTACGTATTTACCCGGAGTAGCTATCATACTTACCAATCTGGGAAGTATTGCTTCTCATAAAGTAAGCCGCCGCGACCAAGCGGAAGCGTATTACTGTGAATCTATAGAAATTTTTCTTGAACTAACAAAGAACAATATTGATAACTACCGTGCTGATGAAGCTGGTACGCGCACTAATCTGGGGTTACTGATAAGTGATGATCGTAACCGCTTCGATGAAGCTAGAAAATTATTCGAAGATGCCATAAAAATTTGCCGTGATGTACATAACAAAATTAAATCAGGTAAGGCTCTTTACGCTGCTGCAGCAGCAATCAACAATCTATGTAACATACTGATTCAAAAAGACAGAAATCTCTACTTTGATTCTATTGAAAGATTACTAAATGAAGCCTTAAAAATGTACGAATCTCTGCTCACAAATAATCAAGATAGATATTATCAATCTGACAAAGCATTAGTGCTCAGAAACCTAGGTAACTTGGTAGCATCAGATAGTAGGCGTAATCGTCACGGTGAAGCGGAAAGAATTCATCATAAGGCTTTAAAATTTCAAAGGGAACTAGCTGAAAATAATCCTGAGGTTTATTTACCTGAAGTGGGATTGACGCTTAGATATCTAGGAAATCTTGTCGCACTTGAACGTGATCGCCGAAAAGAAGCGGAAGAATTCCTCCAAGAAGCTTTAGATATATATCGTAAATTAGCAAAATCGAATCCACATGAGTATCTTGCTGAAGTAGCAAATACTCTAGAATTATTAGGTGGTGTAAATATGCACTGGAAACAACCCCAAAAAGCGTTACGTTATTTCCGAGAATCGGGAAAGCTATACTCATTCCTTACTCAGCAAGATCCATCAGTTTTTAGTGAAAGACTAAAAATTAACAAATTACATATTCAAGATGCAATAGGAATTGCCGCAAATGAGCGTAAAAAAGAATAGAAATTTAATTAATGAAGAAATAATTAAATTAGCAAATGTATACTTCCCAGTTACCAGATTTATCCGTTTTGGTGAGCCGTTTTAGGCTCAAACAAATGCCGTCAATGAATCGAATTCAGTCAATCACTGTCAGATTAAATGACGATTAATTTCTGAAGCTGTCAGATCAAGTTTGAGCCACTACAGATTCGATTGTTTTTATTTCATTCAGCATGGCTCGATAATCTAAATAATCGATCGCAACCGGAAATGCGGTATTGGTTATGTACCAGCCGCAAAGACGGATAGGAATAGGCATCCATGCTTCTTGCCAGTTGCATTTGATGCTGTAATTCACTTTCTATCGCCGGACTTCTCAGATCTTCGATAAAAACTTCTTCGTTCAATCCAATTTCGCGAGCGCAAGCTTGCAAGGTTTCCGGCAGCGAAGGATTCTTCGCTTGTTGATAATAAGCGGTCTGAATGGCACGGACGGCGTATTGTGGTGATTACCCTAGGATCGTAGCCGTGCAAAGGTCTCTACACATTCATCCTAGCCGGTCAATCTTAGCACTGGCCGTCTTGATGTGGTCCTCAAGTGCGGCGATACACGATCCGAACCGGTGGCTGAATCCTGTGCTCGCCTTCATCTGAGCAAGGAACACACGAGCCAGTTGTTCAGCGTATCGCTAGGTTTCGTTAGTCACACTAGCGCAAATGCTGGCCTCGGACACGGTGCTCGGTAGCCCGCCACCACTGCGGGGTGCAAAGGTCATCGACGTCATATCGTAAGCCGGTGCAATATCATAAGGGCGGCCATGCTCGGAGACGAATGACAGATTGCCGCTGTGCATGTCGGTATTACCGATCAGGGTGCCGAAAGCCCACAGGAGATCTGCACGATCCGCTGCTTCTTGGCGAATCTGACCGTCAGCCGCCAGCCGGCGGGCGATGATGGGCCAACCCCCTGTGCCTGCGCCAACGAATTCGGCGTCCAGCGCAGCTAAGGAGCATAGTGCACGCCGGCCCAAGTTGCCGATACGGTCAAAACGCTCCGCTTCAAGAAAACGTTGGCTGCCGTGATCCACTATCCGTGTTTTGGCGGCAGGGACACCGGCTTCGCGGAGCGTATCCAGCGCGAGATGTTCGGCTAGCAACAGATCGCGCCAGCGTTCGCTCACAGGACTTTCTTCCATCTCGCTGAACTTCACGATGACGTGCCGGGGTCCATCGGGCGTTATGGCGAAGGTGGTGAACTTTGGTTGCTCGCCTCCGGCTGACGATCCAGGTTTCTCACCGCGAGCGGCTTCTATTGCCAACCGAGTATATGCTTTGGCCTTTTGTTTCTCCTCGATTGGATCGGGAACGGAAGCGGCGAGAAAACGATCCCGCGCAATATCGCCCAGCAGCAGATTCCCTACCACATCATGGCCATGCGCAAGCAGCGCCCGCAAGGCGTGGGTATCGGTCCAGTCTGTGAGCCGTTCCGGAAGCCCCAGTTCAGCGCCGTAACGAGCAGCGTATGCTCGACCGAGATACCCTTGGGGACGCATGTCAAACAACCACCATGGCAAACCGTGGCTATGGAGAGTGACTCCGTTCTCTTGGCACATAACGAACCCTTCCAGACGCACTGGAATCAACATTCCCAGTTGACGTATCCGGCCTTCTGCATCGACCCGGTAGACCGGGAAGTCCGGCAATCCGCGTGTGGCATCGCGTAGCGCGTAATGAATAGATCGCGCAGCGCCAATCCGAACAATTTCATCGCCAAGTTCGGTCAGAGTGCGGGAGATCGTTGGTTGACTGACACCAATAATTTCAGATATTTGGCGAGCGGATAACGGCCCACCAAATAGTCGCATTCGAATAGTCTCAGCGTGCAGTGACATACATTTGAATTAATATATGAATATATTAGTGAATAGATAGTATAAGCGATCCGAAACTCATTCGGAAAAAATATTGCAGCTCAAGGCTGTCTATGATCGAAGATAGATGGATATATCGCAGCCTTGGGCGATGTAAGCCGCCATCGATCACTAAGTCTCGCAGACTGCATTGGATCGACGCTAGTCAACCAATGTCAGATTGAATGGATGATAACTTCTGAAGCTATCAGATCAAGCTTGAGCTACTACAATTTCACTCAGCATGGTTCGATGATCCAAATAATCGATCGCAACCGGAAACACGGTATTGTTATGTACCAGCCGCAAAGACGGATAGGAATAGCCATCCATGCTTCTTGCCAGTTGAATTTGATGCTGCAATTCACTTTCTATCGCCGGACTTGTCAGATATTCGACAAAAACTTCTTCGTTCAATCCAATCTCGCTGGCACAACCTTGCAAGGTTTCCGGCAGCTGTAAATAGCGCCTCTCGACCGTCCTTGGAGGTGATTGGTCGTGCAATTATCGCAACCATCCTTTTTTCTTGATATAGGCAAGCGGTAGTAACGCGGCACCGAGAGTTAACATCATTGAGTAAATGAAACCATGTTGCCATGACAGCTCTGGCATCACAGCGAAGTTCATCCCATAGAAGGTGCCAACTAGTGTAGGCGGAAGGAAAACGGCGGTAATAATAGTGAATACCTTAACTATTTGGTTCTGCTTG
Source organism: Nitrosomonas sp. (assembly GCF_043753625.1). GTDB lineage: Bacteria > Pseudomonadota > Gammaproteobacteria > Burkholderiales > Nitrosomonadaceae > Nitrosomonas. Next base: position 3,973 of record NZ_JAYUWI010000043.1, read on the forward strand.
ATGTTCAAAATATTTGTGACGGCGTTTTGTAGATAGCGTACCTTCTCGTGCTCAAAATAAGCATGTTCCTTGACCCCAACGACATCGCCTGCGAGTTCGTTGACTACCGCTTGCAACTCCGCCTCGGTGACGTTATCAACCTCGCCACCTAGGTAGCGCACTGCACGCGCCAGTGACAACTGAGCCTCCACACATTTCGAAATGAGTTCTTCAGTCTCGTTTAAGCTTCGCATCGTCCCCAGAAGATCCGTCACTCCCATTTCTTTTCCTTGTGCGTTGTACCCATCCGATATTTCGGAAATCTCCTTGGCACTGCGCTCGAGTTCATCAGCAATGCGGTCAATGGCGGTGTCGGCGCTATCGTTAGCTACTTGCAGCAGTACTCGCAACACCTCTTTCGGGCTTTGGGCATTGGCCTGCTTGCGGTTCAAGCGTTGTAATGCGATCGAGAACTGGTGAAAACCCTCTTCATTGTTGAGGGTGGCTACCACTTGTTGTCCGAGAACGAAGGTGACGTGTCCAAAGCATGGGACCTCATTCGCGTCCAGTGTCAACAAATAGGAGCGCATATAGAGGAAACTGTCGTCCTCTGTCACACTGCTGTTTTTTGAGCCGGTGTCGATACCGAAACGCTGGCGCAACATTGCGCTCTCTTCCACGGTTGGTGCGGCAACGTCAAGCCAAACGACATCACGATCATTTTCTGGTTCTGGCATGCCATGCACAATAGAAAATGATTGTTGAGTTTTAATGATGCTGTGGATCATGGGTTAGTTTCTCCTCTTTCTCGGATGTGCTGGCAAGCATTTTTATTCGCCTTTTGACTTGTCAGTTGATTTTTCGCTATGGGAGAGCGATGTTGACGATGTTGCCGTTTCTTGCCCGGAAGGCTGTAGGTAATGCACCATAATCATGATTACTGCAAGAAATAAGTACAATACGACTACTGCAGTGATTATCTCGTTTTCCAGGCTACGGCGATGTAGTGGCTGAGTCGTTCCTTGGTTGATCTTCATGGTGGATTCCTTATTTTATTAACGGAAGGATTTTATCCGTAAACTAAGTGGGGTAAGTAAACTTTACCAGTCCAGTTAAACGATTTTCTAAGTGTGAGGTATCGGCTGGATGGATGGCGCACCCAATCAAAAAGATCAATATCTTAAAGGAATCTCTGAATAACTGTCATTTCGAGCATAGCGAGAAATCTATGCTGTTGATTACCAAAGATTCCTCACTCTGTTCGGAATGACAAGAGTGAGTTATTCAGAGGCTCCTAAATTACAAACTCCCTCTATTCTGACTCCGCATATTCAATCGAATAATCCCAAACTAACCTATCCTCTTTATTCTGATCCGAATATAGCGAAATATCTCTTCTGAAATCTCTGGCTTGTTCGGGTGGAATATGGACATAAATATATTCGTTTTTTTCTGAAAAAATAATGCAATCAATAGGATCGTTATTCGCACAATCTTTAATGGTAATTTTTAATTGCACACCATTCAAAGTAAATTTTTCAGAGTTATTGATTATACGCCCCGTCATTTCATAGCTACTGTGTGAGAGCTTAAATGAGATATTTTTTAAAACTAACTCTGAAGGCGAAATCCTGTTTCTGGATTTATTCTTTTCAAATTCTTGATACTGCCAAAATAACAAACCACCAACCGCACATACCAAAACAAAAACCCCTGCAAATTTTCTAAATTTTTCTGATACTACTAGCAAAATCAATATAATAATTCCTGCGAGCCATTTCATAATCTGTCCCTTATAATCTCGTCTAGAAGGCTGTTGAAAAACGTATTCGAGGCAGCCGATGCAAGGCAAAAAACAGGCGAAAAAGCGCAGTTTATACTTAATAAATGAGCATTTTGAGCCTGTTTTTAACACCGCAGCGGCAACGCAGATAGTTTTTCAACGGCCTGCTAGAAGATAAACCTTTTTTGAAACACTCATCTGTGTTTTTGACAACACAATGGATTATCAGTACGTTTATTTTTGCTTAGAAAGGTATTTATGCTTACTGTATTGCAGTAAGGCGGGTCTGTTGAGAAATATTATGAAAAACCAACTGAGCTAACCTGCTGATATCAGCCTTGGGCTCGATGAACAATTAAAAGTGAGTTACGTCCACAGTTTATGACCGTCAAAAGAAAGAAGAGGGAACCTTGATATTTGAATGGCTGACAAGTCCTGAAGCGTGGATAGCATTAGGCACATTAACTGCACTAGAAATTGTTCTCGGGATCGATAACATTATATTTATCTCCATACTTGTCGGGCGCCTTCCCGAAAGTCAACGTGCGTTTGCCAGAAGGATGGGGCTTGGCCTTGCCATGATCACGCGCTTGGCTTTGCTATTTTCGATCTCCTGGGTAATGGGATTAACTGAACCGTGGGTTACATTGTTTTCATATGAGATTTCAGGACGCGATGTGATTCTGATTGGTGGCGGTCTGTTTCTGGTCGCCAAAGCTACGCATGAAATCCATAACAGCTTGGAAGGAATAGAAGAACCGGGTCGTTTGGTTGTAGTCACCAGCCTGGGAACGGCGCTGCTCCAGATTGCGGTGTTGGATATCGTATTCTCATTGGATTCAGTCATCACGGCGATCGGCCTGGTCGATCAGGTTTCTCTCATGGCGATTGCTATTATTCTGGCAGTAATCGTGATGCTGATGGCAGCAAAAACTATCGGGGACTTTGTGGATGAACATCCTACGATCAAAATCCTTGCTCTTTCATTCCTTATTTTAGTGGGCGTCACACTCATGGTGGAGGGGTTCGGTGTACATGTGCCAAAGGGCTATATTTATTTTGCTATGGCTTTTTCCGTCACAGTAGAGATGCTCAATCTTCGTATGCGGAAAAAACGGATGGCTCCCGTCAAACTCTACAAGAAAATTTCAAAATAGCTGAGAGCGGTTATTTATTACAAGAAATATCTCCCGATAAGCTATGAATTGTGTCTCTATTACATTATCCGTAAAAAATAGATTCGCACTAAAGATTTATCTTTTCTTGAGTCAAGGTAGCTTGATGTAGCTAGAGTTGTAAAGCACTCCGTTGCAAACGGAGGATTAGACCTGCAGAGATTTAATCAAAATGTTTGCCCATCGCGCAGCTATACTAAGAAGTTATTTGATTTCCAGATTATTGCAAAAGAAACGTGACAAATCTGACGATTATTGGCAAGCACTAGCGGATATATTTTCAATAGAAACAGTTAATTAAAACACCCATTAATCATATTAATTACAATTAATATCAATTGGTTATTAATAGATCGTGACAATAAATCATTGTGAATACGGATTAGTTGCAATCTAATACATTTACGTCCTCTCTTATACTTCTAAATATTGACAATCACTCATCCAAAGAGTAGACAGAGAACAACGAAATTTTTTCGTTGTTCTTTTTTCCGATCACATTCAGAAAATGTAAATGGATTGACGAATTTTAATCAGTAATTGGCTCCAGCCAAAGGATATTTTATGAAAACGCAATTTTGGATTACAACGATAGCAATCATCTTATTGATAGTATTCGGTCAGGCGAATGCAGGTGAAAAGGAAGTAAGCAAACAGCAAGTACCAAAAACGGTACTCGAAGCTTTTGAGAAAGCTTATCCAAATGCCAAAGAAATAGAATTCGAGAAAGAAATAATCGATGGAAAAGCTGTTTATGAAGTGGAATTCAAGGAAAACGATAGAGAATACGAAGTTCTGTATGACTCTGATGGAGTAATTGTACAAATAGAAGAAACTCTCGATGCTAAGGCGTTGCCCGAATCAATAGTTCAGGCTATTTCCAAGGCATATCCGAAAGCAACCATTGAAGACGCAGAAAAAGTAATGAAGCCAGATGGAACGGTTATTGCTTACGAGGTCGAAATCAAGTCGGAAGGAAAGAAACTCGAACTTGAATTGGATGCTAACGGAAAAATATTGAAAACCGAGCAGGATTAAGACTAGCTGGATAAAATAGATTCCAACAAGTCACATAAGGAATCAATCGACTCGTCAGATGATCTTGGAGACATCACTGGATATTCTATTTTTTCAACGTGACAAATCTGGCGATTATCTGCGTATATTAGTGAGTGCTATCGGGTATTAAATTAATAAAATAGATACTTATAATACCTGTTAATCCGCAGATCCCAAGGTTCTAGCCCTGGTCGGGAGCCGTTTTAGGCTCGAACAAATGCCCGCAATGGTTCTAATTCAGTCAATCAATATCAGATCAAGTCTGGACTACTATAGATTCGATTGTTTTATTTCACCCAACATGGTTCGATGATCCAAATAATCGATAGCAATCGGAAACACGGTACTGTTATGTACCAGCCGCAAAGACGGATAGGAATAGACATCCATGCTTCTTGCCAGTTGTATTTGATGCTGTAGTTCACTTTCTATCGCCGGGCTTGTCAGATCTTCGATAAAAACTTCTTCGTTCAATCCAATCTCGCGGGCGCAAGCTTGCAAGGTTTCCGGCAGTGATGGATTCTTCGCTTGTTGGTAATAAGCGGTCTGTATGGCACGTATCATTTCCGGTTCAGCTTCCGTCCGCTGCTTTTTGGCTGCCAAAACAGCCCGGCAAGCCGGATAAGTCGCACGAATCGGCGTATTTCGTGACCAGAAATCCCAATTGAAGTGAACACCGGGTACCGTTTGCTCGATGCGCTGCCATGCCTGTTGCACCATTTTTTGCGGCGCGAGCGGCATCAGTTCTGTGGTATCCGGCGCGAGCCCGCCAACGAGGTATACAATCTCCATATCTCGCGGTAAATCCTGTTGCAACGCAGACCAGCTTTGGCCAAATGCGTAGCACCAGCTACACATGGGGTCATGGATATAAAAAAGCCGAGGAATGGATTTCAATGCTGAAATGAATGCTCAAAGGGTAGTAATATTATCGCTTATAAGCGATTAATCCTAACAATTGAGTCCAGACTGGTATAAATTTCTATCGCTGTAAAAAACTATGGATATTTCTGTCTCGTGAAAACCAAAATGCATTATCGTAAGCCCCTTCTTTCATATTTTGGTTTGCAACCGATGAGTACAACGTGGAATTCCTTGCGGATGTCTCTTGCGAGAGGCGTATTGATCTGTTTGCTGCTCCTGCTCGGCAGTTGCAGTATGTTGCGCCTCGGTTACGATCAAGGGCCGCAGTTGGTCTGGTGGTGGCTCGATGGCTACGTCAACTTTAGCAGCGAACAGACACCGCACGCCAAGGAGGCAATCCGCCGGTGGTTTGATTGGCACCGCAAAACGCAGCTTCCCGAATACGCGGCTTTGCTAGCCAAGCTGAGCAACCAGCTTGATGATACCGTGACACCGGCACAGGTTTGTGGTTGGTCTGAAGAACTGAGAAACACCGTGGCACCAGCGTTCGATCAGATGCTGCAGCTCGGCGCACCGTTGGTGCCGGGTTTGGGTGAAGCACAATGGCAGCACATGGAGAAACACTACAGCAAGGGTAACGAAGAACTGCGGCGCGACCACCTGCAACCGAATATCGAAGAACGACGGGAGGCATCGGCCAAACGCACCATCAAACGCATTGAGAATCTCTACGGCAGCATTGACGAGGCGCAGCGGCGCCTGATTACTACCAACATTGCAGCGTCACCTTTCGACCCAGAAGCCTGGTTGATCGAGCGCCAGCGACGTCAGCACGAAACACTGTTGACACTGCGCCGCCTGGCCGCTGAACCGGTAGAAACCGAACAAGTCGTTGCGGCACTGCGCGTATTGGTCGAACGCGTCGAGCGCTCTGCTGATGACGATTACCGCGCCTACCAGGTGAAACTGACCGAGTACAACTGCGCTTTCATTGCGCAGATGCACAACAGCACCAACGCCACCCAGCGCCGCCATGCGCATGACAAACTAAAGAGCTGGGAAAATGACTTTCGTACCCTGGCAAACCATGCTATCCGGTAGCGTATTCTTCCAACCTATCCGGCAGCTTTTGCTCCCATGACGTCCGCTTCCTGTTCGAGTCATTGATCGCACGGAATAAATTTCAATCAATACTCACCCTTACAGTGCGATGATTGAAGAAAAAAACCATTCCGATGCCATCCTGAGTAAAAGCGCTTTTGAGGGAGGGAGGCATGGAATGGGGAGGGGGAAGAAAGTAAAGCTAGGAGAATCTAATTAAAATAGACAAAAAATTAATAACTTGTTCAGTAACTGTCATTGCTCAATCCAGATAGGATTATCCAGGCAAAACAAAGAAAAGGGAATGTGACAAATTGTCGCAAGCAGAGGATTTGATCACGAGCGGTTAAGAATGGTCCCCGGAAAAAATTGCAATTCATTGAATTTGTGTAGGAAACACACATATCACCGCCACGAAAAAACATGCGAATCAGAGTGTAATCATTCCATTCCTGAGATAAATTTATTCAATCAGCTCAGCAAGATCACTTTTCTTTAGCTTTATTTTGTAAAGCAGCTGTCATAGAAGTGAATTCGAATGATCGAACGGATAATCAGATAGACGCTTAATACAATCAAGGCAAGATTAAGCAACCCCAATGGAATCAGAAAGTGCAAAACACTTTCTGCATCATACATTCTTGAAGTCGCTACCAGCACGCTCATAACGGATAAAGGAAGAGCCAATATGGCTATACCTGTCCGCATCACGGAAAGTGAGGTACGCTTTTCAGCCAAAATAAGCTGAATCTCATCCATGACTACTGTTGGATCGGCTTTATCGATATCCGCAATCAAATCTCACCCCTCTGAACTTGCTAGATAATTTTGCATGGAATGACGGCATCTTCATCGTAGGTATAGATTGCACAAAGCCGATGATAGCCATCCGCGACGATCACTTTGCCATTCACCGAATCTCTCACCAGCAAAATAGGTGACAATTGATTCCCCGATTGTATCTTCTGTTGATTTTTCTTCACCTGCGTATTGCTTATTCCGAGCAACGATAAATTGGATGCTCTAAAAATATCCTTGGCTTTGAACTCTGAAATCTTTGCCTGTTTTAGATTATCCACATAACCAATCGCTGTCTGTTCATCGTACATCAGGCTCAAATAAGACAAAGCTGCCGGATAATTATGTGCTTCCGGCTCGCTTAGCCAGTTAATTTCAGTTTTCTTTGGCATGGTTATAAATTTGCTCCGCGCGCCCTGCACCTATCCTTGCGGCAAGACCACAGAGAATCGCAAGTTAAAAACTCAACCATTTGAAATAGTTATGCCTTCATGCTCGATTTCCATGCTCTCAATTGCCACTTCATTACCTTCCGATTTCAAGTCGGTGCCGGTAATCTTTGTCGGCCAAGCATTCGTCAGTGTCCATACCATAGTCGCCTTACCGCCCTCATCCAGCAGACTGATAGTAACCGGCAATCGTTTAATCGTATTCATTTTAATTTGTTTAAACCAATCCCAGAATTTGTTATCCCCTTTGAAGATACCTTTCTTCATGGTGATATTTCCGACTTTCTTCATTCCTGGCATTTTGATCACCGAAAATTCTGGACTATCGCCATGACGATATTTGATCTCCTCTGACTGGATGTCCAATCCGCTCACTTCCTGAAATGACATCACTTGAGAATCCCACTTAACCTGAAAATAAAACTTTGGCATAGGCCAAACAGTAGTCGATTGACTTGATCCATCATCTGCCATAAATTGTCTCCATTTTTATGTCTAAAGCTAATTAAATAGCTATATATTCTCGGTCAGGCTAGGAGGCTGTCCAAGAATAGTGATCGTAGCGAGGGAAAGCCATTTTGAGACAGATTTTTCGATTATTTGAGGCGAATAGTTATTCTATTTAACGAGAATAATCGGAAAATATGACCAAAATAGCTTTTCTTCAGTAGATCGCTCTATTCTCGGACAGCCTCCTAGCGCCTTTTCTGGCCTAGTAATGACCCCAACAAGCCGCGGGTAATTTCACGCGCAATGGATGAGCCCACCGAACGAGCTGCGCTCTTTGCAAGGGCGTCAATTACTCCCTCGCGGCGCCCGCCACGTTTCCCGGATGAACCTAACAGTAGGTCGCCTAATTCTCCCAAGATTCCCTCGCTCGTTGGTTTCTGCAAAAACTCAGAATCTTTGGCTTGCGATGAGTTGCTAAGTGGTTTTTCAGTGCCGGTTCGCGCCTGCAATAATTCAAAAGCGCTTTCACGATCTATTTCCTGTTCATATACACCAGCCACAAGCGAGGATTGGATCAGTTGTTTTCTTTCCTCTGGTGTGATCGGGCCAATCTGGCTAACGGGAGGCAATATAAAAGCGCGCTCGGTGACTGTCGGCGATCCATCAGAATCGAGAAAAGAGATCAGCGCTTCACCAACGGAAAGCTCAAGAATGGCTTGCTTGACATTCAGTTTCGGATTAGGCCGCATGGTTTCAGCGATAGCATTCACTGCTTTCTGGTCACGCGGCGTGAATGCGCGCAACGCGTGCTGAACGCGATTACCCAGTTGCGTTAATACTTTTTCCGGAATATCAAACGGGTTCTGCGTGACGAAAAAAACCCCAACACCTTTGGAACGAATCAATCTAACAACTTGTTCGATCTTCTCCAGCAAAGCGGGAGATGCCATGCTAAACAACAAATGCGCTTCGTCAAAAAAGAATACCAGTTTTGGTTTTTCACGATCACCGGTCTCCGGCAAATTTTCGTACAACTCTGACAGCATCCAGAGCAAGTACGTGCTGTACAACCGCGGCGAATTTAACAGCTTATCAGCAGCCAGAATATTGATGACACCTTTGCCATCAATCGTCTGCATTAAATCCTCGATATTGAGCATCGGCTCACCAAAGAACTTGTCCCCGCCCTGCTTTTCTATTTGCAATAAGCTACGCTGGATCGCACCGATAGAAGCAGAGGAAACATTGCCATACTGAGTTCTGAATTTGTCGGCATTGTCACCGACAAATTGCAATAATGCGCGCAAATCCTTCATATCGAGTAACAACAAACCATGATCATCGGCCACTTTAAAAACCAATGCGAGGACGCCTTCCTGTGTTTCATTCAGATTCAGCAAACGTGCCAGCAGCAGCGGCCCCATATCAGAAATCGTCGCACGTAACGGATGACCGTTTTCCTGGAGCACATCCCACAAAGTAACTGGAAAACCTTGCCATTCCGGAGAATCCAGTTTTAACAGATCCACGCGTGCTTTTACTTTTCCGGACAACGATCCGGGTTTACAAATACCCGTCAAATCGCCTTTAACATCCGCCATAAATACCGGCACACCGATACTGGAGAAACGCTCTGCCAATTTCTGCAAAGTGACCGTCTTGCCGGTACCGGTTGCGCCAGTAATGCAGCCATGGCGTGTTGCCATCGCGGGCAGGAGCGCCAAGTCAGTTTTGCTTGTTTTAGCGATGATCAATGATTCAGCCATAATGTATTCAATAAAAAACTTTAAAAAATTATCGGTTGAGAAATCAATTCTTTCCAATTACTGAGAAAATGTACTGAATGTCCAATTGTATGTCAAACCGCAGCAAAGACAATGAAAACATGTCTATCGATGTATACTATTGCTTGGGTACTGATGCACGCACCAGTTTTTTAAGCAAGCTTCCTAGAAAATTTCTGGATTGATAACCTTGAACAAACAGCTTATTTATGGCGACATTGGTGGCACCAAAACCATACTGCAATGGGCTGAAATAAGGGATAGTGAGATCCATCAGCAATCCACCTATCGTTATGACAGCGCCGCTTTTGCAACTTTCTCCGACATGCTGAGAGACTTCCTGAATCGAACCGAGACAACAAATCATCCGGTAGCAGCCTGCTTTGCAATCGCAGGACCTATCGTTGCTCAGCAAACAAAAGTAACCAATTTACCCTGGCAAATAAGTAGCACAAGCATTTCGGATGAATTTTCTATTCCCGTTGTCAAGCTCATCAATGATTTTGAAGCAGCAGCATTGGCGATTGAAAGCCTGTCAAAAAACGATTTGATCACATTACAAACTGGGCAAACCCATGCGCAAGCAACGCGCGTCGTACTGGGTGCGGGCACAGGGATGGGTGTGGCTTGGCTTATCTGCCTGGAAGGTCGCTATTCCGCATTGTCCACTGAAGCGGGTCATATGGATTTTGCACCGGCCAATGAATTGCAGATCCACTTGTTCAAGGCGTTACATGATAAATTTGGCCATGTATCGGTCGAACGCGTGCTATCCGGATCCGGATTAACCAATATATTTAATTTCCTGCAAATGAACGCGGCGATAGCTTCAGATTTAGCACCGATTATTCTTGAGGAAGACAGTGGCGCCAACATAACCGCACTGGCCCAGACCCGCAAACACCCGATCGCAATCAAATCATTGGATCTATTTGCTGAGATTTATGGTGCCTACGCGGGTAATCTGGCGCTGGCTGGATTATGCCGGGGTGGCGTATACATTGCAGGCGGCATTGCCCCTCGGATTATTAATATATTAAGCTCAGGTGGCTTCATGCGCGCATTTCGAGACAAAGGACGATTTTCTGCATTGATGAATGAAATTCCCGTGCATGTCATCACAAATACTGAAATCAGCTTGCTCGGTGCCAAACAAGAGGCACATAATCTGCTCAATAGTCAGGATTGAAAGTTTGGCGGTTTCAAGATCCAATTCCCATTCTTCAAAACAATAAATTAACCACCCATACAAAAAATAAATCTCATCAAGGAGAGTCATCATGTTTTCGAGAACTGCTTTCACCATTACCGTCAATCCTAAAATACCACCGCGTCTTAAGCGTCTGGAAGAACTGGCTAACAATCTTTGGTATAGCTGGGATCGTGCCACGCGCACGCTTTTCTCCCGCCTGGATCCGCATTTATGGGAAGCAGTCGGACATAATCCCAAGGCATTTCTTAAACGCGTGGATGAATCGGCACTGCTGAAAGCAACGGAAGACCGGGTTTTCCTCGCGACCTACAATAGTATCCTGTCCACTTATGATTCCTATCATGATGCATCATCGCAGGATTATGCGGGACACTTAGGCCCGCAAGATCAGGTAGCTTATTTCTGTTTTGAATTTGGTTTTCATGAAAGTTTACCGATTTATTCCGGCGGCTTGGGTATCCTGGCTGGAGACCACTGTAAGGCAGCCAGCGATTTACACTTGCCATTCGTAGCGATTGGCTTGCTCTATCGCCAAGGCTACTTTTCTCAAACGATTGATAGTTTGGGTAATCAGCAGGTTACCTACACCATCTCGGATTTTGAGGATCTGCCTGTCACGCCGGTCTTGCATGAGGATGGTTCGAGTGTGCAAATCGAAGTGGCATTGCCGCAACGCACCATCGTTGCAAAAATATGGCAGGCAAAAATCGGCCACGTCACACTTTATCTGCTCGATACCGACTTACCGGAAAATTCTCCACAAGACCGCTATATCACGCACAACCTGTATGGGGGTGACCGAACCATGCGGATTGAACAGGAGATTATTCTGGGTATCGGCGGTGTGCGTGCACTCCAAGCGCTTGGCATCAAACCGACTGTGTGGCATATCAACGAAGGTCATGCTGCTTTTATGATTCTCGAGCGCATTCACAATCTGGTAGCGCAAGGACTTGATTTTGCGACTGCACTGGAAAGTGTGGCCGTTAATACTGTATTCACAACGCATACCGCAGTACCTGCCGGGCATGATCATTTCAGTGCAGAGATGATGCAAACTTATTTTGCCAGCTTTTATCAGAATCTCAACATTACACGCGAAGAATTTCTGTCACTCGGTCATGTATCAGATAGCCCTGACTTCAACATGACAGCATTGGCGATTCACGGTTCACGCACACACAATGGTGTCAGCAAAATACACGGCGACGTATCAGCAAATATTTGCCGGGATTTGTGGCCACAAATTGAGCCGGAGGAAAATCCGATCTCCTATATTACGAATGGCGTTCACGTGCCAACCTTCCTGGCGCAGGAATGGTCTGATCTGTTTGATCGTTATCTCGGCCATGAATGGCGCAATAAAATGTGCGATACCGGCTATTGGTCAGGCATTAATGCCATACCCGATCATTTATTCTGGAGCGTGCGGCAATCGTTAAAATCGCAAATGTTTCACGGTATCCGTTCGCGCATCACTGATCAAAACACCAGAAATCATGGCTCTGAAGCGCATCTTGACCGGCTACTGAAGTTTGTTGATCCCATCAATCCAAACGTACTGACATTGGGCTTTGCACGTCGATTCGCCACGTATAAGCGCGCCGCTTTACTATTCGAAAATCTCGACTGGCTGCGGAAAATCATCCTTGATCAAGATCGCCCTGTGTTGCTGATCTTTGCCGGCAAGGCACACCCAGCCGATGTACCGGGTCAGGATGTCATCCGGAGAATCAGTCAGATTGCACAATTCCAAGAATTTGAAGGACGGCTCTTATTAATTGAAGGCTATGATTTACGGCTCGCCCGCCGCTTAGTTGCCGGCGTGGATGTTTGGCTTAACAACCCAATCTATCCGCTCGAAGCCAGTGGCACATCGGGCATGAAAGCAGGTATTAACGGCGCCATTAACCTGAGTGTATTGGATGGCTGGTGGGGAGAAGGCTACGACGGTAAAAATGGCTGGGCGATCAAACCCGGTCCGAGAGATATGGAGGACGCGCTGCGCGACAAAGAAGAAAGCCGTGCACTGTATGAAATCCTGCAAGATCAGGTCGTTCCACTCTATTACAATTATGGCAAACTCGGCTATTCGCCTGAATGGGTAAAAATGGCGAAACATTCAATGATGTCACTACTGCCACGTTATAACTCGACTCGCATGGTCGATGAATACGTAACGAAATTCTATCGCTCAGCCAGTAACAAAGGCATGCAATACGCAGCCAATGATTTTTCTGGCGCAAAAAATATTGCTGCTTGGAAAGCCAAAATAAGAAACGCTTGGCGTGGCGTAACACTCCGTCGGTTAGACATTCCCTCTGAACGCGCTCATTTTAGTGAAGCGTTGAATTTTAAGGTGGCTGCTAAACTGAACAATTTGGAACCGGAGGATGTCATCGTAGAGCTACTGATGCACCGCCAGTATAAAAAAACCCGATTAACCAACTTTAATCATTTCAAGTTTGAATATACAGGCGCCAAGGATTCAGACGAGCATATTTTTGAACTCCAGTTAACACCGGAATTGTGTGGCAAACAGGAATATTACATTCGAATTTATCCCTGTCACCCGTTACTGTCCCATCCGCTGGAAATGGGTATGATGGTTTGGTTGTAAATTACGATAGCGTTAACAGGAGGGCTTTACATGAACATTAACCCCGTTGGATGGTTTGAAATTTACGTGCAAGATATGGATCGGGCCAAGCGTTTCTATGAATCTGTTTTCCAGGTTAAGCTGGAACGTTTGGACAGTCCTGCAGAAATGAAAATAGACCTGTGGAGCTTTCCGATGGCAAAAGATCAAATGGGCGCATCCGGAGCATTGGTTAAGATGGAAGATGGGCCATCCGGTGGAAATGCTGTGCTGATATACTTTACTTGCGCAGATTGTGCTGTTGAGGCAGCACGCGCAATGCCTTCAGGCGGAAAATTAATTCGTGAGAAAATGTCCATTGGTCAATACGGCTTTATCGCTCTGATCGCTGATACCGAAGGCAATATGATCGGACTTCATTCCATGCTATAACATTTTTGACTCATGTCCCTTTATCAAATTCAAGATCCTTCCAGTCTTTGTAGCAGCGCTCGAAGACCTGATCGTGTAATTGAACAACCCCGTGGCAAAATCATGGGGAATCGCAAGTTAAAGTACTTGAGACGAAAACAGATTCGCCGCCATGAAGGCGGCGAATCTGTTATTTTCTGTAATACACAGACGCTCCCTTATAGGAAGAAGTCCCCTACTGTCCAATCAGCAGCTACGTTAATCCCATCTTGCACCAAAATCTCAAAGTCAGCTCCAAGAGCGGCATCTACATTACCCTGGATAATAGTATTTCCACCGGACTCAAGAACCCTGATCTGACCAGCAGCTGAGAATGCTGCCGTTGAAATAAATGTAAAATTCTGATTCCCTGCGACACCAGTATTCGCATCAATCGCGTTAACATCAACTCGATCTCCGAGTACAACCCCCACCGCATCAAAGCCAGAAATAATGTCGTGCCCGACACCGAGGACTGAATCCCCAATCGCGGTAAATCGGAAGAAATCGAGTCCTGTTCCGCCTATCAAAGTATCAGTTCCGGCTTGACCGAGCAGTGTATCGGATCCGCCACTACCGTTCAGAAAATCGTTGCCTGCATTTCCACTTAGCGTATCAGCCCCGGAACCGCCATTGATATTGTCAGCTCCATTACCGCCAGTTAAGGTGTCTGTCCCTGCGTTGCCATTAATTGTCAGATTGCTGAGAACGGCCGACCCATCAACATTATCGGGCCCATTGCCGCCATGGAAGACTTCAATTCCAGCCGTATTGAGGTTTATGGAAATCCCCGTAGTTCCACTGATAATGAGTGTATCCGCACCTAAGCCACCGATAACACTTGTCGCTTGATCAGTTATAGTAATCGTGTCATCGCCGTCGCCAGCATTGACTGTATCAGCGCCAGCACCAGAATTGATGGAATCATTCCCTGCACCTCCGATGATGTTATCGATGCCACTACCCGTTAGAATGCTATCGTTACCAGTTCCGCCATCGACAATATTATTACCTTCTTGGCCGTTGATCGAATCGTTGCCGTCATTTCCATTCAACGTATCGTTCCCTCCACCTCCAGTCATACTATCGTCGCCTGCATTCCCGGTGATCGTGTTGTTGCCTTCACCACCATTCATGAAATCACCGGCACTGCCACCGGTGATATTGTCATTACCACCACTCCCATTGATAATGACCTGCACAGCCATTGCGCCGCCATTAAACGTATCATTCCCTTCACTTCCTTGTTGAATCCGTTCTATCCCAGCCGTAGCGAGATTGATCGTTCGACCTAGGGTACCCGATAAAAACAAAGTATCAGTCCCTAATCCTCCGATAACACTGGTAAACCGTGTGTCCACCTGAATAGTGTCATCCCCATCACCTGCATTTACCGCATCGATACCGCCACCACTATTGATATTATCGTTCCCGACTCCACCGGTGATCGTATCATTTCCGCTTCCGGCAAAAATCGTGTCATCCCCATTACCTCCGATCAAAGAATTATTTCCATCCCCGGCGCTAATAAAGTCATTGCCATCACCGCCGTTGATCGTATCATCCCCGCCCACACCGCTTAGACTGTCATCACCTGCATTCCCGACGAGATTGTCATTCCCTTCGCCACCGTTTAAGGTGTCACCCGCGCTCCCCCCGTGAGGATATCATCCCCGCCATTCCCGCTGATGATCAAGGCCACGGCCATTGCCACACCATTGAACGTATCAGCTCCCTCACTGCCTTGTTGAACACGTTCAATACCTGCAGTTGCAAGATTGATTGTTCGACCTACGTCGCCCGACAAAAACAGCGTGTCAGTCCCAAGCCCTCCGATAACACTTACAAACTGAGTGTCAACCTGGATCGTATCATCGCCGTCACCGGCATTGACTGTGTCAGCACCGCCGCCCGCGTTAATGCTATCGTTTCCTACACCACCCAGGATATTGTCACTCCCACTGCCGGCATTTAATGTATCGTTGCCTATACCGCCGTCCAGTGTGTTAGTTCCCTCACCCGCGTTGATACTATCGTTGCCGTCTCCCCCGGTTAGGGCATCATTCCCAGACCCGGCGCTGATCGAATCATCACCTGCACCGCCATTTACTGTATTATTCCCTAGCCCGGCGTTAATGCTATCAGACACACTTCCGCCACTGATCGTGTCACATTACCACCATTCCCATTGACAATCAGTGCTACCGCCGTAGCAGCACCGTTAAACGTATCGTCTCCCTCGCTTCCTTGTTGAATACGTTCAATACCCGTAGCTGCAAGATCTATTATTCGACCTGTAACCCCCGACAAAAACAGTGTATCAGTCCCAAGCCCACCGCTAACACTTACAAATTGCGTGCTTACCTGAATCTTATCATCACCAGCGCCGGCATCGACTGTGTCAGAACCGCCGCCCGAGCTAATGCTAACGTTTCCATCACCGCCGAGTATATTGTCATTTCCACTTCCGGAATTTAATGTATCGTTGCCTAAGCCACCATTTAATGTGTTAATTCCCTCACCGGCATTTATATTGTCGTTACCATCTCCTCCGCTTAATGCATCGTTTCCAGAACCCGCGCTAATTGAATCGTCACCCGCATTACCATTTACAGTGTTGTTTCCTTGCCCCGCATTAATGCTGTCGTTAGCGCTCCCCCGTGAAACCGTGCCCTTGTCTACGCCGATCTTTTCGGCGATCTCGGTTTGATTCAAACCAGCTTGCTTCAGTCCGTAAATCTGGTATCGTAGTCCGCTGGTAAGCTGCTTGTATTGCTTCATCTGTGCTCCTTTTACTTGGTCGTTTAAGTGGCTCCGATATTAACGCAGCTTGCCACCTAAATTCGCTTACAAAAGTTGCACTTCGAACTTGAATCCGCCTCTTCTTAATCCAGGACAAATGTCCTAGAAAATTAGGCGTAATTGTCCTATTGAATTATATTGCTTGAATAGTTAGAGTACAATTGTTGATAAACAGTAAAGGTTTTCAATAAGTTTCTGTTCAATAAAATAATTATTCTTATGAAGGGGCAATGCTATGGCAAACATAACTGGAACAAATGGCAATGATACGATTACTCTGGCTTTAGTATCGGCAGGCGTAGTGGGTATACCTACTGCCGGAGACGATTTTATTTCGGCGCAGGATGGCGATGATACCGTCGAAGCGGGCGGTGGGAATGATTTCATCGACGGCGGGGATGGCAACGATAGTCTTAATGGTGGTAATGGCAACGATTCAATTTTTGGCCGTGATGGCAATGACACCATTATTGGTGGACTTGGCAATGACAATATCGACAGCGGCGAAGGTGCTGATTCAGTTAATGCTGGTGATGGTGATGACACGATCCGCGTTAACACTCAATACGTTGCCTTGAATGGAGGAGCGGGAACCGACACACTGTTTCTGGATGGTACCACGGGCCGGATAATCAATCTTGCAGTTGCCGGTATTGAACGTGTCCAGCAAGGTAGCGAAGGCAATGATACATTTGATGGCTCCGGAATGGTTGTATCCCTCACCCTTAATGGAAATGGCGGAAACGATATAATCACCGGTGGTAGCGCTAACGACAGTATCAACACCGGATTGGGAAACAACACAGTTAATGCCGGAGCTGGCGATGATTTTATCAGTGCCAGCTCCGGAAACGATACGATCAACGGAGGGGACGGTAGCGATACTATTTTTGCCGATGAGGGAAATAATACACTGGATGGTGGTGCAGGCAACGATACATTATTCACCAACAGCGGCAGTGATAGCATTCTCGGCGGCTTAGGCAATGATAATATCAATGCGGGAGGCGGTGCTGATACTGTAAATGCCGGTGATGGCGACGATTCGATTCAGTTGGATGATCAATTCGTGAGTGTCAATGGCGGCACAGGAACCGATACTTTGATCTTATCGGGCATTACGGGTCGAACCATTGATCTTGCAGCCACCGGTATTGAGCGCATTTCACAAGGAACCGCAGGCGATGATAATTTCAATGGCGGTGCTTTGGCTATCGCATTAACTATCAACGGAAATGATGGCAATGATACGATTACCGGCGGTGGCGGCTCTGATAGCATTAATGCCGGAGAAGGCAATAACACCGTTGTTGCAGGGAATGGAAATAACAGCATTACGGCCGGGGGCGGGAACGATAATATTACCAGCGGCTTAGGAAATGATTTCATCAGTTCGGGTGGGGGCGATGACACAGTCAATGCTGGTAACGGAGACGACTCTATTCATGTCGCTGAGGGGAATAATACTGTCATTGGAGGATCTGGAAACGATACTATCTCAGCCGGAAACGGGAGCGACAATATCACGGGTGGAGTTGGTAACGATAACATCAATGCTGGCGGGGGCGCCGACACAGTCATCGCGGGTGATGGCGATGACACGATCCAGGTGAATACGCAATTCGTCAGCATCAGCGGAGGAACCGGTACCGACACCCTATTCTTATCGGGTACTACCGGACGGACAATTAATCTTGCTACCACAGGGATAGAACGCATCAATCAAGGAAGTCAAGGAAATGATACGTTCAATGGCGCCACTTTAGCCGTTGCGGCTACCATCAATGGAAATGGCGGGAACGATATCATCACCGGAGGCAGCGAGTCTGATTCCTTAAATGGCGGTGAAGGAAACGACACGGTTAACGGTAATGCAGGTGACGACAGCATCAGCGGAGTAAATGGCAACGATACCATCGACGGTGGTGACGGTAACGATTTCATCAGCGGCGGTGAGGGAAATAATAACCTGATTGGCGGAAATGGCAACGATAACATCAATGCTGGAAGCGGTATTGATACCATCACAGGTGGAGTCGGTAATGACAGTATCAATTCGGGAGGAGGAGCTGATACGGTCAATGGCGGCGATGGTGACGATACAATGTTTGTAACTGATCAAGTAGTCAGTGTTCTCGGTGGCTTGGGAAATGATACACTCTTCGTCAGTGGTACAACCGGAATAACGATTGCTAACCTCAACACAGCCAGCATCGAGGTTTTTCATGGTGGTAATGGAGCGGATAACATCAATGGATCAACAGTTGCTGTCAATCTAACGCTTAATGGTAACGGCGGAGCGGATACTTTGACAGGCGGTAGCGGAAACGACAACATCAATGGTGGTGCCGGAGCGGATAATCTAACCGGCAATGTGGGTGACGATACGCTTAATGGCGGCAGCGGAGCAGATACATTATCCGGTTTGGCAGGCACCGATCTTCTGATAGGGGGAACAGGGCTGGATGTTTTCCGATATGTTGCTGTCGGAGATTCAGTCCTTGGTGCGGGACGAGATGTTATCAGTGGATTCGATGACGTTGGTGCCGTGCTTGGTGATAAGATCAGTTTCACCGCAATTGATGCAAATGCTGTAGTCGCAGGAAACCAGAACTTTGCATTCATTTCCACTGCTGCATTTTCAGCGGCGGGTCAAATCAGAGTTATTGAATCCGGCGGTAATACTATTATTCAAGGGAATGTCGATGCCAATCTGGTCGCCGACTTTGAAATCCTGGTGCAAGATGGTGCTCCGTTAGCTGTTAATTGGGTGGCAGGAGATTTCTTCCTGTAGTTTTTTTGACCGACCAATACGGTCAGACAATCAGTTGCAAATAAAACAGTGCCGCCCTACACGGCGGTACTGTTCATTCTCCACAGCACTTTAACGGAAGAAATCTCAGGAGATTGTTCCCAGATCAAAGTCGATAATAAAAATTCCATTTGACCGGAGGTCAATCAGACAGGCGTAAACTCGGTTGCTTGCGGTCGAGTAGTCAGAGCCTGAGGGAATTTTTTGATAAAGTAGCTGAATTTGGCGCTCAACCGAGTGTTAACCTGACAGTTCGGTCATTGCCAGTATTGACCACATCCTTCCATGAAGTGGCGATTTACCCACACAAGTTGAAACCTACAAACAGCAACGGACATTATCCACAAAGTGAGATTACGGTGGATTACGGATTATTAGTGTAATTAGAGCACCGCTATCAACAGTGTCGTCGCCATCAAGCGCTGAAATGGAGTCATCTCCAACTGTGGGCAAACCAACAACCCCTGCCGACACCAAAGCCAGAGTAATTGTATCGTTACCATTCGTTCCAGTTACGTTTGCCATAATACTGCCTCCTTCAAATATATAAGAAATTAACTGCCCCTTTTATCACGATAATACTTATTAGAAACCAGAGCAGTTCACTAACAATTTCACTGTCGCCAGTGAAAAATCTAAATTCAATAAGACCATCGCATCCAATTTACTATTTCATTTCTTTCAGGTAAAGAAAATAATCTTTTAGTTAAATTACTACATGCAATCTATTGAATAATAATCATAAAATAAGCACAACAAGATTTATGATAATTGTGTCACCGTCGCTTTAATTAAGCTATGAACCATATGCGACAGTGCTTTCAGTCAATTTTATTGAGTTCATTAAAATCTCACCAGATCAGTGATGTGATGCCATGAATTTTTCGAGAAGTCTTAATCTATGGAATTCTTGAGCGACTTAAGTAACCAAACTGAGAAATTTAGGATTACTAATGCAATGAATAAACAACCCCACTGCATGCAGTGGGTTGTTAGATTGATAGCGGTGAATTACTTGTTACGAATACCGGGACGACTGCGTTCAAGTACCTTAGCAATTGCTTTGATATCAAACTGACTCACACCCGCAAGTTCGGCTTGCTGACTAACAATACCAAAAAATTTCGTAATCACTTCATCGGGAATATTTCGTCCTTGGTGGATTTTTGGCATAGAACCACGGCATCGATGGCCTGATTCGAGTGTTGCACCGCTATGCCGTGACGAACCGCCTAAATCATGGTCCAGCATCATAGCCAAGCATTGCTCAATCTCCGCCGGAGTTTGGGTCAAATTACCAAAGAATGATGCAATTTCGCTATCTGCAAGTAACGCTGGCACCGCAAAGTTATGCAAAAACGCAAGAATTCCATGATAACCGCCTAACCTAGCCGCGACAGTATCACTTTCCACTACTAAACGCGGAACACTGTCGTTGTTTTCATTGATTTCCGTTTGTTGCGTCGGTGTTTTACCCGAGTCAGCCAATGCAGAACTTATGCCATCGATTGCAACGAGTCCGTACATTAAAGCAATCACGAGATATTTAACCCATTCGGCTACGTGATGTTGTTTCGATTGTACAAAAACCATGACTTTGTCTCCTGTCAATTCATTTCAAGTTAATTTGCCCAGTGATAGCTGCTGCTGATACTGGAAATTTATGGAGTTTTCCGAAATAAATCTCTTTTCTTAATCTCTCCATTACTTAATACGCGGAGACTTGAAATTTGGATGCAAGAAACTGTAAAAATAAAATTCTTTCTTTAATTCAGCCAAATAGAACAGATACTTTATACAAAATAAAGCATCTGTTATAACTGACCATACTCAAAAACTATGCAGTTCACGGCATAAAAATTACCGGCTTGCATCCAAACCGATATTTCCTGCGTATAGGTTAATAGAAGCTTTTGCTTTATTTTTCTGGAATTATTTTAATAACTGAAAGAATGGGGAAATTCTATGTCAAATAAAACCATCAAAGTCGTTGCCCAAGTAACTGCGCTCGCCGACAAAATTGTTGAAGTACAAGCCATATTGCAAGCAATCGTTGCACCGACCCGCTTGAAAATTGGCTGCCTGAATTATTAGTTACTTAGAAATAGCAGTCACCTCGCTGAGTTCTTATTTATTGAAGAATGGGCTGATGAACAAGCGATTGATGCACACTTCGTCACGCCACATATGCGGGATGCTCTGGAAAAAGTAACCCCGTTGCTAGCGGCAGCGCCTATCATCAAGAAATATGAATCACTCGTTTAACAAGATACCGTTAGGAGGAACGATCAATGAGTACCAACATGCAAGAAATAACAGCACAACCTTATCACGGCATTTTTTTAAATGACGGGCGAAAATTCAGCAACTGGGGTTCAAGCCACAGCACGCAACCCGCTGTGTACGTGGAGCCCTTCAGCTACGCGGATGTGCAAGCAATTGTGCTGGATATGAAACAATTTCCTACACCAGTGCGCCCAGTGGGTTCCATGCTATCGGTCACAGAAACCATCGTTAATGACGGCGGCACATTGCTCTGCACACGCAAACTGGATGCAATACTGGGTTTGGAAACCGATGATCAGGGCAGGCATGTGGTCCGGGTGCAAGCAGGATGCCGGCTGAAAAAACTGAGTCTTTGGCTACAGCAGCAAGGCTGGGAAATACCATTTCAGGCAGAAATTGGCGAGGCAACTGTCGGCTAAATCGCGGTAGGAGATACTAAGGAATCGTCCTTGGACGGACCCGGTTATTTTTCCAGTCATGTCGTGGCTATTCTCTCTATCGATGAAAACGGAAGCCTGCAAACATTACCCGACAAACAGGATGCTGCCGCTTTTTACGCATTCAAATGCAGTTTCGGTTTATCCGGCATTGTTGTGGAATGTGTCATCGAAGTGCGCCAAGCCAACTTATGCAGAGCAGATGTTGATTTGAAAGCGTATGACAGCCCAGAGGCGCTAACCGATGGCCTATTGTGTTTGCGCAAAGGGTACGACGCATTGCTGGCCGTTGTCATCCTACATCAGCTTGTCTGTTTTGTGGAACAACGTTACCGGGCTGGGGCAGGTAACGTGAAGCCGATGCGCTCGCAACCCGAATGCGAAGCGTATCGAATTGCGAAAAGGCTAGCGATTCAGCGGGGATTTGACGGCGGCAGCCTACCGCAACCGAAAGGCATCGTTTTTTCGCGCTATGATTTCATCAACGAGTACTGGCGCTCCGGAGAAACGGAAAGTCGTCTGGATTTTCAGTACTACGAGCACGATATTGGCAGACTGGAACAAGTCATCGTCGAATCGTATCGGTTCACGCGAGCCTTTCAACAAAAAACCGGATTTGCACCCACCAGTTGGGCCACTTATTTCGTCCATCGCCACGAAAAAAAATCCAAACCTTACGGTATTTATTCAGGCGGACCCGGCATTTCCTGCTCGTTCGATCCGGTTTATTGCAATCCGAATGACCTGCTCTGGCAGCAATTTTCAAAAGAATACAATCGTCTCGCCATTGATACCTTGGGTGGCAATCCTTCACCGATCCAAACCCAATGGCTGCGACCCGGCGATGCACGTATTCCGAAAAAATTGGCACGAAGCCGGTTCACTACACTCTATTATCAGCAATTTTTAGTGTGCTGACATTGGACTTGTTGCCTGATGAAGCAGTGCGCTACTGAATCTCAGCCAGTAATATGGTTTAATAAATCTATTCCGCTCCCAGCGAATCGGATTACTCGTGACAGATAAGGTTTAACGATCAGTGACAAATAGTGATACAACATGTTGCGACACCAGCGCGAAAGAAGTACAAATGCAGGCTTGGGTCACCGCAATTGCCGGGCATGACGAACAAGCATTGGCAGAGTTGTATGAAAAGACCCTTGCACGTGTTTATGGATTGGCGCTACGCATCACACGTAACTCTCAAGCGGCGGAAGAAGTCAGTGAAGATGTGTATTGGCAAGTGTGGCGCGAGGCACCACGTTTCGACGTACAACGCGGCAATGTCATCGCATGGCTACTAACGATCACACGCAGCCGGGCGTTGGATTATTTACGCAAGCAAGATAGCGCCGAACTTTGTGAGGAACCGGAGCTTCTGTTGATGCATGAACCGGCTTGTGACGGCGATCCGCAAGATCTGCTCTCCGCCACACAAACGAACCATCAATTGAACCGGGCACTCCAACAACTCGAACCGGTTCAGTGGCAATTGGTGGCTATGGCTTTCTTTCGTGGATTGACGCATGAGGAAATCACCACATCCACTGGCATAGCGCTGGGAACGGTGAAATCGCATATTCGCCGTGCGCTGAAGCAATTACACGATGCGTTGGAAGAAGATTTAATCAAAGGCTTTGAATGATGAAAAAACGCTATTCTTTAGATCCAGCAGATTCGGAACAAGCACAGAAAATCGAATCCGCTTTGTTGGAAGGATTGGAGCCATTACCGCCCAGCGCACAGCAACGCTCAAAAATCCGCGCACAGCTTTTTCAACGCATTCATGCCAGCATTACCGCAGAATCGCCGCGCATCACCGTGCGCAGCGAGCAGGGAAAATGGCGCAAGATTCGCCCGGGTGTACGCGCCAAAACGCTGGACAAAAACACCCGTGCTTTCCTGCTCGACATCGCACCCGGCGCCAGCCTCCCGATGCACCGCCACCATGAAGATGAAGAATGCGTGGTGCTGCGCGGCTCAGCCAGCCTCGGAGAGCTCAAAGTAAGTGCTGGCGACTACCATTTAGCGCGTTCGGGCAGCCGGCATGGAAAGATAGCCTCAGAAACCGGTGCATTGCTGTACTTACGCGGCATACCGGTAGGCCACACCGCCGAAATTGCCCGCGACCTGCTCACCGCCTTTTTACCCGGTGATGGCCGTGAATTGATCACCATCCGCGCAAATGAAGGCGAATGGTCGGATCTAGCACCCGGCGTAGCAAGCAAGCCGTTATTTGATGACGGACAAATTCATTCATCGCTTGTACGACTTGCTGCGGATACATCTTGGGCAGCACGATCGCAATGTCTCGCACACGATGAAGAATGCTTGTTACTCGAAGGCGATGTGTTCATAGGCGATACCTTGCTGCAAACCGGTGACTGGCAGCTCGCGCCGACGGGTTCCGAATCTCTTTCGATATCCACGGACAAGGGCGTATTGTTCTTTATGCGTAGCTGCTGGTGACAGCACGTCACTCCCGTAAGGATTTAAGGTAAGTGGAGCGAAGCAACTTGAGATGGCGATGAAACGATTTAAGAAGACCAAGACTGCGTCAGCTTGAGCTTTTCTAATACCCCGTGGTCTTGCCACGGGGTTTGTTTATTGATACGTCATGAAGCTAAGGATTTTCCACAATTAAAGCGCAACTGAATCAAATTCTAAGCAAGGGAAGATGCTTATAGAATCAATCCTAAACAATGATTCTCAATAGCCGAGGCTTTTTACGATTATCAGTGTTAAACGTTTTTTTCTGCGACGCACGACAAAACACGGCACACCCAATCCGATCAACAACATAGCGTATGTCGATGGCTCTGGAATCGGAGGTATTGGTATGGTTGTAGAGAGTAAGATGGCATGGGATGATCCATTGGATTTATGGATTTCACCGACGATCCAACCATCGTCATTGATATCCTTTGCTGTTGTTAATACCCATCCGGCATCTTTCAAATCAGAAGGTAAATAATCATTCAGATCTATTGCCCTGTTTCCATACCATAGCGTTCCGTGTGAACCATCATGGCCATTCGTCGAGATTTCGACTATCAGTCCATGTTCATTGATATCTGTCGCAACTGCTCTCCCGTCGAACAATGGAATCATGGGTAACGCATCAATCTGTCCATTTTCCCAAATTACTGCTCGATCACCGTAAGATCCCACTATCTGTCCCAGATTATTAATGTCATTAGCAGAGCTTGGATGAAATTCACTGCCTAGAGTTGGAAGTTTATTCATGATGCCATTTTCCCAAATAACAGCCTGGGTTGCGTGGTCAAAAACAAATCCTGGTGGTACAGGGAGCTGACCAGATCCAACTATCTGTGCAGAATCATTGATGCTATTAGGGACGGTTCTATCGGTACTGGAAGGGTTAAGATTCAAGAATGTTGATGTTATGCTATCCCAAAATGCTGCGTTTGAAGGAATGGTGCCGCCAAAAATAATTTGTCCAATGATTTGGCCATTATTATTCATTGAATTTGGGGAAAATCCAGGACTAGAACTAAACGGTGTAACTGTATCTGCACGCGTATCCCAAATTCCGATGCCCGTAACAAATGAAGAAACCAAGACTTTTCCATCCTCGCTCATATCCAGTACTTGACCATTTAATAATCCCTGTGACTGTGCTAGTCGAAAATTTTTGTAACACATGTAAATCGGTAAAGTTGTAGCTGGGTGGGGTTACTGCAGCATTAACCGATGCAACACCAGTTAATAGTATTCCAGCAAGCACCACACTTGTTATTGATTTCATCCCATCCTCCTATATTTCGTTGGTTTTTGAGTAAACAAGATGCATAAATGCGCGTTACTTTCTAGTCCCCCTGTTTTAATAAAGATATAAGAGTTGATGCAGATTACTTGTTGAAATGATAAAGTAAAGTCCGGTACTGAATGGGCCCTCCAAAAAATATTTCTGTGTCAATTTGAAATCATATTTCGAAAACTCAGATTCGAGTAATCTCCAGAAATTGAACCTTCTGAAAGTGATCTATGAACTTTGGAAAGACGCTGTTCACACAACTCATGGAGTTTGTGCCATGGACGAGCTTTGCGAGAATCGTGGCTCGTCATGGCGGCAATTCGGGGTACGCAGTCTGAGTTGCACCGGGCAATCCTTCGCTCAGTAGCTTGACCCACAACTGTATCGTCTTGGTTTAGCCTCCCACGCGGGGGCGCACTCGATCTTGGAAAGTTAAAACGTATTGATAATAGAGAAAATAGCTCTGTTATGCTCGCATTCCCCATCAAATTTACTGCCCCCCCTATTTCCATTACCACGCGCTTACTTCAGTGTCCTAAAGGAAGAGAATAAAAATCCAATCGCGGAATTTGAGTATCAGCACAAATGAGTATCAGCACAAATAGAAAAATAAACCTTTTTCACGTATAATTCCGTCTTCAATAGCCGGGGCATTCAGAACTTGTTGGCCTTGGTTCTGTTTCCAGATCTTGTCCGTAACCAAGGAGTTTTTTGTGTCACAACGCCCGCACGCCATCCTCGCACTCGCCGATGGAACAATTTTTCGTGGCGTGTCTATTGGTGTTGAAGGCATCAAAACCGGTGAAGTCGCTTTCAATACGGCGATGACCGGCTATCAGGAAATATTGACCGACCCTTCGTACTGCCAACAAATCATCACTCTGACTTATCCGCATATCGGCAACACGGGTACCAACCCAGAAGATTTTGAATCCGGCAACATCAACAAAGTGTATGCCGCTGGTTTAGTGATCCGCGATCTCCCACTGGTAGCCAGTAGTCACCGTAAAACCCAGACATTCGCTGAATTCTTGAAAGAACAGAATGTTGTCGCTATCGCTGAAATTGACACACGTAAGCTCACTCGCATTTTACGAGAAAAAGGCGCGCAATCCGGTTGCATCATGGCAGGTGAAATTGATGAGGATAAAGCATTACAAGTTGCCAAAGCATTCCCAGGTCTAGCCGGTATGGATCTTGCCAAGGTAGTGAGTTGCCAGCAATCCTATCTTTGGACAGAAGGTGAATGGTTACTCGGATCGGGTTTTAGAATTCAGGAAAATCCCCAATATCATGTTGCCGCATTTGATTTTGGCATCAAACGCACCCTATTGCGCAAACTGGCACAACGCGGCTGCAAGGTAACGGTATTTCCTGCACAAACCCCAGCAGAGGAAATTTTAGCGGTACAGCCTGACGGCGTATTTCTCTCCAATGGCCCTGGTGACCCGGAGCCTTGTGATTATGCAATTTCTGCCACCCAAACATTGCTGGAAAAGAATATCCCGATATTTGGCATTTGTCTTGGTCTCCAATTACTGGGCTTGGCCACGGGTGCACGCACCATCAAAATGAAGTTCGGCCATCATGGCGCCAATCATCCGGTACAGGATGTTGATAATGGCCGAGTGATCATTACCAGCCAGAATCATGGTTTTGCTGTTGATGCAGATACGTTGCCCGCTAATGCGCGCATCACACATAAATCACTGTTTGATGGCAGTTTGCAAGGATTTGAATTAACGGATAAACCTGCATTCTGTTTTCAGGGACACCCTGAAGCCAGTCCGGGCCCGCATGAAGCCGATTATTTGTTTGATCGATTTATTAAAATAATGCAGCGTTATAAAAATCAGCTTTCCCAATAACTCGCATCTAAACGACGGAATTTTTACCTCTTAGAAAGTATGCCTAAACG
Source organism: Nitrosomonas sp. (assembly GCF_043753625.1). Classification (GTDB taxonomy): domain Bacteria; phylum Pseudomonadota; class Gammaproteobacteria; order Burkholderiales; family Nitrosomonadaceae; genus Nitrosomonas. The sequence goes on from NZ_JAYUWI010000043.1 coordinate 31,710, forward strand.
TACTGACATTCAATCCATACTCATCATCGGTGCCGGTCCCATCATTATCGGCCAGGCTTGCGAGTTTGATTATTCCGGCGTACAAGCCTGTAAAGCTTTGCGTGAAGAAGGCTACCGCATCGTTCTGGTAAATTCCAATCCCGCTACCATCATGACTGATCCGGAGATGGCCGATGCGACTTATATCGAGCCGATTACCTGGACGATGCTCGAAAAGATCATTGCTATTGAGCGGCCACAGGCGCTACTGCCCACTATGGGTGGTCAGACTGCATTGAACTGTGCATTGGATTTGGTCAAACATGGCGTATTGGAAAAATACGGTGTTGAGCTCATTGGTGCATCGCGTGAAGCAATCGATATGGCTGAAGATCGTGAAAAATTCAAACAAGCCATGACGCGTATTGGATTGGGCTCTGCTCGTTCTGCGGTAGCACACAGTATGGAAGAGGCATTGCAAGTTCAGGCTATGGTTGGTTATCCAGTCATTATTCGCCCTTCTTTTACAATGGGCGGTAGTGGCGGCGGAATAGCCTACAATCGGGAAGAATTCCTGAATATCTGTGAACGTGGATTGGAAACTTCTCCCACCAAAGAATTATTGATTGAAGAATCCGTTATTGGCTGGAAAGAGTTTGAAATGGAGGTGGTTCGGGATAAAAACGATAATTGCATTATTGTCTGCGCCATTGAAAATGTCGACCCAATGGGCGTTCATACCGGCGACTCGATTACGGTAGCCCCCGCACAAACACTAACTGATAAAGAATATCAGTTGATGCGCAATGCATCCATCGCCGTATTACGCGAAATCGGGGTGGAAACTGGCGGCTCCAACGTTCAGTTTGCGATTAATCCTAAAAATGGCCAAATGCTAGTGATTGAGATGAATCCGCGTGTCTCGCGTTCTTCCGCGTTGGCTTCAAAAGCAACCGGTTTTCCGATTGCCAAAATCGCCGCCAAACTTGCTGTCGGTTATACCCTGAATGAATTAGGCAATGACATTACTGGCGGCATCACACCGGCATCCTTTGAGCCCACGATTGATTATGTCGTCACCAAGGTGCCGCGTTTCGCGTTTGAAAAATTCCCACAAACCAATGATCGCCTGACGACACAGATGAAATCAGTCGGTGAAGTCATGGCGATTGGCCGTACTTTTCAGGAATCCTTGCAGAAAGCATTGCGCGGACTGGAAACGGGCGTGGATGGTTTGGATGAGAAAACCGATAACCTGGAAACCATCAGAACCGAACTGGCTAATCCCGGCCCGGAACGCATCTGGTTTGTCGCCGATGCTTTCCGTTGTGATATGTCTATTGAGGAAGTGCAGCAACTGACCAATATTGATATTTGGTTTTTGGCACAAATTGAGGATCTGGTCAAACAAGAGCAGTCATTGACTCATACAAAACTGGAAACACTGGATAAACAGACATTACGCAAACTAAAACGCAGCGGTTTTTCTGACCGGCGCCTGGCAAAGCTACTTAATACCGAACAGACTGCGGTCCGCACTTACCGGCATCAATTCAACTTGCGGCCAGTCTACAAACGAGTCGACACTTGTGCAGCTGAGTTTGCAACTAGCTCGGCGTACATGTATTCCACTTACGAAGACGAGTGCGAATCACGCCCCACGGATAAAAAGAAAATTATGGTACTGGGCGGCGGGCCCAATCGTATCGGCCAAGGTATCGAATTTGACTATTGTTGTGTTCATGCAGCATTGGCGTTACGTGAAGATGGTTTTGAAACCATTATGATTAATTGTAATCCGGAAACCGTTTCAACCGACTACGACACATCGGATCGTTTATATTTTGAGCCGCTGACACTGGAAGATGTTCTAGAAATCGTTGCTGTGGAAAAACCGCATGGTGTAATCGTACAGTATGGCGGGCAAACACCCCTCAAGCTCGCTCGTGACTTAGAAGCCAATGGCGTGCCGATTATTGGCACCAGTCCGGACATGATCGACTGCGCGGAAGATCGCGAACGCTTCCAAAAAATGCTGCAACAACTGGGTTTAAGACAACCGCCTAATCGGACTGTGCGCAATCCAGAGGCTGCTTTTATCGCTGCTGAAGAAATCGGTTACCCGCTGGTAGTACGACCCAGTTATGTATTAGGTGGGCGTGCTATGGAAATTGTTCATGAAAAGGCTGATCTGGAGCGCTACATGCGTGAAGCGATTAAGGTCTCCCATGACTCACCGGTATTATTGGACCATTTTCTTACCAATGCAACGGAAGTGGATGTTGATGCAATCTATGACGGAGAAACCGTTTTGATCGGCGGCATCATGGAGCATATCGAGCAAGCCGGTGTGCATTCCGGCGATTCCGCTTGTTCTCTCCCGACGTTTAACTTGCCGCCTGAAATATTGGATGAGCTGCGTCGCCAAACTGCTGAAATGGCGCGCGCATTGAGCGTCGTTGGACTCATGAATATACAGTTTGCGATTCAGGACAATACAGTTTATGTGCTCGAAGTCAATCCCAGAGCATCACGCACTGTGCCTTTCATCTCTAAGGCAACCGGACTCCAATTAGCAAAAATCTCTGCACGTTGCATGATAGGAAAGAGTCTGATTGATCAGGGTTTCACCAAAGAGATAATCCCTGAATATTATTCAGTCAAAGAAGCCGTATTCCCCTTTATCAAACTCTCTGGTGTTGATACGATATTGGGCCCAGAAATGAAGTCTACCGGCGAAGTTATGGGAATGGGCACCACTTTTGCCGAAGCTTTTGTTAAGTCCCAATTAGCGACAGATGTTCGGTTACCAACTTCCGGCAAGATTTTCATCAGCGTGAAGCAATCTGACAAATTGCATGCCGTTGAAATTGCACGCAGCCTTGCAGAACTCGGTTTCACCCTTTATGCCACTCGCGGAACTGCTGCTGCGATAACCGAAGCCGGAGTGGATGTCGCTATTATTAACAAGGTAGCAGAAGGTCGTCCGCACATAGTAGACATGATTAAAAATGGAGAAATCAACTTAATCATCAATACAGTAAAGAATCAGCGCAGTGCGATACGTGATTCTTACTCGATTCGCCATGCCGCGCTTCAGGCGAGAGTGACTTACTATACAACGTTAGCGGGCGCACGCGCTGCGTGCATGGGTATAACCAATCGACGTGAACTGCAGGTCTATAATTTACAGAAATTACATATACAACTTAAGACATAAGCAATCAGTCCTCCTAAACTATTAATAAAGCAGATGAAAATGAAAGGCAAAAAATTACAATGAGCACTATTCCATTAACGGTAGTAGGGGCGGAGGCATTGCGTAAGGAATTACACGAAATGAAAACGGTACATCGCCCAGCAGTCATTGTGGCAATTGCTGAAGCGCGCGCACACGGTGATCTTTCTGAAAATGCCGAATATGACGCTGCCAAAGAAAAACAAGGTTTTATTGAAGGACGTATTGCGGAATTGGAGAGTAAACTCTCCAACGCACAAATCATTAACCCAGCACTCATTAATGCAGACGGAGCTTGTGTTTTTGGCGCCACTATCGAATTGGAAGATCTGCAAAGTAGCGATATCGTTACTTATCAAATCGTGGGTGACGATGAAGCCAACATCAAGAATGGAAAAATCTCCATCAGCTCCCCGATTTCGCGTGCCTTGATCGGTAAATTTGCCGGAGATATCGCAGAAGTTCAAGCACCCAGCGGCATACGAGAATATGAAATATTGGATGTTAAGTACATCTAAAGCTCTGCAGACAATTCAGTTCTGAAAGCTACGCTTGGCGCGAAATGCTTCACGTTTCTTTCTATGGATCGTATGCGTAGGTTTCTTCTCGATTTCTTCCGGTTTGGGCCGATAAATAATAAATATTTTACCAATATGCTGTACCGGCGCTGCTCCCAATTGCTGACATATTTCCTCAAAAAGTACATTTCTGGCAATCCGATCATCAATCTGAGCTTTAATCTTAATTAATTCATGACTTAAAAGCCCGCGATCCAGCTCCGCAATAACGCTAGGCGACAAACCAGTCTTCCCGATCATCACAACCGGATTTAGCGCGTGTGCTTGCGCTTTTAGTTCACGCCGATGAGTAATAGTTAGTGTTAACATAAATCCTCTTAAATTATATTATTTTACTTGATGAAACAGGCTAAAACTAGTAAAGCTTGGATGAAAGAGCATGTCAATGATTTTTTTGTCAAGCAAGCTAAAAAAGATGGCTATCGTTCCCGGGCCGCATACAAGCTGCTGGAGATTTCTGAACGTGATCACATACTAAGACCGGGTATAACTGTTGTCGATCTAGGTGCGGCCCCTGGAAGTTGGTCTCAAGTTGTCAGCCACAAAGTGGGTAATAAAGGGAAAGTTATTGCCGTAGATATTCTGACCATGTCACCACTGCCCGGTGTGGAATTTATCCAAGGTGATTTTAGAGAAGAGCACGCGGTACTTGAATTGAGGAAGCACTTAGGTGAACATCAACCGGATCTTATAATTTCGGACATGTCGCCTAATATAAGTGGTATTGTAGTCAGTGACCAAGCTAGAAGTATGTATTTGGCTGAACTGGCGCTGGCATTTTCAATGGAACAACTGAACTATGGCGGAAACTTTCTAGTCAAAGTTTTTCAAGGCCGAGATTCTGAACAGTTTCTCCGTGACATGCGTACCGGATTTAAGAGTGTACTAGTAAGAAAACCGAAGGCCTCTCGTAATCGCAGTAATGAATTATATTTATTAGGGATCGGAAGAAAATAAAACTAAGATCACTGAAAAATGAATGGATCCCCTTAGTGATTAAGGCGAATGTACATAGTAGGATTACAATTTAACAGCAAATTTATACAGCACGAACTGTTCTGTTATATTCTACAAAATAGAGTTAGAATGACTAATCAATGATTTTAAGGTGCAAATCAAGGAGCTATTTTGAATAACTTAATTAAAAACATGGCCATTTGGCTAGTAATTGCACTTGTGTTGATGACTGTATTTAATCAATTCAGCGTACGTCAACCGGCGCAAGTGCCAATGGAATATTCTCAATTCATTTCTGAATTAAATCAAGGCAGAATCGCCAAAGTCGTCATTGAAGGCCGTACGCTTAAAGGTACGAAGTCCGATGGCAGACGTTTCACAACATATGCACCATCCGATCCCTGGATGGTTAGCGATTTACTTAAGGCTGGCGTTGTTGTTGAGGCTAAACCAGATGAAGAACCATCCATGTTGATGAGTATCTTCATCTCATGGTTCCCGATGCTATTACTGATTGGCGTATGGATATTTTTTATGCGTCAAATGCAAGGTGGCGGGCGAAATGGCGGCGCGTTCTCATTTGGAAAAAGCAAAGCGCGCATGATCGACAAATCAACCAACACAGTAACTTTCAATGATGTCGCAGGTTGCGAGGAAGCAAAAGAAGAAGTTGCAGAACTAGTCGAATTCCTGCGTGACCCAACCAAATTCCAGAAACTGGGTGGACGTATTCCACGCGGTGTGCTGATGGTAGGGAGCCCAGGAACGGGTAAAACATTGCTCGCTCGCGCAATTGCAGGAGAAGCGCAGGTACCTTTTTTCAGCATTTCGGGTTCCGATTTTGTTGAAATGTTTGTCGGTGTTGGCGCATCCCGGGTACGTGACATGTTTGAGCAAGCAAAAAAACATGCACCCTGCATCATCTTTATTGACGAGATTGACGCAGTAGGCCGTCAACGTGGCGCCGGTCTGGGTGGTGGAAACGATGAGCGTGAACAAACGCTCAATCAGCTACTGGTAGAAATGGATGGTTTTGAAGGTGCCATGGGTGTTATTGTAATTGCAGCAACCAACCGCCCTGATGTATTGGATCCCGCTTTACTACGTCCTGGCCGTTTTGACCGTCAAGTTACCGTACCACTACCGGATATACGTGGACGTGAACAGATCCTTCATGTGCATATGCGCAAAGTACCGCTTTCACCTGACGTAAAAGCAGATATTCTGGCACGTGGCACACCGGGCATGTCGGGTGCAGACCTTGCTAATCTGGTTAATGAAGCGGCGCTATTTGCGGCACGTGGTAACAAACGTTTTGTAGACATGGAAGATTTTGAACGCGCCAAGGATAAAATATTTATGGGTGCAGAGCGACGTTCACTCATCATGCCGGAACATGAACGCAGAAATACTGCCTATCACGAATCAGGGCATGCAGTCGTAGCGCAATTATTGCCGAAAACGGACCCAGTACACAAAGTAACCATTATTCCACGAGGCCGGGCTCTGGGTGTAACCATGCAATTGCCCACAGAAGATCGTTTTAGTATGGAACGTGAAGAAATACTGCAGAGAATTTCGGTCATGTTTGGCGGGCGTATCGCCGAAGAAGTTTTTATGAAGCAAATGACAACAGGTGCTTCCAATGATTTTGAGCGCGCAACAGATCTAGCACGGCAAATGGTAACCCAATGGGGAATGTCCGATAGGCTTGGTCCGATGGTCTATGGTGAAAATGAAGGTGAAGTTTTTCTTGGTCGTTCCGTGACTACGCATAAAAATATGAGTGAAAAAACTATGCAGACCGTCGATGCAGAAGTCCGTCGTATTGTTGATGAACAATATGCGATTGCTCGGAAACTCATTGAAGCCAATAAGGACAAAATAGAAGCCATGACTCAAGCCTTGCTGGAGTGGGAAACGATCGATAGCGACCAAATCAACGATATCATGGAAGGCCGCCCACCACGTCCGCCTAAACCACCACAGTCAACAATTTCTTCAACCACAAGTGGTGAATCATCAGTAAAACCAGATGAACAAGGTGAACCGGAAGCACCGCAGGAAATCGTAAAAGAAGCTGATTAATCAATAATCATTTGAGTAACGGGATACGACCAAAAATCGTATCCCGTTTTAATTTCTACATTCCCTTCTCTTATTGTAACTTCATGACAGAAAAGTATTATGTTCTCAACTAATCGACCACTCATCATGGGGATTATTAATGTAACCCCCGATTCCTTCTCAGATGGAGGACTTTATCTGTCAACGCAACAAGCCATTGCGCATGCCAGGAATCTGATTGATGAAGGTGCGGATATACTGGATATTGGTGGAGAATCAACACGCCCTGGGAGTCAACAAGTCAGCACTGATGAAGAATTAAAGCGCGTTATCCCTGTACTGGAAGCACTCACACTTACCAATACTCCTATTTCAATTGACACTTCCAAACCCGAAGTGATGAAGTACGCAATAGCTGCAGGTGCTTTCATGATTAATGACGTTAATGCACTGCGTAGTCCCGGGGCGTTGGAAACTGTCGCACAGAACAATCATGTTCGAATCTGTTTAATGCATATGCTAGGTACCCCTCAAGGTATGCAAAAAAATCCCGAATACAAAGATATTGTCTCTGAAGTAAAAGATTTCTTGGAGCAGCGTATCCATGCAGCAACGACAGTCGGCATCTCGAAAGATCGATTGATTATCGACCCTGGTTTCGGTTTTGGCAAAACACTGCAGCATAATCTTACATTACTCGATCGGCTGGATCATTTGACAACACTTGGCGTTCCGGTATTGGCGGGTTTATCCCGCAAATCTATGCTCGGAACCATCACCGGAAACAGTGTAGATCGCCGGATTCATGAAAGTATTGCTGCAGCCTTGCTCGCAGTAGTTAAAGGTGCAAAAATTGTACGTGTACATGATGTCAAAGCCAGCAAAGATGCGCTTGCTGTCTACAACGCCATGCAGAACTTTGAAGTATAACAAGCAGCAGATTAACAAACCAAACGTTCATAAAGCTTTTTCCAATCCTGATCAATAATTTCTTAAAATGACTAAAAAATATTTTGGAACTGATGGCATACGCGGGCGTGTAGGTAAATATCCGATTACACCTGATTTCATCATGCATCTGGGTTATTCTGCAGGCAAAGTTCTGGCGGCTGCCGATTGGCATTTGATGGAAGGGAAGCGTCCAACCGTCCTTATTGGCAAAGATACCCGGGTTTCTGGCTATATGTTGGAATCTGCACTGGAAGCAGGATTATGCGCAGCCGGCGTGGATGTTATTTTGTCTGGACCGATGCCGACGCCAGCTATCGCTTACTTGATTCGCGCACTGCGATTGCAAGCTGGCATTGTTATCTCAGCATCACATAATCTGTTTGAGGATAACGGTGTAAAGTTTTTCTCTGCTTTAGGATGCAAGCTTCCTGATGAAGTGGAACACAAAATAGAAGCCGGCTTAAGTGCTCCCATCGAAACCAAACCTTCGGCACAGCTCGGCAAGGTACAACGTATTGATGATGCTGCTGGCCGCTATATCGAATTCTGTAAAAGCACTTTTCCCTATCACCTTGATCTGCGCGGATTACGCATTGTGGTCGATTGTGCACATGGTGCCGCCTATCATATTGCCGGCCATGTCATGCATGAACTCGGCGCCGATGTCGTCACCATTGGCGTACAACCTGACGGTTTGAATATCAATCATGAATGCGGTGCTACTCATTGTGCCACATTGCAAAAAGCTGTTACACATCACCATGCTGACTTGGGCATTGCACTGGATGGTGATGGTGATCGCGTCATCATGGTAGATAAGCAAGGCAGATCTTATGATGGTGATCAATTGATCTACATCATCGCCAAGCATCGTCAGCAGAAAAAAATACTAACCGGTGGTGTTGTTGGCACCTTGATGACCAATCTTGCAATAGAAGCTCAATTCAAGAAATTGCATATCCCATTTCTCCGCACCAATGTCGGTGATCGTTATGTATTGGAATCACTGCAAGAAAAAGGATGGTATCTCGGTGGTGAGAATTCTGGACATATCATTTGCATGGATAAGCATACTACGGGTGATGGCATTATTTCTGCTTTGCAAGTTTTGTATGCACTGCGTGATACTAATAAAACACTGTCTGAATTCATGCGTGGCGTCTCCTTATACCCACAACGACTAATCAATGTAAAAATCCCCAAGATGTTTAATTTTAATGCCAACAAAGCGATCCAGTCCGTGCAGCAAGAAGCTGAAACTGATCTGAGTGGCAGCGGACGTGTTCTTATTCGGGCATCAGGTACGGAACCGCTTATCCGTGTAATGGTTGAAGGTAAATTAAAACATAAGGTTAATTTCTGGGCTGAACGAATCGCTGAAACCGTACAAGCTGCCAGCACTTCATAAAAAAATCGGCATTCGAATTCCACAATCAGCCTTTTTAGAAACATATCTGACATACTCATAAAACACTGTATGCTGTATATGATTAAAGAGCTGATATAAAATTGAGTCGAGCCAATCCACTTTATGACAAAAATAAAAATGTCATAATCTTGCAATAATTCTGTAATAAGATATTGCGTCAGCTTCAAGTAACTTCTGATTACCCTTCATTCACTCATTTGGAGAGCATAATAAATGTCGAATACGATTCACTTCAGGGCACTCATTGCAACAATACTTCTCAGCACATGCGTTACTATAGGTGTTGCCAACGCTAGTCCGATCGTTAAGATTGATGGTTCTAGTACCGTTTTCCCCATTACTGAAGCTGTCGCTGAAGACTTTCAAATAGCCAAACGCGGCGCGGTCCGTGTCACTGTCGGTATCTCTGGAACCGGTGGTGGTTTCAAGAAATTCTGCCGGAATGAAATTGATATTGTTAATGCTTCCCGCCCGATTACGCAGCTGGAAATGGAAGCTTGTAAGCAGGCAGGGGTGCAATATATTGAAATGCCGATTGCTTTTGATGCCTTAACCGTCGTTGTTAATCCCAAAAATACTTGGAGCAAAACCATCACTGTTGAGGAATTAAAGAAAATCTGGGAACCTAGTGCGCAAGGAAATATCACTAGCTGGAATCAAATAAACCCTGCATGGCCTGATAAAAAAATTAACCTTTATGGCCCTGGTGCGGATTCCGGCACATTCGAATACTTCACCGAAGCTATTGTTGGCAAGGCCAAATCAAGCCGTGGCGATTTTACCGCATCAGAGGATGATAATGTTTTGGTGCAAGGTGTCGCAAGCGACATCTATGCGCTAGGTTTTTTCGGTTTTGCCTATTACATAGAAAATAGCAAAAAAATCAATGCGATTGCTGTCGATAGTGGCAATGGTGGCGTAATTCCATCCGCCGCGACGGTAGAGAATAATAGCTACAAGCCATTATCACGCCCGATATTCATCTACGTTAATGCCAAATCAGCTGAGAAGCCTGAAATTAATGAATTCGTTAATTTCTATATGAAGAATGCACCAGAACTTGTGACAGAGGTCAAATACTTCCCGCTTTCCAGAGAAGTATACAACCTCAATATCGAACATCTGAGTAAGAAAAAAGTGGGTACCGTATTTAAAGGTGCGGGAACCAACATAAAACTAGAAGATATACTTAAGCTAGAATCCAGTTTATAAACTAAAACCATTTGAAGACGTTTCAATTCTCAGGCTTCGGTAGAAAATAGCCACAGCATCTCAAGGAAGTACTGATTAACTCCTGTGCCTATTTTTGGCTTAGAATTAATCAGTACTTCCTTTATTTTTTGGATTAAGGAAATCACCCGGAGAAGCAATGGATTTTTTGCCAGTTTTCTTAAACATCAAAAACAAAACCTGTCTAGTGGTAGGCGGAGGAGAAGTCGGTACACGCAAAATTATACTTTTGCTCCAGGCCGGGGCCCGGGTTTCCGTAGTATCGCCTGAGCTGGATACCACGCTGAAAGAATACTTCGTGAATGGCAGAATCATACTCTGTGCTGAATATTTTCAACCCGAACAGCTGGAAAATATTGTTTTAGTTATTGCCGCGACGAATGATCGCGCCACGAATCAATTGGTTTCTGAAGCAGCTCAGCAACGGAAAATTCCGGTTAATGTGGTTGATGACCCGGATTTATGTACTTTCATCATGCCCTCCATCGTGGACCGGTCGCCACTGTTGATTGCCGTATCCAGCGGCGGCCAATCCCCTGTACTGGCCAGATTGTTACGCGCTCAATTGGAAATTATGATACCGGTCACCTATGCACGGCTGGCGGCGATGGCTGGGAAGTTCCGCCAGCATGTCAAACAGCATTTTACACACCCGGAAAAACGACGTATTTTCTGGGAAAAATTGTTGCAAGGCCGATTTACGGAATTGGTGCTGGCTGGAAAGGATAAAGCAGCACAGGCATATCTGTTGCAATCCTTACGGCAAGAAAAAGACGAGTCTCTACAAGGCGAGGTTTATCTGGTTGGAGCCGGACCGGGCAATCCTGATTTACTCACTTTCCGGGCCATGCGTCTGATGCAACAGGCCGATGTCGTCGTTTATGACCGGCTGGTCTCGCCCGCCATTCTCGATATGGTACGCCGAGATGCCACTCGTATTTATGCCGGCAAGGAACGTAATCGCCACACCTTGAAGCAGGAATCTATCAATCTACTACTGGTACGGCTCGCACAAGAAGGGAAACGAGTACTGCGACTCAAAGGCGGTGATCCTTTTATTTTTGGCCGTGGCGGTGAGGAAATCGAAACTTTGGCGTCCCACCATATTCCTTTCCAGGTTGTGCCCGGCATTACCGCCGCCTCCGGTGTTGCAGCCTATGCAGGTATTCCACTCACACACCGGGATTATGCCCAGTCATGTATTTTTGTTACCGGCCATCTGAAAAACAACAGCGTCGATCTGGATTGGTCCCATCTCGCACGCCCTCACCAGACCATCGTAGTTTACATGGGGTTGTTAGGCTTGCCTTTTTTATGCCAGAAGCTGATCGCCCACGGTCTGCCAGATTCCACGCCTGCAGCAATCATTCAGCAAGGCACGACGCAAAAACAAAAGATCATTACCGGAACATTACAAACATTACCCGGTCTCGCCGCGACTGCAAATCTGACTCCGCCCACACTGATCATCGTTGGAGAAGTCGTCCAACTACACCAAAATCTTGCGTGGTTTGAACCGGACGAAGAAATCTCGCAAGCACAAGTTATCTCAGGGATAGCAACAGAAAAGAATAAGAAACAGTAAAGTCGCAGTAACCATGAGCAACATCATTAATGCGATAACAGATTCCAAAATCAGTTCTCGAGATAGCCGTTTGAGTTTTAATGAGAAAAGAGGCTGATCAATTGGAAATCTTATGCGGATTCTCTAAACCGCATCGACAAATCTATCGCTTTGATATTCTTCGTCAAACTGCCAATAGAAATCCTATCTACACCCGTTTCAGCCACCTGGCGCACGTTCTTCAAGGTAATACTCCCGGATGCTTCCAATATGATTCGTTCACCGGTTTGCTGGCGAGTCAGCGCAACCGAATCCAATAGCTGATTCAGCGTAAAATTATCTAACAGAACCATACTGGCATCGGCCGTCAGTGCCTCTTGTAATTCTTGCAAAGATTCTACTTCAATCTGGATAAAGACCCCTGGTGGCGCAATTTCCTGCGCTTTTTTCAATGCTGACTTTATTCCACCCGCTGCAATAATATGATTTTCCTTGATCAAAATCCCATCATACAAACCAAAACGATGATTGATACCTCCGCCACATTTTACTGCGTATTTCTCCGCTAACCGTAACCCAGGTAATGTTTTGCGTGTATCCACAATAGCGGCTTGTGTACCGGCTATTGCATCTACAAAATTCTTGGTCTGTGTCGCCACTGCTGATAATAGCTGCAAAAAATTCAGTGCCGAGCGCTCTGCTGACAGCAAAGTACGTGCATAGCCTTTTATCTCACATAGCTTTTGCCCTGCTTGAATATGATCTCCATCCCTGGCAAACCAACTGAATAAAGTGCCAGGCGCGAGTGCCAAAAAACAAGCTTCAAACCATTGCGCACCGCACAATACCGCGTCTTCCCTACTGTGCACATTAGCAACCAGCTCTTTTCCAGTTGGGATCAGCAAGGCTGTCAAATCACCCGCACCAATATCTTCCGCCAGCGCCTGCTTTACATTGTTATCAATTTCAGCATGTAAATCTTTCAATTATTTTTACCTTCATCTTCAATGAACAAAGGAATTATAGTACACCTGATTAACGCCACAGTATTTCAGTAGCTTTCCAGTATGCTCACTTTCACCATTTGAACAGATAGTATATGCTGCCCCATGCCTATAAGGAGGTTACATGTCTAGTGCAATTGATTTAATTATCTACAGTATTGCCACTATGCTGGGTCTTGTCATCGTCGGCATGGTCGTATTTTGGTTTATTCAGGATGTAACACAAAAAAAACATTCTGTGCTACGCAACTATCCTGTTATTGGACGGCTACGGTATATTTTTGAACGACAGGGAAAATATTTCCGGCAATATTTTTTTACCAATGACCGGGATGAGATGCCGTTCAATCGTGCTACGCGCGGCTGGATATACAAAAATTCCAAGAATAAAGGCAGCCTCGTCGGTTTTGGTTCCACCAATGACTTACGCCAGCCTGGTTCGATTATTTTTGTCAACGCCGCTTTTCCTATCCAAGAAGAAGATCAGTTACCAACACCTTCGCTACATATCGGACAAGATTATTGCGAATACCCATTCGAAGCGAAATCCATCATCAATATTAGCGGCATGAGCTATGGCGCAATCTCAAAGCCAGCTGTACGCGCACTATCACTCGGTGCCGCACAAGCAGGTTGCTGGTTGAATACCGGTGAAGGTGGATTATCCCCTTATCATCTGGAAGGTGGTTGTGATTTGATCATGCAAATTGGCACCGCCAAATATGGCATCCCGGATGAAAGCGGAAATTTCTCGCCCCAACGCGCAAAAGAATTAAGTATGGTGGTGAAAGCATTTGAAATCAAGCTATCGCAAGGCGCAAAACCCGGCAAAGGCGGATTACTGCCTGGGAATAAAGTTGGTAGTGAAATTGCCGCCATCCGCGGCATTCCTGAGAATCAGGATTCCATCAGTCCAAATCGCCATAAGGACATTAACAATATTGATGAACTGCTGGATATAATTATTTATATCCGAGAACTGACCGGGCGGCCTGTAGGCGTCAAAACGGCTATCGGCGGATGGAATTTTATTAACGAGTTATGTGATAGCATCAACCGCCGGGGGCTTGAATATGCACCCGATTTTTTGACTATCGATGGGGGTGAAGGCGGCAGTGGCGCAGCACCTCAGACATTGATTGATCATGTCAGTCTACCTATCGCAGAAGCCTTGCCACGCGTGGTAGATTCATTACTCCAATCCGGTCTCAGGAACCGCATCCACATCGTTGCTGCGGGAAAATTGGTGACTTCTGCTGAAGGCGCATGGGCGCTCTGTGCTGGTGCCGATTTTGTGAATACTGCGCGTGGCTTTATGTTCTCATTGGGCTGCATTCAGGCGATGCGCTGCCATCTCAATACTTGCCCAACTGGAATTACCACGCATGATGCACGTTTACAGAATGGTCTGGTAGTTGAAGAAAAATATCTGCGTGTTGCCAATTATGCCCGGAATGTCAACAAAGAAATTAACATGATCGCTCACTCATGCGGCCTACATCACGCACGGCAATTTAAACGTGAACATGTACGTATCGTTGAAACAGCGGGTAAAAGCGTAGCGCTAAATATTCTTTATCCCTATCCCGAACCATCCCAGAAGAAAATATAAACTAGAGATCCGATTTGTCCAATTTCATTGTTAGCCGTTATCCAGGTATCAATCGGGCAGCCCTTCATATCATTTTGAGAAAAAATGGGAAAAAGACTCCCTAAATACCATTTAAGATTAATGCCTGACTACCGATAATGTATGCCTCATGCCCGGAAACAAATCTACTTAACAACTAGTAGCCCAATAATCGACAATGTTTCGTTTTTTTATCAATCAGGATGACCTAAGAATCCGAATAATTAGCGGCTTAACGCTGGTTATACTCATCTTGTTAGCGAGTTTCTCAGTGTATCGCGTCATGCAATCACAAATCGAAGAAATGGCTGCTTCAGGTCTAGAGGTAGCACTAGCGAATAAAGTCAAGTTAATCGAAAATCAAATTGCCTATTTAGTAGCGAATACAAAAACATTGAACACACGTATCTTTCTGATTCAAAGCTTAGAAAAGATTTATGTAGATGAACTCAATGATGAAGGTATCGCCGGACTCATCAAGTCTGTGGATAAAATACTGACCAGACCTTTCATCGGTATAAAGATCCATGACGCTGAAGGAAACCTGATACTGAATTCAGGTATCAGTTCCACTAGCCCGAATCTTGCTGTTGAATTGGATACCGGCTCGGATATCCATACTGTTTTATTGTGGGATGAGCAGTTTATTATCCGTAACTCGATACAACTCCTAGATGAAAAAAACAATCCCATCGGCCGCATCACGACTGAAGAATCCATGCCGGATCTTACAAGAATATTTAAGGAAGCGACTCTAATTGGTAAAACCGGTGACTTTCTTCTTTGTGCACCTGTAAAAGAAAATGATCTTGAGATGGATTGCTTCTTGCGCGGATTTAACGGGAATCAATTTAAACGCATGCAGCGAACTATGCATAACAAACCGTTACCAATACATTTTGCCTTAGCAGGGCAGACCGGCATTAAATTTACTCAGGATTATCGGCGGATGGATGTTGTTGCAGCCCATTCACCGGTTGCTTTCGGCTTGGGTGCTGTGCTCAAGATCGATGAAAACGAACTGTATAGCCACCTGACTCAACAGACAAAAACAATCGCGCTATACCTAGGTCTGCTCGTTCTAATCGGTATGGCAGTTATATACTGGTTGACCGTCCCGCTTATTCAAAAAGCAATTAAATCCAAAAACACATCAATCAATGCATTTAAGGAGTTAATACGGGCTAGAGACAACGCGGAAAAAACTTCTTCCGAACTATCTGCCTACATTAACGCGATTGGTAAACTTGCTCTAATCTCGATCACAGACGACCAGGGAAGTATTATACAAGTCAATGAAAAATTCCGTGAAATCAGTGGTTATTCTTCAGAAGAGCTCATCGGACAGGATCATCGCATACTGAACTCACGTACACATCCTGAATCATTCTTCATTGAAATGTGGGAAACAATTACAACAGGTCAAACCTGGCATCATGAAATCTGTAATCGCAATAAATCTGGTGGGCTCTATTGGGTTGATTCGACCATTGTCCCGTTGGTGAACACAAGTGGAAAAATAGATCGTTTCCTTTCTGTACGAGTAGATGTTACTGCACGCAAACAAAATGATCTTGACTTGAACGAGCGGCTAAAGGAAAGCAATTGTTTACATACGGTACGAAACTATCTCGAACAGGATCTAAATGCAGAAAAAACATGCCAGAGCATATTAAACTGTTTAATTCTGGCTTTACAATTTCCTGAGATGGCTGTTGCCATGATTAAACTTGCAGATAAACAGTTTACCACAGCATCCTATCAAGACAAACTTCCAAATACGATAAGCGCAAAAATCATCGCCAATGGAGAGGTATGTGGACTGCTGCAAGTATCTTATATCCAGGACCTCCCTTTTGCTCTGCCTTATGAGCAGAATCTTATAACAACCGTTGCGCATGATCTAAGTCGCTGGTTCGAACATACTGAAGCAGAAAAACGCATCATCGAGATGGCAACACATGACGCGTTGACGGGCCTACCCAACCGGTATTTACTACAAGACCGTATCGAACAGGCGCTCGTCCATGATGCGCGTAGCCAAAGACAAATGGCGGTACTGTTTATCGACTTGGATCATTTCAAAACCATCAATGATTCACTCGGTCATGATATCGGTGATCTTTTGTTAAAGGCGGTTGCAGAAAGATTGGTGATTTGTGTCCGCAACGAGGATACAGTCGCCCGTCAGGGCGGTGATGAGTTTATTGTTGTATTAAATTCCATCACAGAATCACTAGATGCTGCAAAAGTAGCACAGAAGATCTTGGATTCACTGCTTCGACCCTATTACATCCATAAAAATGAGCTACATATCGGTGGCAGCATCGGTATCTCGGTTTTTCCGAATGATGGTGCCAATGCAGAAACATTGCTAAAGAATAGTGATGTCGCGATGTATCACGCAAAGGAAAACGGGCGGAATAATTACCAATTCTTTACCGATGAACTCAATAAATCAGCACATGAGAGACATACGCTCGGGCTTGATTTACGCTATGCACTAGAACGTAATGAGCTGGTGTTATATTACCAACCTGTCATGGATATGCCCAACCACCAGTTGTACGGTGTAGAAGCGCTGCTCCGTTGGCGACACCCCGAACACAAGTTGATCGCCCCAGATAAATTTATCAACCTGGCAGAAGAAACCGGTTTAATTATTCCAATTGGAGAATGGGTTCTGAAAACAGTCTGTGCACAGATTAAATCCTGGCATGAGCAGGGTTATATCGTGCCAAAAGTTGCCATCAACCTGTCAGCAAGACAATTCCGTGACAAAGAACTAATTAATAATATATCACGCATCCTCAGAGAAACAGGTGTAGAAGCTAAATATATCGCCCTGGAAATAACAGAAAGTATGCTGATCGACAATATTGAAAGAGTGGTAGAAACACTTAACTGTCTCAATGCAATGGGCATACAAATTTCTATTGATGATTTCGGGACTGGTTACTCAAGCCTGAGTTATTTGAAGCGCTTCCCGATTCATACACTCAAAATAGATCGTTCATTCGTGCGCGATATTGTAACCGATAAAAATGACCGCACCATTGTTGCGACTATTATAGCGATGGCGCACAGTCTGGAAATGGATGTCATCGCAGAAGGAATTGAAACAGAAGAGCAATTGAATTTTTTGATGACACAGAAATGCAATCACTATCAAGGCTATTATTTTAGCAAACCAGTACCTGTTTCTGAAATTGAGCGTACCCTTGTCAATGACGGAGTAAAAAGGTACCAAATATCGCGCCAAAAGTGTACCAGTTAGGTTAATAAAAAGAGGGATCTAACCTCTGGTTTTGCGCCTCTGATTTTTTATTTCTTGGATTTCAGTCAAAGCGCAGTGTTT
>NZ_JAYUWI010000044.1:0-18489 GCF_043753625.1 Nitrosomonas sp.
GCGCCCAAACAGAATTACTTGCCAGGATTACAAGTAGCCCGATCACCAGATATATGAGTTTAATATTTTGCATAAAAGTCCCACTGAGAATTTGTACTGTAAGACTCAAAATTAGACTGATGCATTACATGCAGAATTCCATTCACCAAGAAAATACTCTGAAGCTTCCATTTATACTCAAATTTCTCAAAACATCAGATGCCTTGAAAATTAGCATACTCCACCCATGTTAAGTGCAGGAACAAGGTATTTCGAAAACTTTTCCGAATTAATGTTTGTTTCTCTTGTCGGCCTTTATCGACGATAATGGCTATCTGACTTTACTCATCGAACAAAGGCAATCTGCAAATGCATAAAGAAACCCAAGAGAAACCCAAGCGTGCGGTCGTGGCGGCTGTCCAATTGCCAAGCGTGACCGACATGGAGTTCGAAGCATCACTGACCGAGCTACGCGAGTTGGCAAAAACACTGGGGTTCGAAGTTGTGCATACGTTCACGCAGAAGCGCTCCAGTTTTGATTATACGGCATACTTGGGCACTGGAAAGCGGGAAGAAATACGTCAATTCATAAACAACGAATTTGAATCTTCCGAGTGGCAGGAAACCGAGAAAGCTACCGCACTGGACGCACGTGACATCGATGTCATCTTGGTCGATCACGAGATTTCGCCTTCACAGGCGCGCAATCTCGAAAAGGAGATTGGCTGTGCGGTAATGGATCGCACAATGGTCATCCTCGAAATTTTTCATCGCAACGCACGCTCACCTGCCGCGCGCGCGCAAGTAGAAATCGCACGCCTCGGCTACATGGCGCCACGTCTGCGCGAAATGGCAAAGCTTGCGGGACCGCAAGGCCGGCAGCGCAGCGGTGTCGGTGGCCGGGGCGCCGGTGAGTCGCACACTGAGCTAGACCGGCGCAAGATCCGTGATCGGATCGCCGAGCTACAATTGGAGATCGTCGCGATGGATGCCGAGCGCCAGATACAGCGTGCACGGCGGCTAGAGCGCCGAGGAATCGCTTGCGTGGCGTTAGTCGGTTACACGAACGCAGGAAAATCCACCTTGATGCGCGCGCTCACCGGAAGCGAAGTGCTGGTTGCCAACAAACTCTTCGCTACGCTCGACACCACTGTGCGCGCCCTCTACCCCGAGAGCGTGCCACGCATACTCGTCAGCGACACGGTCGGATTCATCAAGAACCTGCCGCACGGACTGGTCGCTTCGTTCAAATCAACGCTCGATGAGGCACTTGACGCATCGTTATTGCTGCACGTTATCGATGCGAGCGATCCCGGATTCGAACGCCAGCTTGAGGTCACCAACGAAGTGCTGGATGAAATCGGTGCGCAAGACATCCCGCGCATCCGCATCTTTAACAAGATCGACCACGTCGGGGACGCCGCAGCGCAAACAGAATGCGAAACCACGCTCAAGGCGAAGTATCCAGCCTGCATTGTGATGAGCGCGCGCCGCCTTGACGAGGTCGCAAAGCTACACCAGGCGATCATTGCGTTTTTCCAGCAAGATCTGGTCGAAGACGAGCTTTTTCTTCCCTGGTCGGCACAGCAACTACGCAGTGCAATCTACACAAGCTGTAAAGTATTGGAAGAGCGTTCAGATGGCGAAGGCGCTTTCTTCCGAGTACGAGGTGAACCCAACGTCGTGAAGAACCTGCGCGAACAGTTCGAGCAAGTACGCTGACTGAAGTAAGCACAATCGGATGGATTAACTGTAAAAGCCAGGATGTAATGTTGTGGTTAATTGGGGCTTGGTGATAACGTAAGCGGAAGCTTATTGAATTTCTGACGCATTGCGTTTATGGCTTTCAGAAACGCGGGTTGACCGACAATCCGGGCTTCCAGCTTACGCTTATTGGGAAAATCCATAAATGAAATTCCGATCAGCATCGTCAGCAAACCCTGTCCTGGCAGAAAAAGCATCAAAAAACCTGCGATTAGGAAAATACCACCAGCAATGTTTTTAATAATCAGACCAATAGTGCGCAACACTGGATGATGATCTTTCATCCAATGGCGGGGAACACGTATATCAAAATAATCACTCGGCAAGCGGATCAAAATCCACGGAATCGCGACTAAAGAACCAATAAAGCCAATAATCGATGCTACCGTCAAACCAATGAGCATATCGGCGGATATCCACTGCTGAATGGTTATGACAAAAACATCTTCCATGATACAAACATCCAAGTGTACAAATAAGATGGCTCTAGACTAGCAGATTGTATCTGCTAGTCTAGAGCCTTGTAAATTATAAAAAAACAACGCGACAAATTATCACGCGGCTTTTGTTGCAGCATTGATGGCTGATTTCAAGGTATGGTTTTTGACAAGAAAAGCCGAAAATTCCTAATAAAAAATAGGGACCTCGGGGATAGTTAGCGTAGTACATGCAATAGGGTTTGTAGAAACACTCTCACCAGAATATTTTGTGAAGTCATTTAAAAATTCGTTATTGGAAGTTCAAAGCACAGAGACACACTATTTCAAAATAAAATCCCGTACGACTCTAATCTGATTGTCATCCATAAGCATCGGCGCATGACCGATACCGGATAATTCGACGATTTTGGCTTTCGCGCCACGCACCTGCATCTGTGCGGCAGTTTCAGCCGTTAATATATCCGATTCAGTTCCACGCAAGACCAAAGTAGGATTAGCTAACTTATCCCATTGTTCCCATAAATCAATGTCACTGATTTCACGATCTTTAAAGCTGATTGCAATCCTCGGGTCATAGCGAAAACCGAAGGATCCATCTGCATATTCGCGCGCACTGTGAATCGCCATATGATCCCACTGATCCTCAGTTAATGGACCAAAAGACGCAGAAATCACTTTCATATAGTTCTTAAATTCTTCGAAACTAGCAAAGCGCGGATCTTTACCTACATAATCGGCAATTCTTTTCAGAGCAACCGCAGGAATCAACGGACCAATATCGCTCAGTATCAATTTATTGATTGTAAAAGGCAGATTCGGTTGTATCGCCAGAATCATTCCAATTAATCCCCCCATGGAAATACCCACCCAATCCAACTTAATCTTTATTTGGTATTGCGCCTGGATATGAACCACTAATGACATCGCGTCGGAGAGGTATAGCGGGTAATAATCATAGTCATGCGCATGCGCCAGCCAATCGCTTTGCCCGCGCCCTACTACATCAACGGAAATTACCCTGCAATCCGATTGCAAGGCCTGTGCAAGATAATCGAAATCACGGCAATTACGTGTTAATCCATGGACGCAGATGACAACATGCGGATTCTGCGAATCCCCCCAATCGGTATACGCAATATGATGCGGATCTTTTTGTTTGCCATCGGCCGATATCGTAGGGACAAGTAATCGATTGACTAATGTTTTCATCGTTTAATTTTGCACTTATTACATAAATAGATTAAATCAAAACTGAGCGTTCGTATTGCCCAATCTTCACACAAATCTTGTCTATCGGATATATGACATAAAAAAATTCTAAATTCCAAATCGATTACCACTTAGAATGAAAGTACAGCTCCATAACTATAACTTGGAAAGAAACGAAATATGAAATTGTCAGAGCTCTATTGGCATCGTATCACTCCATTACACTTTCTATTATGGCCTTTAAGTGTTTTCTATGATTTTTTCTTAGCACTAAAGAAATTATGCTATTGGCTGGATATTTTGCCTTCGGTCAAGCTACCAGTGTCTGTCATTATGAGCGATAGTATCAGTATTGATGATGGCGGCAAAACACCACTACTGCTCTGGCTTGTTGATTGCTTACTGACACATGGCTTCTCACCGGGAATCATTACACGGGGCAACTATGACAATCCTGGGCCACCTGACGCTGTAACCACCACCAGTGATCCCCATAGTGTCGGTGGAAAAACATTTTTACTCGCGCAACATTGTGGAAAATCATGTCCTGTCTGGGTTGGAAATGACAGAGCCGAAGTTGCACAAGCACTTCTGAATGCACACCCAACTTGTAATGTCATCATCTGCAATGATGGCATGCAATATTATCGCCTTGAACGGGATATTGATCTGGTTGTCGTTGACTTTAGCGAGCAGAGCTTCGGCAACGGATTGCTCTTGCCTGCCGGTCCATTACGGATGAACCTTAAGTATTTTGGGAATTCCGGTATTATCGTAACAAATGCAAAACCAAATCCTCATACTGACACGAGCAAATGGGGGAAAACCTACAATATGAAGCTGATCAATGAAATTGCTTATAATGTACGCAATCCGGTAGTCCATCAATTGGTTTCTGATTTCAAAAACAAACGCGTACACGCTATTACAGACGCGGATAATTCTTGTTGGTTTTTTGATTTTATAAAGAAAACAGGCCTAAATGCAGAATTACATTCGTATGCAGAAAATCACCGATTTATCCAGTCAGAGATTCATTTTGCTGAAGCAGACATTGTACTCATGCCAGAAGAAAATGCTCTGCAGTGCCGGAGTTTCGCAGATAGCAAGCTTTGGGCGTTGCCCAAAGCTTGGGTCAATAGCGAATTGCAGGCCATC
The DNA here is from genome assembly GCF_043753625.1 of Nitrosomonas sp. Taxonomy (GTDB): domain Bacteria; phylum Pseudomonadota; class Gammaproteobacteria; order Burkholderiales; family Nitrosomonadaceae; genus Nitrosomonas. The sequence goes on from NZ_JAYUWI010000044.1 coordinate 4,551, forward strand.
ATACTGAAGAAACTTGGCAATAATTCGACTCTGCAAAGTCGACTATAAATCCGATCCAATCAGCTTATCTTGGCAAGTTATTGAGAACGAATCGAGATAACCGATGCAAGACAAAACACGAGGAAAAGCGCAGCATTTGTATAATAAATGAGTATTTCAAGCTTGTTTCTAGCGCCACAGCGACATCATAGATAGTTTTATGGCTCTGTAGCAGTCAATTGTTGAATTGAAAGTCAAATATGCATTGGAATACAAAGAAGGGGTATGCGTCATGAAAGCTGCTAAATTCAAAGATTGAATAAAATCAATTGAATGGATGAGTCGCGGTCAGCGAGATAAGCTTCGAGAAAAATTAAAAGGAAAAGCCGGTGTTGATACTATTATAGAGTTGACTGAGCAAAGGCAGGATAATTCAAGGGTTAAGTTACACCTAAAGCAACGATCAGCTGCGGAATATAACCAGGACATGAGCTTTAATTAGCGGCATCGTTTTTTACGAGTGCCTATAATCCATTAGTCTATTTATACTGCCGTGATTCTACGCTGCACCAAAAATACGTTAGAATATGCCTTTTAGAATATTTATCGGGAGTTCCTGAATGTCGATGGCTGACCGTGATGGTGTAATCTGGTATGACGGGAAGATGGTTCCCTGGCGGGATGCCAATACGCATGTTTTAACCCATACCTTGCACTATGGACTGGGTGTTTTTGAAGGGTTGCGTGCTTATGAAACAGCGAAAGGACCGGCGATTTTCCGTTTACAAGAACATACCGACCGCCTATTCAACTCAGCACATATTTTTATGATGAAAATGCCGTATGACAAGGCTACTTTGATGCAAGCGCAATGTGATGTGGTCAAACAAAATAAGCTCGTCTCCGGTTATATCCGTCCTATCGCTTTCTACGGCGCTGAAGCCATGGGACTTTCCGCCAAAACCCTTTCCACACATGTTGCTATCGCCGCCTGGCCATGGGGAACATATTTAGGGCCGGAAGCCCTTGAAAATGGTATCCGCGTCAAGACCTCGTCTTTTACCCGGCATCATGTCAATATCAATATGTGCCGCGCCAAATCGGTCACGACTTATGCCAATTCGATTCTGGCCAATCAAGAAGTTGGATTGAATGGGTACGATGAAGCTTTGTTACTGGATGTCGAAGGTTATGTGGCTGAAGGATCTGGAGAGAATATTTTTATCGTGAAACAAGGCAAGCTCTACACGCCTGATTTAACTTCATGCCTGGAAGGAATCACGCGTGCGTCTGTGATTGACTTGGCTGCTGAAATCGGTATTCCAGTCATCGAGAAACGTATTACACGCGATGAAATTTATTGTGCTGATGAGGCATTCTTTACCGGCACTGCTGCTGAAGTGACGCCGATTCGTGAACTCGATAATCGCATGATTGGGCTTGGCAAGCGCGGACCGATCACCGCGCAAATACAAACCCTATTCTTTGATTGCGTCAAAGGCAAAGCTAAAAATCACGCAGACTGGCTTACCTTTGTTTAATCAGCTACATTGGAGTTATTTTTATGAATCAACAAACCAATAACAAAACACGAGAAATAGAAATTACAACTAATGATCTGCCGCTGCATTGCCCCACACCAGCCATGATGTTATGGAATTCACACCCACGGGTTTTTCTTCCGATCGAAGCAACGGGTGAAGCGCTATGCCCATATTGTGGTACGCACTATACGCTTAAAGGTGGCGCGGTCGCAGGGCACCACTAAAGCGGTTTGATTTCTGAGAAGAGCTTGCATTCCGACGATTTATTGGTTATAGCTATCTATCAGCAACCATTTACCATGTTTTATCAACAATCACTCTTTCAAAGAGACTAAATTATGCAAGCAATTCCTCATGAAATTTTTAAGGCTTATGATATTCGCGGCATTGTTGGTAAAACGATCACCGCTGATAATGTTGAGAAGATAGGTCATGCAATCGGCTCCGAAGCCCATGCAAGAAATCTGATTGCTATCGCCATTGGCCGAGATGGCCGGTTATCTGGAACTGAATTGTCTCAGGCGCTCGCTCGCGGCATTCAGAAAAGTGGAATTCATGTGGTAGATGTGGGCATGGTCGCGACGCCCATGCTGTACTACGCTGCACATGAATTGTGTCAATATTCCGGGGTGATGGTTACCGGCAGCCATAACCCGCCCGAGTACAATGGCTTTAAAATTGTACTCGGAGGCGAAACGTTAGCGGCTGATACGATCCAGGCGTTGCGTTTACGCATTGAAAATAACGACCTCGTACAGGGCGCAGGCAATTATTCCGAACATGCTATCGTCAATACGTATATTGAACGGATTACTGGTGATATCAAACTCACTCGTCCCATCAAAATTGTTGTTGATTGTGGCAATGGTGTAGCGGGTGCATTTGCGCCGGCGCTTTATCGTGGTCTAGGTTGTGAAGTAATCGAATTATTCTGCGAGGTAGATGGTTCTTTTCCTAACCACCACCCGGATCCATCTGTCCCTGATAACCTGAATGATGTCATTCAGGCGTTGAAAACCACCAATGCAGAAATTGGACTGGCTTTTGATGGCGATGGTGACCGCCTAGGTATCGTTACGAAGAATGGCAATATTATCAATCCTGATCGCCAGCTCATGATGTTTTCAGCGGATGTATTATCAAGAAATCCTGGTGGCAAAATCATTTTTGATGTGAAATGTACTCGGAATCTGGCGCCCTGGATCAGTCAGCATGGCGGCGTGCCGATCATGTGGAAAACCGGTCATTCCTTTATCAAAGCAAAACTCATTGAGTCGAAGGCATTATTAGCTGGAGAAATGAGTGGTCATTTATTTTTCAAGGAACGCTGGTACGGTTTTGACGATGGCTTATATGCCGGTGCACGACTGTTGGAATTATTGAGCCGTGAAGCTGATATCAATGTCACTCTCAATAATCTGCCCGATAGCATTAACACACCGGAACTTCAGGTTCGCGTTGCTGAAGGGGAAAATCATACGCTGATTGCACAGTTACAAAAAAACGCGGTTTTCACTAATCCACAGCAAGTTATCACCATTGATGGTTTGCGGGTTGAATATAGCGACGGGTTTGGTCTGGCGCGTGCTTCTAATACCACACCAGTCATCGTATTGCGCTTTGAAGCCGACAATGAAATTGCTCTAAAACGCATTCAGGAAGATTTTCGTCATAATATTTTGCAGGCCAAACCGAATGCGCAACTGCCCTTCTAGCTTGCAATAGCACCCTGGCAGATCATGCGCATAGCCATTGCTCAGATAAATTGCACCGTAGGCGATATCACTGGCAATGCTGTAAAGATATTGAGCGCGGCAAAGCAGGCGAAGCAAGCCGGAGCACAGTTGGTAATCACCCCCGAGTTAGCGCTATCCGGATACCCGCCTGCTGATTTATTATTACGCGAAACATTCTGTCAAGCTTGCAACAATGCATTAGCAGATTTGGTGGAAGCGATTGATGACATCACACTAGTAGTGGGTTATCCCAGTTTTCAGGAAGGCAAACTGTATAATGCTGCTTCCGTGATTCAGCGCGGCAAGATCATTCACACCTATTACAAAAGAATTCTCAATCAAGCTCCTTTCTTTAACGAATCGTATTATTTTGATACCGGTACTGAATCGCGTGTATTTGAACTGGATGGGGTTAAATTTGGCATTGCGATCTGCGCTGACTTCTGGCTAAGCAATTCGCTCCTCGCAGCAGATTGTTCCGATCTCGATATTTTGTTAGTACTCAGCGCTTCGGCTTATCGTATCAACAAGCAAGCTTCTCGTTATCAAATCACCCGTCAATTTATTGAGCAGATTGGTATCTCCATTATCCACACTAACTTGGTTGGTGGACAGGATGAACTGGTTTTTGATGGCGCTTCTTTTGCAATGAACCGGCAAGGAGAACTAACCCATCAACTCGGTGAATTTGTTGAAACCATTGAATTAATCGATATCCAGAACAATCAACCCATAAAAACTAAGCTGGCAGCCCAGCAACTTCCCATAGCTAGCATCTATCAGGCGTTATGCTTGGGGGTTAAAGACTATATCCGCAAAAACAGTTTTCCTGGCGCATTGTTAGGTTTATCCGGCGGAGTAGACTCGGCACTGACACTGGCGATTGCAGTCGACGCGTTGGGCGCAAACAAAGTCAAAGCCGTCATGATGCCTTCGCAGTACACAGCCGATATCAGCCTGGAAGACGCCAATGAAATGGCCGAATTATTGGGTGTTAAACTCTTCGAATGCAGTATCCAGACATTGTTTGATCAGTTTTTGTCAAACATCGAAAGTGATTTCCAAATCCTCTCTGATTCCACCCCACCGAATACCATGCCGGAGAATTTACAAGCGCGTATACGTGGTACTTTATTGATGGCGTTGTCAAACCATTCGGGCTCGATTGTGCTGACTACTGGCAACAAATCCGAGATGGCGGTTGGTTATTGCACATTGTATGGCGATATGGCAGGCGGCTTTGCAGTATTAAAGGACATCAGTAAAACCCTAGTTTATGCGCTCTGCGAATACCGCAATCAAATTAACCGTGTCATTCCTGAGCGTATCATTCAGCGTGCGCCTTCCGCCGAATTACGGCTCAATCAAACGGATCAAGATAATTTGCCGCCGTATGAAATTTTAGATGCGATTATCGAGGCTTATGTTGAAAAAAATTATTCACCTGCAGAAATTATTGCATTGAATTATAGTGAAGCAGATGTCAATAAAGTCGTACACTTAATTCATAGGAATGAGTATAAACGCCGCCAATCTCCCCCGGGTGTTCGTATTACGCATTGCGATTTTGGTACGACATGGCATTACCCCATCACATCCAGCTATAAAGTCTGGTCTACACAATCAGAGATGAATAAGATTGATGGAACTTGAATAGCAAACAGACATCCTATTGTCATGAAATTTGTCTACTTGATATCCGCGCTATCATTTCTGTTTTCAGCCAATAGTTATCCACACGAATTACCTGACCTGGGGGATATATCTTAAGCAACCATTACACCCCATCAGAAACAGCAAATTGGTTTGCAAATCATGCGTCAGATTCGTGCCGATCCCAATTATTTGGATGACCCCGAAATAGCCAGCTATCTCAGCAACCTCGGTCATAAATTAATCGCCAATTCCGCTGAGACCAATGCGGAGCAATCATTCGAATTTTTTGCGCTGCAGGATTCATCGATCAATGCATTTGCTTTGCCTGACGGATTCATGGGATTCAATAGCGGATTGATCATCGCCGCACAAAGTGAATCGGAATTGGCTGCTGTGATGTCGCACGAAATTGCGCATGTGACACAAAAACATCTGGCGCGCATGATTGCCGGACAAAAATTCGATTTAATAAAGTCATTGGCGACACTTGCAGTCGCTATTATTGCTGCACGCTCTAATCCGCAAGCGAGTCAAGCCATATTGGTTGCTTCCCAGGCCAGTGCCATTTAGTCAAAATTGGATTTCACCCGCAAGCATGAAAAAGAAGCGGACCGGATTGGTTTAAGTATCCTGCTCGATGCAGGGTTTGAGCCGCAAGGAATGTCCACTTTTTTTGAACGCTTGCAAAGAGCTGGACGATTTCATGAAAATGGCACGCCTTCGTATTTACGTACTCACCCCATCACTTATGAGCGTATCGCAGATATCCAAAATCGCATTCGCGAAATGCCATATCGCCAAGTTCCCGATAGCATCGATTTTTTATTAGTGCGTGCTAAATTACGCGCTATGCAAGGAAAACCGCATGATTCAGTTGTGCAATTCAAATCACGTTTAGATGAGAAGCGCGATATACCAATGAAGCCGTTGAACGCTATGGCTATATTCATGCCTTATTACGAGATAAAAAGAACAAACAGGCAAGTAACGAACTCGCGCATTTATATCAAATATTGCAGAATGATTTTTCTACAGCGATGCTGACCAATCATCGATTGGGAAAAACAGTACGCGTTGAAAATAAAAATGTGATTGCTGGCGCCATGATTGAAACACTCTCAGCCAGTGTTAAATTGGCTAGTGGGAAAATTACCGAAGCATTTGATATTTATAAAACCGCATTAAAAATTTATCCACAGCATCGCGCATTGATTCACGGGTATGCGCATGCTTTAATACAAAACAAACAGACAGACAGAAACAGCACTTGAGTTTATTAACAAACAATTACTGCTTATTCCAAATGATCCGCAATTGTTTAGCGTACAGGCTCAATGCTACGCCTTATTAGGTGATAGAATGCTTCAGCATCGCGCACTGGCTGAATCGTATATGCTCAAGGGACACACTGCAGCTGCGCTTGATCAATTGCAAACTGCGTTGCAGAACAGCAACGGAAATTTTTACCAGCTATCCAGTGTTGAAGCACGCCTTAAGCAAATACAAACACTGAAAGCAGAAGAAGATAAAGAAAAATAAAAGTACTCAATATTATTAGGCAATCTGTACCAATACATTCACCTAACTTTCTAAACAAGTCTTTTGATTACTATTTATCCCCGAATTGCATTCCACCAAGTTTCTCTAAATGTTAACTGTTAGCATTAAACGTATTGTCATTGTTTTAATTATGATTTCTGTCTCAGCTACCTATTATTGGGTTAGCGGCGGGAAAAAAGAATCTAAAGAAAATCAATATAAAACCCGGAGCATTGAACGGGGCGACATCATACAATCCATCTCTGCTAACGGCACGTTGACTCCCGTTGTTCTTGTCAACGTCGGTACTCAGGTTTCAGGTACTGTGGCTAAATTATATGCAGATTATAACGATCATGTTGAAGTTGGTCAGATTCTGGCTGAACTGGATCCGGCTTTACTACAGGCTCAATTGCAGCAATCCAAAGCAAATCTTCTCAACGCCCAAGTAACCTTAAGAATTGCTGATAGCAAATTGAAACGCCATCAATTGTTGAAAGATAAAGAATTCATTTCACTTGAAGCATTACAAATGATTGAGCAGGAAATGGAAGTGGCACGAGCACAATTAGCAATCAGTAAGGCTCAAGTTGCGCGTGACCAAACTAACCTCAATTACGGTGTTATCCGGTCCCCCATATCGGGAGTAATCATCGCACGGAATGTAGATATCGGCCAAACTGTGGCTGCTAATTTTCAAACACCGATCTTATTTCAAATCGCCAAAGATCTCCGGCAAATGCAAATCAACATCAGTGTCGCTGAAGCCGATATCGGTCAATTACATCTCGGTCAGCTTATTAACTTTACTGTTGATGCGTTTCAACAACGTAAGTTTACCGGTACAGTGAAACAAGTTCGACTCAATCCGACGATCCAGGAGAATGTTGTCACTTATAACGTAGTTGCCATGGTTGATAATGATGACGGAACCTTATTGCCGGGTATGACTGCCAATATCAATTTTGTTGTCAATCAAAAAAATGATGTTTTGCGCGTACCCAATGCAGCCTTGCGGTATCAGCCAAAGGATATCGAATCGAGTGAAGGCAGCAAAGTATCAAAATCAACGAATCAATCTGTAGTGTACCTTCTATTAGAAAATCAACCCATTCCAGTCAGTGTAATCGCTGGTATAACGGATGGTAATTTCACTGAAATCGTTAATGGTGAGATAAAAGCAGGCGAAAAAGTAATTATTAGTGAAGTTGTCGACAAAAAGGAATCGGAAAGTAAGTTCAAATTAAGAGTATTCTAATGCTTCCGATTCAGACAAATCATGTCGGACATTCGCTGATTAGAATTAAGAATCTTTGTAAAAGCTACAATTTGCAAGATGCCAGTGGAAAGACCATCACGAATCAAGTTCTGTTTAATATCGACCTGACCATCAATCAAGGTGAATTTGTTGCCATTATGGGGCATTCCGGATCGGGCAAATCGACACTGATGAATATACTCGGTTGCCTTGACACCCCGACAAGCGGATCTTATTGGCTCTCCGAGGAAAATGTCGCCACACTCACCAACGATGAACTGGCACGCATTCGTAACCAAAAAATCGGCTTCGTATTTCAGGGGTTTAACTTGCTAAAACGCGTGACAGCACTGGATAATGTGGCAACACCATTACTCTACGCTGGTGTCGGCCGTTCTCAAAGCCGCAAACAAGCATTAGAACTTATCCGTCGCACCGGCTTAGAAAATTTTGCCATGCATCAACCCAATCAGCTCTCAGGGGGGCAACAACAACGTGTCGCAATCAGTCGCGCACTGATCAACCAACCGCCACTGATTCTGGCTGATGAACCCACGGGAAATCTTGATACGCAAACCAGTCGTGAAATTATGTTACTGTTTCAGCAGCTGAATCGTGATCAAGGGATTACTATCGTTCTGGTCACGCATGAAGATGATATTGCAGCTTATGCAAAGCGCTTAATCCGCCTAAAGGATGGGCATATTATTTATGATAAGAACAACGATAACGAGGCAATTTTAGACAAGCTCTCATGACCTTTTTCGGTTTAATCACAGCCTCCAATTGAACCCGACTAATGATTGATCTCTACCGACACGATGAATCTACTTGCAATTATTGGTGAAGCACTGCGCGCCTTGCGTCAAAATCGCTTGCGTACTGGATTAACTATGCTTGGCATGATCATCGGCGTAGCGGCCGTTATTTTAATGTTATCTATTGGTCAAGGCGCGCAAACCAAAATTAACCAAACCATCGCTGAGATGGGCAGTAATCTATTTATCGTTGTCCCTGGTGCCACGTCATCCGGAGGATTTAGCTTTGGTAGCGGTAGTATCAGAACCTTAACGATCCATGATGCGCAAGCGATTGCGGAATTACCGACAATCAGTGCAACGGCACCTGTCATTTCGGGGACAGCACAGCTCAATTATGCCGCCAAAAATTGGAGTACCATCATCACCGGCACTACACCGGATTATTTTTCGGTAGGTAATTGGAAAATAGAGTCGGGCACATTCTTTACTGAATCCGATCTTCGTTCGGCTAACCGTGTAGTTGTGTTGGGATCAGTCACAGCACAGAACTTGTTCAGTGATGAAGATCCCGTTGGAAAAACCATACGCATAACCAACCGCCCTTTCCTCGTGGTTGGTGTGTTAATGGCCAAAGGACAAAGCCTAACGGGGCGTGACCAGGATGACAATATTTTCATACCGATCACAACCAGCGAGAGACAGATTACCGGTAATCAGTTTCCCGGCTCTATCCGTCTTATGTTAGTGCAGTGCAAGTCAGCGGATGAAATGGATATCGCTGAAATGGAAATTACTCAATTATTACGCCAACGCCATCGTATCGCAAAAGGTAAAGAAAATGATTTCACCGTCCGCAATTTAACGGCACTTGCTGATGTTGCGACAGGCGCTGCAAAAGTGATGTCGATGGTATTGGGTGCCATTGCATCGGTATCTTTATTGGTTGGCGGGATTGGCATTATGAATATTATGCTAGTATCTGTGACTGAACGTACCCGGGAAATTGGTATTCGTATGGCAATCGGTGCCAATCAGCGTGCAATTCTTACTCAGTTTTTGCTTGAGGCTATGATGATATGTTTTATGGGCGGATTGATTGGTTTGTTACTGGGTATTGGTGGCGCTTGGATAGTCAGTCAAGTTGCTGATATGCTCATTGTCATTACATTAGGCATGATTGGCTTGGCTTTTCTATTTGCTTCGGCGGTTGGCATATTCTTTGGCTTTTATCCTGCCAAGAAAGCTGCTTCACTGAAACCAGTCGATGCACTTCGATATGAATAACTTATCTAAGTTTTGTTAATTAGCCTGCATTCAGTGCCCAAATAGGAATAACTCATGACAATCAAAGAGCGGCCTACTTCTGAGTTTCTAGCAATTGTCGTCATAGAAAATACGAAAGAAGCAATGACAGTAGGTGAAATTAAGAATGCGCTACATGAGCGTGGTTTTGGTATCTTAATGGCCATTGCTGCCCTGCCAATATGTCTTCCAATACCCGTACCACCCGGTTATACAACATTCTTTTCTATCCCATTATTCATTTTTTCGGTACAAATGACTCTCGGCATGCAAGCTCCTTGGTTACCAGCCTGGATTGAAAAGAAATCAATCAAACGATTATATCTTGAGAAAATAGTTGCAAAAGCAAACCCTTGGCTCAAGAAGATTGAAAACCGTATGCAACCACGCATAACCTATATCAGTGTGCATACATGGGAGAGAATTATTGGTATTTTTTCCTTTGTTTTTGCGCTATCAATAGCACTTCCGTTACCCTTGACTAATTTTGCGCCAGGTTGGGGAATACTGGTGATGTCTTTGGGACTTCTGAACAGAGATGGTGTAACCATATTGATTGGCATGATCATTGGTACGATTGGAATTGGCCTTACTATGATTATCTTAGTAATGCTATGGATGGGAATGACAATGCCCTCATTCTATTGATTTATTGCTTCAACGAGCATTATTCATAATGCCGCATATACAATTTTTAGAGTTTTAAAATGAATATTTCCCGCTCAGTTTTTTCATATTGCAACGGTTCTCGAATATATCATATTGAGTCGAAATAACTTTATTAGCTTGAATTTTTAGTAACCTATCAATTCAGTCTCTCGAGTTGTCATATTATTGTTCTTATAATTTAAAAGATACGGGACCAGAGCGCAATTAAGGAGGATGACTTGTTTTTAACACGTGATGACCGCAAGATCAGTATTATCGGTGGCTTACTACTGCTGGGATTGACTTTAACAACGGGGCTTGCAGTCTATAGTGCAATGCGGCAACAGATTGAGTCAGTTCTTGGTCGAGGATTGGGAGTTGCGCTACAAGGTAAAGCACTTTTAATTGAAAGCTTAGTTCAAAAAGGATTGGCAGATACTCGTGCACTAGCACTTCGCCCTTTCCTCATTCAATCCATGCAGGAGCTCAATACACAGCCAGACAACGATAATGCGCTAAACGACCTAACACGAAACGTCAACTCATTGACGCAGGCAGGATTCTCAGCGGCAGTTGTTTACGATATGAATGGCAATCTATTGTCGCAAGTGGGACGTTTCTCTGAAAACCAAGCGCAATCGATATCAGTTAATAAATACAGTCATACAGCGATAATATGGGATGAGCAGTTTATTCTACGTACCAGCATAGATGTATTAGATGAAGAACGACGCCGTATTGGCAGCATCACAACAGAAATCATATTACCGCAGCTGACGCGGAGATTTGGTGAAATAAGATCAATCGGTAAAACAGGGGAATTCATTTTATGCGCACCGCCTGAAGAAGATAAGCGGGAAATGGCTTGCCTGATCAGTCAGACCGATGGCGTAAAATTTCGGTACATGAAACATGTAACGAAAAATGGAGGGCCTCCGATAAGTTCTGCACTAGAGGGAAAAAGTGGTGTTATCGCCGTCAATGATTATCGCCAAGTACCGGTAATTGAGGCATACGCACCGTTACGCGAGATCGGTCTCGGCATGACTCTGAAACTGGACGAAGAAGAATTATTCAAGCCAGTCACTGAAGAATTAAAAAATATCATTCTTTATCTCGCCGGATTGATCGTAGCTGAGATATTGCTACTGAATTGGTTTGTTCGCAAACTAATTAAATCAGAGAGAGATGCGCGTATTGCCAAAGAAATCGCCGAACAGTTTTCTATTGAATTAAGTCATAAGGAAATTGAGCTGAGTGAACGTCTGAAAGAAATCACTTGTCTTTATGAGATTCGCCGGAGCATTGGACTTGAATTGTCAGTTGAGAATGTTTGCCAACAGATTATTGAAAATCTGATACCTGCCATGCGATACCCGGATCTTGCTTCTGTCATGATTGAACTCAATGGAAGGCGAATTACCTCTCTCAATCAAAACCAAAACTTAATCCATAAACTGGAATCGAAGATTGGTGTCAATGGTAAGGCTTGTGGTCATCTGAGCGTTTTCTACCCAGAAGACAAGCCCTTCCTTGTGATGGAAGAACAAAGGCTTATTGATGCCATCACCGATGATTTGTCAAGATGGCTGGAACGTAAACAAGTTGATGCACTACTTCGCGAGCGTTTAAAGGAGATTTCCTGTCTTTATGAAATCCGCCGCGGGATCGGGATAGAATCATCAATAGATAATGTTTGTCAGAATATTTTTGAGAATCTAATACCCGCCGTGCAATTCCCGAAGATTGCTACCGCTGTCATCGAACTGGATGGTTGGCGATTCACCTCTGGAAAATATACTCAAGATCTTATACCTCAATTACAATCCAAAACAAAAGTCATCAATAAGACTCGTGATAACTGGCGTGCAGAACGAGATCCTGCATGTACTTGTTGGTCTGCTATCAATGTCAACGGTGAAGTTTGTGGTCAATTACGTATATTTTATCCCGCCGACAAACCATTTCTTGTACAGGAAGAACAAAAACTTATTAACGCAGTCGCAAGCGACCTGGAAAGCTGGCTTGAACGTAAACGCCTAGAACAAGCGCTGGTGTTTGTCGCAGAAGAACAAGCCCATACGATTGGACAAGAATTACACGACAATCTTGGTCAACAAATAGCAGCCATCGGTTATCAAGCTAGAGCGCTGGAAAAACAAATATTTGCCACAGAAAATATAAGCATGGCTCCAGTAGCTGCATCCATTGCTTCGCAGGCACAGATTGCTGTTATTCATATCAAGCAGATTGCTCAAGGATTGCTACCATTTGAATTGGAAACTAGTGGTTTGATACCCGCGCTACAAACACTAGCCGCGAGGATAGCCAAGACTTACAGCATTAATTGTAATTTCTCATGTAAAAATAGCATCATGATTAATGATAATAATAGCCTGGCGCTTAATCTCTATCGAATTGCCCAAGAAGCTGCCAATAATGCAATACGGCACGGCAAAGCGCAGCACATCACGATATCATTGACCTTTGATGAAGGATTACTGTGTCTATCAATTTGCGATGATGGCAGCGGTTTCGTGGGAATTGATACCAATCATAAAATAATATCGGGTATGGGTATTAAAATTATGCAATATCGTGCGAAGCAATTAGGTGCAAAGCTCGAATTTCTGTCGCGCAACGAAGGTGGCACGGAAGTTCGGCTAGAAATGTGGATGGCTTAATATGTCAACTGTTAAAGCTAAAGTAATGCTGGTAGATGATCACGCCATGTTACGGCATGGTATGGCGATGCTCATCAATATGGAACCAGATATGGAAGTGTTTGCTGAAGCAGGTGACGGCAATGAAGCGCTGGCAATACTCAAGAAAACTGATCCTATCGATATCGTTTTATTAGATGTTACACTTAAGACAGTATCCGGTTTCGAAGTAATAAAAAGTATGCATGCACTGATTCCTACTCTCCCAGTACTTTTTGTTTCCATGCATGACGAGTCAGTTTATGCTGAACGTGCACTACGAGCCGGAGCACGTGGCTATGTCATGAAACAAGAACCTGGTGAAGTGCTGCTAACCGCTATCCGTGAAGTATTAAAGGGTAATGTTTATTTAAGCAAACAAATGCATGATAAATTACTCAATCGAATTGCGGGAGGCTCAGAACCCGAACAGTTAATTAATTCGCTTACTCCCAGTGAGTTTGAGGTATTGCACCTGATTGGACAAGGACATAGCAGCCAGGAAATCGCCAAATTACTTTACCGAAGCATTAAAACAATCGAAACACACCGTTTCAATATTCGTGTCAAATTGAATTTAAAAGATGGCGCAGACTTGATACGTTATGCCACGCGTTGGATCTCTGAAGAGCGCTAAGAAATCTCATCGTACCTTCGAAAAAACAATTTCTTTCTATCATCGATGATGATCAAACAAGCCGTTGGAAAGCGTATTTAGTCGGCCCTGCAAAATTCACTTAACCGTGGCGGTGGCTTTGTATGCAAGCAAGCTTCGCCGATATATGGTTGTTTTGCGCGGAAGCGGTTGATCAAC
>NZ_JAYUWI010000045.1:0-6086 GCF_043753625.1 Nitrosomonas sp.
TCGCTTGTTCAACCTGCGCTTGACTGAAATTCTCCAGCAACCGCAAAACTTGAATATATTCCTTGCGACCGCGCCACTCCATGCGGACTTCCAGCAGTCAACGCAGACGATCAAATGCTTCAGGCAGTACCCTACTAAAACCTATACCACCAACAAACAATTTACGCATTATCCACTCAGCAAAATAATCTGCTATTGAAATTTCATTCCTCTCCCCCACGTAGGCAACAATAACCTACTATGGGAGCATTTCATGCGTTTTGACAAACTAACCACTAAATTCCAGCAAGCCTTTGCTGATGCACAGAGTATTGCTGTCGGTCAGGATAATCCAACCATTGAACCACAGCATCTGCTACTAGCATTATTGCAACAAGAAGATGGCAGTACACTTTCCTTGCTTCAGCGTTCCGGAGTCAATACCACCCCACTGCTGGAAAATGTAAGGCAAAGCGTTCATCGTTTACCAAAAATAGAAAATTCAGGTGGAGAGGTTGCTATTTCCCGTACGCTGAATAACCTTCTTAATTTGGCAGACAAAGAAGCGCAAAAACGCAGCGATCAGTTTATTGCCTCAGAAATGTTTCTTTTGGCAATCTTGCAGGATAGAGGTGAGATCGCTGCATTGCTTAAGCAACATGGTGCCAATTACACAGCACTAGAAAAAGCCATTCATGCAATACGAGGTGGTGAGCAAGTCAGTAGTGCAGAAGCCGAAGGTAGTCGAGAAGCTTTAAAAAAATATACACTGGATCTTACGGAACGTGCGCGTCAGGGTAAATTGGATCCGGTCATCGGACGTGACGATGAAATTCGTCGTGCGATACAGGTTCTACAACGTCGCACAAAAAACAATCCCGTGCTGATTGGTGAACCGGGTGTGGGTAAAACCGCAATTGTTGAAGGCTTAGCCCAGCGCATTATCAATGGGGAAGTACCTGAAAGCCTGAAAGACAAACGAGTTCTCTCGCTGGATATGGCTGCATTGCTGGCGGGTGCAAAATACCGTGGCGAATTTGAAGAACGCCTCAAGTCGGTGCTAAAAGAACTTGCGCAAGACGAAGGTAAAACCATTGTATTTATTGATGAGCTGCATACGATGGTTGGAGCAGGCAAAGCAGAAGGTGCAATGGACGCAGGCAATATGTTAAAACCCGCATTGGCACGCGGAGAATTGCACTGTGTCGGTGCAACCACATTGGATGAATACCGCAAACATATTGAAAAAGATGCTGCGTTGGAACGACGCTTTCAGAAAGTGTTGGTGGAAGAACCCACCGTGGAAGCCACTATCGCGATACTCCGCGGTTTGCAGGAAAAATACGAGGTGCATCATGGCGTGGATATCACAGACCCCGCTATTGTCGCTGCCGCTGAATTATCCAATCGTTACATTACCGATCGTTTTCTGCCTGACAAGGCCATTGACTTGATTGATGAAGCCGCAGCACGCATTCGCATGGAAATTGATTCCAAGCCGGAAGCGCTAGATAAGCTGGACCGGCGCTTGATACAACTCAAAATTGAGCGCGAAGCAATCAAAAGGGAAAAGGATGAAGCATCGCAAAAACGCCTGCAATTACTCGAGGAAGAAATAAAACAAAAAGAACGGGAATACGCTGACTTAGACGAAATCTGGAAAACTGAGAAATTCCATGTTCAAGGCTCCCAACAAATTAAAGAGGAAATGGAAAAAATCAGGCTGGAAATAGAGGCAGCTACCCGTAAAGGGGATTGGCAAAAAGTCTCGGAATTGCAATACGGTCGTCTTCCACAACTGGAAGCGCAATTGCAATCCCAGCTCAACGATCAGAAACAGCAAACCGAAGGCGCTAAACCGGGCGGCACAGTCGCGCCCAAGCTGTTACGCACGCAAGTCGGCGCAGAAGAAATCGCCGAAGTAGTATCGCGGGCTACCGGCATCCCTGTGTCTAAAATGATGCAAGGTGAGCGCGAAAAACTGCTGCTGATGGAACAGAAACTACATGATCGCGTGGTTGGTCAGGATGAAGCCGTGCGCTTAGTATCGGATGCAATCCGCCGTTCGCGTGCCGGACTGGCTGATCCGAACCGCCCTTATGGATCTTTCCTGTTCCTGGGACCTACCGGAGTAGGAAAAACTGAATTGTGCAAAGCATTGGCCGGCTTTCTATTTGATTCCGAAGACCATTTAATCCGCATCGATATGTCCGAATTTATGGAGAAACATTCGGTAGCCCGCCTGATCGGTGCACCGCCGGGTTACGTTGGTTATGAAGAAGGCGGTTACTTAACTGAGATTGTACGCAGAAAGCCCTATTCCGTCATTCTGCTGGATGAAGTAGAAAAAGCGCATCCGGATGTATTTAATGTATTGCTACAAGTTCTGGATGACGGTCGCATGACTGATGGTCAAGGACGCACCGTTGATTTTAAGAATACGGTTATCGTCATGACATCCAACCTGGGTTCACAAATGATTCAGGAAATGTCCGGAAGTGAATATCAATTGATTAAACAAGCCGTTATGGGCGAAGTTAAAATCCATTTCCGGCCGGAATTTATTAATCGCATTGATGAAGTTGTGGTATTCCATGCGTTGGATGAAAAACATATTAAATCGATAGCTAGAATACAATTGCATTATCTGGAAACAAGATTGGCCAAATTGGAAATGAAACTTCAAGTCAGCGAAGCAGCACTCGCAGCACTTTCTCAAGCTGGTTTTGATCCAGTGTATGGTGCTCGTCCTTTAAAACGCGCCATCCAAGCGCAAATTGAGAATCCGTTGGCCAAAGAGATTCTGGAAGGTAAATTTGTTGCAAAAGATACCATTAAAGTTGATTACAGTGATGACAAGATCAATTTCTTTAAATTAAATGTAGATATATCGATAGACTAAAAGCGTAGCATCTAAGTCAGCAGCAAGAATAAAATATGCCAGAATACAGGTGAATATGCTTAAACAATATGAGATTCGGGTAAAATGTATTATTTTTACTGGATAGACTGATATGTTTAAAGGTAGCTTGGTTGCTATCGTCACTCCGATGGATGAAGAGGGTGAATTAGATTTAGAGCGTTTCCGTTCTCTTCTTGATTTCCATATAGACCAGGGTACCGATGGCGTTGTGGTAGTTGGCACGACAGGTGAATCACCAACTGTAGACTTTGATGAGCACCGCTTGTTGATGCGCACTGCAGTTGATCATGTTGCTGGACGCATACCTGTGATTGCAGGCACTGGCGCGAATTCAACACGTGAAGCCATCGATTTGTCGATTTATGCAAAAGATTCGGGCGTAGATGCCTGCCTCTCGGTTGCTCCTTATTACAATAAACCTACTCAAGAAGGGTTATATCAGCACTTTAAGGCGATCGCAGAAGCAGTAGAAATTCCCCATATCCTCTATAACGTTCCCGGCAGAACGGTTGCAGATATCCATAACAATACCGCGCTCCGCTTGGCACAGATACCAAATATTGTCGGCATTAAAGATGCGACGGGAGATATTGGGCGAGGTTCTGACTTATTGTTACGTGCACCACCTGGATTTTCCATCTATAGCGGAGATGATGTCAGTGCATTAGCGTTGTTGCTGCTAGGCAGTCATGGTGTTATTTCAGTCACCGCGAACGTAGCCCCCAGAATGATGCATGAAATGTGTATCGTTGCATTCTCTGGCAATCTAAATACTGCGCGAGCGCTGAATAATAAGCTCCTGCGTTTACATATCGATCTATTTGTAGAGGCAAATCCAATCCCTGTGAAATGGGCTGTTGCGCAAATGGGTTTAATCGGCTCCGGAATCCGCCTGCCGCTTACACCCTTATCCGCTCAGTATCATCAGCTCATTCGAGAAGCCATGCGATCAGCTAATATCCATGATTTGAAGGAATAAGATGTCAAAAATGAAATGGCGAAAAATAACCATACCATCTCTGATATTGGCGCTTTCATTGACAAATACAGGTTGCAATCTGTTTCCAGAAACTAAAACCATCGATTATAAGTCAGCAGGAAAGTTACCTGCTTTAGACATACCGCCCGATCTCATCAAACCCGCTATTGATGAACGTTATTCAATCCCTGAACTCAGTTCATCGGGTAGTGCAACATTTTCCACCTATAGTAACGAGCGTGGCGGACAACAAACAGCTGCGGGCACATCCTCCTTTTTACCATCATCGATTCAGAATGTGCATGTTGAGCGCGCTGGAACGCAACGCTGGTTGGTTGTCCCGCAATCTCCTGAGACCGTATGGCCGATAGTAAAAGAATTCTGGCAGGAACTGGGCTTCTTGATTAAGATAGAAGTTCCAGAAGCAGGAATTATGGAAACTGATTGGGCTGAAAATCGCGCCAAAATTCCACAAGACTTTGTGCGTACTTTCCTCTCTACTTTTCTGGATAGTATTTATTCAACTGCCGAACGCGATAAATTCCGCACCCGCTTGGAACGGAATGAAGTAGGCAGTACCGAAATATATATCAGTCATCGTGGTATGAATGAAGTACTGGAAGGAGGCGGTCTCAACCGGACAATCTGGCAGCCACGTCCAGCTGATCCTGACCTAGAAGCTGAGATGTTATCTCGTTTGATGATGCGCTTTGGTGTAGAAGAAGAGAAGGCTAAGTTGGAGTTAACTACCGGCAAGAGTACTGCTCAAGAACGCGCCTACATCGACCCGGAAACAGGAAACACTCTCGTCATTAATGAAGCATTCGACAGATCATGGCGACGTGTTGGCTTGGCACTTGATCGTATCGGCTTTACTGTTGAGGATCGCAATCGCGTAGAGGGTATTTATTTTGTGCGCTATCTTAGTCCCGATAAGGACAGCAAGAAAAAAGGCGATGACGAGGGCATTCTGTCAGGAATTATGTTCTGGCGTAGCGGGAATAAGGATGATGAGAAAGCTGCAAAATACCGTATACAAATTCATAGTACTGAAACCAATATCAGCAAAGTTACTCTGTTAAATGATGACGAAACAGCAGTAAATTCCGCCACTACGAGTCGCATTCTGAAGCTTTTACATGAGCAGCTTAAATAACAAGTGTGAGTGCAGACAATGAACGCGTTAAAAAGTCAGTTTTATATTTTGGAAAAATCCTAAAGTAACAAAGGAAACTCTCAGAAAGAAAGAAAGAAAGAATGAATGGATGAAAAAGGGCAAATATCCAAAAAACAAATCTTACAAATAAAAAACCGCCTCTTCGGGCGGTTTTTCTCTCAGGCAAAAAGAAATTATTTTTTGCTGTTTGGCTCTCCGCCTTGTATAACCTTTTCATAGTTCGATTTTTCAGTTTCAGGCAATGCTTGACTAGGTTTTCCACCGCATGCAGATAATGTTAAAGCCAGCAGGAGTAAAGCCAGAATAGTATATTTCATCATCTATTTTCCTTATAACAAGTTCTTAAAAGTAAGTTCAGCAGTATATAACGAATTAAACTAATCATTCAAGCAAGTTCTAGCTAGAAATTTAACGAGTTTATATCTGCTTTTTGGATTATTTAATCATTAATGGAATAAGAAAAACTCTACATATCCCATATAATTTCATAGTTTCTACAAATTCATTTTTCATACCTACACTGCGTATAATTTCAGAAACTGGAATTATACGCAGTGGCCGCAATAAAATGAAAAATCTTTTTTGATTGACTAAAGTAATAAATAATCCAGCTAATTTATTACTTTATCAATCGACAAGCCAATAATCTTCTTTTAAAAAAGCTAATGGCCCTATAAAAAACTATTTTGTATTATCAGCAGGTTCTGAATCCCTGGGTGCATAAGCTGATGGAGGTGGTTTATCCATAGGATAGCCATCAAGACTTTTTTTGCCTTCACAAGCAGTTAACGTTAATACTGCAAATGCCGCGGCAAAGAGTGAAAATTTAATCATTTAATCTCCCATATTCTTTCTATTTAGTTTGAATGCAATAGCATAATTGCAGTCATTCAATTATACAATTTTGTATCCAGTATTTAAACTACCACAAAACTTAAAAGACTTTATTCCGAGCTTCTTCATTCGCTGATACCATGCGAAAAATATTCATTAAAATGATAGATAGCTCATTGTAAACATCATATTAA
>NZ_JAYUWI010000046.1:0-5929 GCF_043753625.1 Nitrosomonas sp.
CCTATCGATCATTTGGTTAAAAATACCGATGTGCAAATAACCATGTAGAAAAATAATAACCAACTGAATCTATTCAATTAAATCTCAGGACACTTCTGATGACAAGTAATGAAGATAGTTAATAAATCACTGCTGTCCCGTTAACTTCCAAAGTAGAGACATCTGAATATCAGACGAGTGATTACGGTTTTGGGGATCCCCTCGCAATAAAGCCATCAAGTCACGTTTTTCAAATAAATTGAGCTGCAGTAACCGCAAGATCTTTTGCATGGTTATTAAAATTTCATACGTATCTTCTTGGATGGAATTGGCAATACTATTTTCAAACAGCGTTTTTCCAAAGTTCATAAATAATCTCCAGAAGGTTCAACTTCTGGAGATTACTCGAACCTGAATTTGCAACATATGATTTCAAATCGGCACCAAAATATTTTCTCGGAGAGTCTCTTCAATACCGGGCTCTATCATTTCAGCAGCTAATTTACCCGGACACTACTGAAATAAAATACGCAGTAACTAGCCAAAAAGAACTCTTAAAGGTATGATTGCGGTCTGTTAGCTCTATGATTGGAGGTGTGGCCGAGCGGTTTAAGGCAGCAGTCTTGAAAACTGCCGTAGGGGCGACTCTACCGTGAGTTCGAATCTCACCGCCTCCGCCAATGTACTAAGGTAATCATGTGATTTTATTAACTTAATTAGTTATTAATAATTCCACACTATCAAATTGAATATCAAATCAATTGATAGACCCTCACAGTTAACCTCTCAGTCAGTAGTACCCGACCGCCCCTACATTGCAAAGCATAATCACCACATGCTTTCTGGATGGCCAAGAAACAATCTCTCCACACATTCCGGACGCAGTATGCTTATTCAACGCGAACAGATAGCAATCCATCGGCTGATAGTCGCTACCGGCGCTCCTGTGTCGTAGTTAAGAAACTCTCGCCCCCCTTCGTGGTTGGATTGAAAGCTACAGCATCCAACTCCTCCTTACCCACTGGTGCCAGCATCTTTGTGCTGTCTGGCATCCATGCCGCCCCGCCCCGCAGTTCATTGCAACTTGACCAAAGTGAAGAGTAGATCTCGGATTTTTTGATTGCCATACGTTGTTATTGTTTAAAATACGATAATATACAGCAATGTACTGTACTGGATCAGTTAACAGATTGTAGCATCTACACAAGGAGCGAATAAATGATCCGTCATGCATGCAATGCCATACCATGCTAATACAGTTTTTCCCCAATGAAGTTGTACTTACTGAATATAATTTCAGTGAATTTTTTGAAACAACAATTGAGTCTATTTATCAAGCATGGTTGACTTTACCGGATGGATGGCGTGAGAAAATGGAGCAGCATTTTAATTGGCTGACCTGCAGTCCTGATGCGATGCTTTCCTGTTCCGCAAATTCGTTGCAATTGTCAAATATAACGGTGTGAGTTTGCACTTGCGAGGACGAGGTAGGCTGTTAATCTTTGTTGTTACTCCTCGGCATATTTGGCTTGCAATTAGCCAGCGAGGGTATAGCAGGATTTCTTTGTGGTATCTATGGTTCGACTTCAATCAAGAAGCATAGGGCATACTGAATAGTGCATAAAGTATTATTATATTACAAGGATTTGATATAAAAAATGACCGACAATTCGCCATGAAATACACTAATTCTTCGTGTATCAAAAGAACTGAAGCGGTAGAAATAATCGCTGAACGGCTATGCAGTTCTGACGAAACAAAGCGCCAGGCAAAAGATCGAGTCAACCACCGAATCAGGACCGCGATTGATAAAGGGAAACTGATTCAATCACAAGATGGCTGTTTTCTGTTCAATGATCTTGCAATATGGGCACGGTTCGAATGGCCGCATTCTTTTAACGACTGGCTGATTAGCGCAACCGCGGAAAGCGAAGCACGTGTCACTACTTATGCGACTGCTGATGCTGTGATCCTCCCGGGATCTCTTGAAAGCTGCCACGAAGTTATCAGGAATATGCACGAGACAATTACAATATTGGAGAAAAAACTTGAAGCCGCGAATTTTCAGATCGAACAACTCTTGCCGGGTGCCAATCAATGGCGAGAACTACAACGGAGAAATAAAGCGAACGCAATAAAATCCAGAAAATAGCAATTTTTGAAGAGAAAAATTTTTAGCGTTGCTCAAAAGAATTCTCTCCATATAATGACATAACCATGTTCAACAACGCCTAAGGAGGCGCAAACATGGTCACTACAATCCACAGACTTCCCGTCGTCAAATCTGAAACCGGCCTTTCCCGTTCGACCATCTATCAACATATTACTCAAGGTTTGTGGATAAAACCCATACGCCTTGGTGCACGTGCCGTGGGCTGGCCTGCACATGAAGTAGCGGCGCTGAATGCAGCCCGTATTGCTGGAAAATCTGACGAAGAAATCCGCGAGCTTGTGCTCAAGCTTATAGCCGCCCGCAAATCTTTTGCGAAGGAGGTTATATGACAGCCGAAACTTAAATTTCGCGTTTGGAGCGAGTTAAGCGCATTGGATCTGGATGTTATCTAGCACGATGTCCTGCGCATGATGATCGTGAACCATCCCTCTATATCCGAGGACTGGACGACGGCCGTGTTCTGGTTCATTGCTTTGCCGGTTGCGATGTTCAATCCATTCTGTCTGCAACGGGCTTAAGCTTCGATGACTTATATCCACCACGCGAAATTGATGCGGCAAAGCGAGAACGAAGACCATTTCCCGCAACAGACATTTTGCGTGCTATTGCCTTTGAAGCATTAGTGGTAGTTGTGGCTGGTTCTACCATACTGACAGGCGAGCCACTTAACACAATTGATCGAGATCGCCTCATTTTGGCTGTGAACAGAATACAAGCTGCTCTTGAAGCCGGTGGATTGAACCATGAGTAAAGCCATTGAACGTGGACAGTCATTTCTTGATGATGCGGCAGAAAAATTTCGCAATCATATTTCAAAGACGAGCTGGTCGGAACCAAAAAATATTAAAGCAGCATTGCTTCCTGTTCCAGCCTTTGACTCAGAAACTCTTCTACCCGATGCTTTGCGTGGCTGGGTTATGGATGAAGCTGAGCGAATGCCCTGTCCACCCGATTTCATCGCAGCAGGAGCAATAGTAACACTGAGCTCGATTATTGGAGCGCGCTGCGCGATCAAGCCTAAAGCTTGCGATTCCTGGTTAATTGTACCAAATCTGTGGGGAGGTATCGTTGGCTTGCCTTCATCAAAAAAATCCCCTGCTATTAGTGTGGCGTTAAAACCGCTCGAGCGGCTGATCGCACTGGCAATGGAATCTTATCAAACTGATGCGAACACATTTGAAGCCGATAAGATGGTCTTTGAGGCAACGAAAGATGCCATCGAATCGCGTATAAAATCAGCAGCAAGAGCAAAGGATAGCAAGATTGGAAACCTGACAAACATTGCCAAGGAATTGCAGATCCACAGAGAGAACGCACCAGATATACCAATCTTGCGCCGTTATAAAACAAATGATGCAACTGTTGAAAAACTGGGGGAATTATTAAGAGATAACCCCATGGGAGTGCTGGTTTTGCACGATGAATTGATCGGTCTGATTGCATCCTGGGACAGAGAAGGGCGGGAAAGTGATCGGGCTTTTTATCTGGAAGCATGGAATGGTAATGCCGGTTTTGATACCGATCGCATAGGACGTGGCTCGATACTTATTCCTAATCTTTGTGTGTCAATCTTTGGCGGGATTCAACCCGATAAGCTGATTACCTACTTGGAGCAGGCCACAAATGCCTTGGCAAATGATGGAATGCTGCAACGGTTTCAAATGGTGGTCTATCCCGATCATGAAATCTGGGAATGGCGTGACCGCATTCCTTTGAAAGAGGCACGTGATCAGGCTTTTACCGTATTCGAGGTGTTGGCCGACTTCGACCCTGAATCCTGGGGTGCTTCTCCTGCCGATGAATTTACCAAGTTTCCATTTTTTCGTTTCGATGAGGCGGCACAGGAAATTTTTATCGAATGGTCGACGGAATTGCATCGCGTGCGCTTGCAAACCGAAGAACATCCAATCATCGCGCAACACTTGGCGAAGTTTGATAAATTATTTCCGGCATTGGCGCTTATTCTGCATCTTGTAGATTGTGCTGCAACTGGACGGCGCGGACCAGTTACAACAGAGTCGGCTTTGCGAGCGGCGGCTTGGTGCGAATACCTCGAAGCACATGCAAGGCGCTGCTACGGTTTGTTGATGGATGATGGTTTGCGTGCGGCACAGGTCTTGGCAGAAAAACTACGTCAGGGAAAACTGACCGATGAATTTACGGCACGCGATGTACGCCGTAATCAATGGCGATCTCTTACAACAGATGAAGCAGTGCGGGCGGCATTGGATTGGTTGGAAGATGAGGGTTGGCTAAAGTCAATTGAAACAGGCGGCCTACTACCAATACTGACGAAATAGGTCAAACGGCAGTATTGGCAGTACCCGAACCGGGTGATTCCGTAATTTTGCAGAATTCATTTGGCAGTAATGGCAGTACTCCGTTAGACAGTTTGCAGAAAATTAAACCCGTCATTCTATGACAGCAAATGAACATGCCATGATCAGTTTATGGCTCACTTCTATCGGTGAGGATGATTCTTCCATTATTGACCATGTGCTAAACCAATGCCTTGCAGATTTGGATGCACGAAATTACTTCATTCAGATGGCTAGTTTTGAGACAAGACCTGTTACTTCCATTGATGATCGGCGATGTTGCACTCTATGTACAAACTTAACCAAACGAGGATCATGTCTTGCTGCTCGTCGAGGTGAGATTGTGGCAAGTCGAAGCTATGAGCCAATTCCTGATATTCCGAGACGATGTGAGGGTTATTCACCTAAAGCGGACGATTTAGACAGAAGGACTGGCCGGGAAAGATGGTTTAATCTAATTCATGAAGAATATTATGATGGCATCAGAAAATAAAATTCAAAACATAAACCCTGGGGAAAGGGTTGAAAGTGAATCAACTTGAGAAGCCCCGTCGTTATGAAACGAACCTGGATCGCAAATTTGAGCGCACATGGCCATGCTTCTGATACTAAAGCAGCTTCGCAGCGCATGAAAACGGATATTATGAAAACTTGCCAAAAGCGAGACAGGGTAAGTCTTTCGGGTAGATTGGCAAATAATACCTGACAAACTTGCCAAATGATTTAGGCAAAATCGGAGCGAAAAAATGAGCGGCATCGGAAGTGGACGACAGTATCAGGGCGGAAAAGAGATAACAAGCAACATGAAATCTTTGGATATACGGAAATTGCAGCGGCACGGCTTGCTTTTACCCGACATGGATTGCACTTGGCATTGGACACATAATGGCGAAAAAGTGCCATCCCTTCACATTTATACGGATACTGATCGGATGATTATCAGTTATCAGGATCTGACCAGAGGTGGAGAATGGCGATTCATGGAATACACCGTCTATCTGGAATGGACGGACTGCAATCTTGGTGGACGACGGGCCTGGTTTCACTGTCCAGTACAGGAATGTGGGCAGCGCGTGGCCATTCTTTACAGCAATTCAATTCTTGCATGCCGCCGCTGTCAAAAGCTGGTTTATGCCTGTCAGCGGGAAAGCGATAATCATGGGTCATTTCGACGGGCAGATGGCATCCGGAGTCGGTTAGGCTGGAAGCCTGGCATAGCAAACCCTGAAGGCGGTAAACCCAAGGGTATGCATCGGCGTACTTTTGAGCGATTGAAAGCCCGGCATGATGCCTTTGCAGATACATCATGGGATTGGATGGCGCGACGGCTTGAAGTGTTGGAGCGACGTCTGTCAGATCGAGGCATTGATCTTGATAACCCAGATTGTGATGATTGAAACTGCTTGGCAAATTGAAAGCATTTAGAATGCTTCTTTGATTCTCTGCACACCAGATTTAA
>NZ_JAYUWI010000047.1:0-17539 GCF_043753625.1 Nitrosomonas sp.
TAACCTCGGCAGCGGTTAATGGTTGTGTAGCTCAGCCGGTTAGAGCACGGCACTCATAATGCCGGGGTCGGTGGTTCGAGTCCACCCACAACCACCAAAATTTAAGTAACAAAATCATATGCTTGCATGGAAACGAACCTCCTCGCGAGCATTTTTTTTGCCCTAAAATGCTCATGTGACAGTTTCTGTGACAGTTCTGTGCCAAAAACGCTCTCAAAAACCCCTCTGAAAAGCCCCAAAAACGACACCAGCATTCAAATGGGACAGTTTTTTGGCTTCTATGACCCTATCCCGCATTTTCTGTTGTCGGTGACACCATCGTCCATTTGTTGGCGCACGTTGATTTATCAACACGTCACTTATTGTGTCAGGCTTGAATCACACCCTGTCACGGCTTTTGTGACGTTTTTTCCATCGAAATGACACCAGTACCAATCCCGATTTTTGGGAATTTTCCACCGTCTCACCCTATGCGACAAACAGGCATCACCATGGGCTCCATCCATCGCGAGCCTTACGGATATGACCACAATTCATACAAAGTCTGTCGATTGCGCGGTCTGTTTTTCAGCGACAGAAATAACCTTGCTCGGCAGCACCAACGCATTCGGCTCCATGGACCTGGACATGCGTCCACCTCCGATGGAGCGAGACACTTTGCAGTATCAAATTCATCGATGCCCGACTTGTGGCTTTTGCGGGCCCCGGCTGGCGTGGTTCGAAGGGCTGGATGTCAGCTTGGTCAAAGATAGCAATTACTTGGCTATTCTTTCTGACAAAGCATATCCCGCACTGGCTAACCAATTCAGGGCGCATGCTTTCTTGTCTTCCATGGCCAATAACCAAGTGGCCGCCATTGGCGCCTATTTGAAAGCAGCTTGGGTTTGTGACGACTTGGGTACGTTAGAAGCAGTTGCCATTGCCTGTCGCCAACAAGTTCTAAATTCGATGAATGTTCTGCGTGGATCAGGAGGTTTCTATACCGACGATCTCATCACCGACCATGTCCTTAGAGCAGATCTGCTTAGGCGCTCAAAGCAATTTGATGTCGCAGTTCAGCACATATCAGCACTAACTAAGAAGAAGCTGCCTGAAGTGCTTCTCCAAATTCTGAATTTTCAAGCCCGGCTATGTGCTTCGAAGGATGACGCCTGTTACCAAGTCTCCGATGCCATGAGTGAAGTGGATAGTTAATGAGAGACGACATAAAAGTAGTTGGCAATTGATCCGAAAAATTCAGGAGCTCCTAAATGTCATCCATAGTTCAAGAAGAATCCATCACCGAACCGGAGTCAGGGCTTGCCCCCCAAATCCATCGGTGGATTTTGCGAATGCTTGTGCCACTGGGAGGCTATCGTCAGTTGATTGCATCGATTGGATATAGCAATGACTCTGTGGTCGATTACATTGGATTAAGTCAGCAAGCCGATTCAAGCGGCCCTACCTTCGATGCTCTCGCAGCACGAGCCCAGTTGCGTAAATTGTATTTGGAGGGCGAGGAAAGGTTTAAGACCGCACAATCGCCTTCCATGCTTAAGGCCAATCTGGCACGGCTGGCAGATTTGGTGGGTTTGAACGAGGTCGATTGTCAGATCCTGGCATTCGTCATTAGTTTGAGAACAGAGCGCATCCTCGATGAGGCTAATGAAACCCTCACGGGAATGTCTTCATCAAAAACAGTGAATGCCTTGTCGGTTATTTTAGGGCTCAATGAAAAAGACGTGCGTGACGCACTCGCTCCAAAAAGCAACCTGGCACGGTCCGGCCTTGTATTGTTGAATCGCCGTGAATCCGGTTATTTGACGAATAAACTGGAACTGATATCCAATGATTTTGCAGACCAGATGTGCTCGGGAGAAGCCGATCCTGTGTCTTTGCTTAGGGGCACAGTAAATATAGTTGACCCGCCGACATTATCGATAAGTGATTACAGCCATCTTCAATCGAATTTGGAGATACTTATTCCCTATCTAAAGCATGTTCATGAGACGCGCAAAAAGGGGGTCAATCTATTTTTGTACGGGCCTCCGGGAACCGGAAAATCGCAGCTCGCCAAAGTACTGGCAAAGGAACTTGATTGCGAACTCTTTGAAGTCGCAAGCGAAAATGCCGGTGGTTACCCAGTGGGCGGTATTGGCCGTCTTCATGCTTACTGCGTGGCACAAAGCTTCTTCGCGGTGAGGAAGTCGCTCATCTTGTTTGATGAAATGAGCGATGTCTTTGAAGACAATGATGAAGAATATTCAAGTCGAAGCACGGCCAATGTTAGAAAGGCCTGGATTAACCGGTTGCTGGAGGAAAACCCAGTTCCCGCACTGTGGCTATCCAATGGGTCGGAACGATTGGACCCAGCCTTTATTAGACGATTTGATATGGTCATCGAACTAGATGTCCCACCCAAAAAGCAGCGAAAGCAAATCATAGAAAAGGTATGCCATGACTTGGTAGATGCCGACACATCAGCCCGGATATCAGAATCAGAAGTACTCGCACCCGCAACCATTACGCGCGCCGCTGATGTCGTGAAGTCGATTCGACAAGAAATAGGCTTAGAAGCAAGCGGCCGCGCCGTCGAATTATTAATCTCCAATACGCTAGCGGCACAAAATCATCCAGGCCTGCGAAAGGCCGGAACGAATGCAAAGCCAGTTCACTACGACCCGGCATATCTCAACGTTGATGTGGATTTGAATCGCATTGCAAAAGGTGCAGTTGCAAACCGTTTCGGACGATTCTGTTTGTACGGCCCTCCAGGCACGGGCAAGACCGAATATGGTCGTTGGCTAGCAGAACAAATCGAGGCGCCTCTAGTCCTTAAACGTGGTTCGGACCTTCTCTCGAAATGGATCGGCGCCACCGAGAAAAATATCTCGAAAGCCTTTCAGCAAGCAAAAGACGACGGCGCGGTATTGCTGATTGATGAGGTCGACAGCTTTTTGCAGGACCGTAGAAATAGTTTGTCCGATTTCCGGGTAGGCATGGTCAATGAAATGTTGACCCAGATGGAATCGTTCGACGGAATTTTCATTGCCACCACCAATTTCATGACAGGCCTGGATCAGGCCTCGTTGAGAAGATTCGATATCAAGGTCAAATTTGATTACATCAAGCCCGCCATGGCTTGGGATTTGCTTCTGAAACAATGTGCGGCGCTCGGGATCTCGAGTCCAACACCAGAGCATAAGCGGCGTCTTGCCCGTCAAGCACAGCTGACGCCAGGTGATTTTGCTAATGTGGCACGCCAGCACCGTCTCTGTCCTATTTCCTCTGTGGATGAGTTCTTGGCCAGCTTGGAGGCAGAGTGCCGTTTGAAAGAAGGTGCCAAAGTAGCGATTGGCTTTGTTTAAGCGGAACTAGATTATTCACATATGCTGTCATGGGGGGTCCTAATGCGAGCTCTATCCAAATCCAAACTAGTAGCTTATCGACAATGCCATAAGCGGTTATGGCTCGAGATGCATCGCCCGGAAGTCAAAGAAGACTCCGCTCAAACTCAAATGAGTTATGACATTGGTCACGCTGTGGGTGAAATTGCCCAGCAAATTTATGGTGAGGATGGCAAGGCGATTTTGATTGAAGCGGACCGTCAGAACTTCAACAATGCCTTCACTAAAACGCAGGAGTCATTGCCCAAAAGAACCCCTATCTTTGAAGCAGGCTTCAAAATTGAGGGCGCACTGGCATTTGCTGATGTCTTGCTTCCCTTGGATGGTCCTCATTCCAACCAATGGCGCATGGTTGAAATAAAGTCCTCCACTTCCGTGAAGGACTACTACCACGACGATATTGCGATTCAATCCTTTATTGCGAAGCAAGCCGGTCTTGAGCTGCAATCCATTGCTCTGGCCCATGTTGATAACACTTGGGTTTATCAGGGCGATGGCAATTATCAGGGCCTATTGAAAGAAGTAGATTTAACTCAAGGAGCCTCCTCACGAGGAGAAGAGGTAAAGAATTGGATCAACGAAGCTCAAGTCATTGCCGATGAAACTAATGAGCCTTGCATTCGAACCGGCAAACACTGCCATGAACCCTTTGAATGTGGATTTCTTGCTTATTGTCAGTCCCAGGAACCACAGGCCGAATATCCTGCGAATTGGCTGCCTCGAATCCAGGCAAAAGCTTTGAAGCAAGCCATTTCAGAAATGGAAGTGGCAGACTTGCGTAAGATAGACGATTCACTTTTGAATGAAAAACAGCTTCGAGTGAAGCAACATTCGATTTCTGGAATGACTTATTTCAACGCAGTGGCAGCACGAGCCGAACTTGCCCGGTATCCGCTGCCCGCAGTGTTCCTGGATTTTGAAACCATCAATATGGCTGTGCCTATTTGGAAGGGAACTCGTCCTTATCAACAGATTCCGTTTCAGCTGAGTGCACACCTAATAGATGGCAGCGGACAGTTAGAGCAAAAATATTTTCTTGATATCTCTGGTCGAGATCCATCAGAGGGATTTATAACATCGCTAATTGATGTCAGTGGAAAAGAGGGTCCTATTTTTGTCTATAGTGGTTTTGAGAACACGCAAATAAAAGCATTGGCAGAAAGGTTTCCGCATCATGCGGCTGACTTGAACGCTATTTGTGGACGACTGGTGGATTTGCTCAAGATTGCACAAGAACACTATTATCATCCAAGCCAACAAGGCAGCTGGAGCATCAAGAAAATCTTGCCTACCATCGCACCAGAACTAAATTATGATGATCTGGACGGCGTTCAGGATGGTGGCTCTGCACAAGCAGCTTTCATGGAAGGCATTCACCCAGACACAGCCGTGGATCAAAAAACGGTAATAGAAAAGCAGTTGTTAGACTACTGTGCTATGGACACATTGGCGATGGTCAGGCTTTGGCAGTTTTTCAAATAATGCTAGTTTCAATAAAGGTTAGAGAAATCAATATCTAAAGTAAGGACTTCATATCCGAACATTTTCAGCAACCAGATAAAGCTGGGCAATGGGTCTTAAATTATGGTAATGGTCCGCAAATAGCTATTATTTGCGTATCATTCTCAAGTGCAGGGAAATTGAACTGTTTGGGCAAAGTAACTTTGAACATGCATCATGAATCAAAACGCTGTTTTCTTGATATAAATCCATTTGGTTTAAAAATAAATTAATTCACGAAGATACCCATTATGGCAATGATAGAAACACTTCCGCTTCACATCTATGTCTTTGGCTTCTTCCTGCTTGCATTGCTTGCATACTTCCTGGTTTCATTTTGTCGTCATGCTTATCAAGTTAACAGACAACTATCAGATGTAATTAATCAAATCGAGTCGTTGACCATCAGTTCGGCAGAGAGCCAACTTCAAAGCTTAAAATCGCTTTTCCAAAATGCAGGTAGTCTCAGACATCTTTGGAATGAGTACTCAGAAACCTTGCACAAGCAGTCTGAATTAGATACTAAAACGGCTCAGACCCGAATAACACGAATACGTTCGACAATGCCTGCAGAGATATATTTCAAGACGGATATTATTGTTGATACTCCTCTGCGTACTGATTTTTTCAAACATTTGCCTGGTTTGTTTACAGGCGTGGGTATTATCGGTACGTTTTATGGTTTATTAACTGGTCTGCAAGCATTCAAGATTACTTCAGACCAACATGTAATCCAGAACAGTCTAAATAACCTTTTGCATGGCGTTTTTGAAGCTTTTCTTGTTTCAGCAGCTGCAATCATTCTAGCAATGGTAGTGACTCTTCTAGAGAAACTTGTAGTAACTCATTTATATGAAAAAGTAGAGAAGCTGGTTCAGTTACTTGATGGGTTATTTGAAGCAGGCGCTGGCGAAGAATATCTCGCACGTCTTGTCAAGGCTTCGGAGTCAGCTGATAGTCAAACAAAGATCCTAAAAGATGCGCTTGTGGGTGATCTCAAGCAAATTCTTACTGAGCTTTCTGAAAAACAGATAGCAGCCTCTATCGCTGGAAATGCAGAACTTGGTGATCGCATAGGTGCAAGCCTTGAAGTCGGCTTAAGAGAACCATTGAAAGACATTGCTGAAGCATTTAAGGGGGTGAGAAGTGATCAGGGGACCGCAGTCCAGAGCATGCTTACAAATGTTATGAGTGCATTTAGCCAACAAATAAAAGAGCTTTTTGGCGACCAGATTGCCGGCATCAACAATCTGCAACAGCAAACAGTTCAGGCGTTGCAGGCCGCTGTCGTAAATTTGGAAAAAATGGCGTCAAATGTAGAGACCGCCGGGCAGCGAGGAGCATCGGCTATGTCTGATCAACTTGCTGAATCAATGGCGTCAGCGGAAGCACGACAAAGAATAATGAATGAGAAAATGGCAGAGTTTGTCGATCAGATTCGTCAGGCCATTTCCAATTCACAAAGTGAAACACAATCAAGTTTACAAAATACCTTGTCTGAAATATCAGACCGAATGGGTACAGTACTTGATGCATTGAGCATGCAAGTTCAATCAGCAACTGATTCCAATAGACAACAACAAGAATCTATGGCGATTGAAAGTAAACGAGTTGTGGGTGAATTTGGCGGCCAGGTGGATTCAGTAGTGGAGGGTGTAAATCGTGCAGTTGCTGAGATGAAAGCAGCTGTCGATGCTATGAGAAGTACGACAGTAGATGCATTGTCAAAACTGAATAGCGGTGCGGATACGCTCTATATTGCCGCAAGTGATTTCGCCAAGGCGGGACAAGGTGTGACCACCTCGCTCGATAAGTCCGCTACAGTCGCCAATCAATTGTCGCAAGCTGCTGGATCTGTAGCGGCGGCATCAACCGGCCTCAGTGGGGTTCTGGCAGATTACGCCGCTACGCGCGATTCCGTCGTCCAATTGGTAGGTTCCATGCAATTAATCGTTGAACAAGCCCGAAGAGAAGCCTCAATGACGAGCGACGTGCTTACCACTATTGATGGTGCAACTACGAAGCTAGTCACAGCGCAGCAAGAAGCCGATAAGTATCTATCACAGGTTTCCGAGGTAATTGGTGTAGCCCATGAATCTTTCGGTGCAGGTATGACGAAGGCACTGGGTGAGTCCAATCGTGACTTCCATAGAGCACTCTCAGAATCCGTCAAGCTTTTGCGTGAAGGTATCCAAGAGCTCGAAGCAACGTTTGAAGCTGCAACTACACGCAGATGAATAGGAAGTAAGCATGCTCGGTACGCGAGTGTCTCTCGGGAAGAAAACCAAAGAGGACGGCGAGAGACCATTTTGGATCTCTTTTGCCGATTTGATGTCTGCACTTATGGTTCTTTTTTTGTTGGTGATGAGTGTTGCACTACTTGCAGTGACCAAGACAATTACCGAGGCTGAACGTAAAAAAGTCGAGCGTGAGCAGGAGGTGGATCAGCTTCTGACTCAAATTGCATCGGCCACCAAGCAATTTCCGGGGATTTCTGTTGATCGAAATCGTAATGTTATTGATTTTGGGGATCGTGCCCGTTTTGAATCGGGCAGTTCTCAGTTATCAAGTGAGCAATCGGTTCTATTGAGGACAGTGGTTCCTGAGGTATTGGAAATAGCAAGAAACAAGCTTGGTAAAAAGTGGCTCAAGCGTATCGTTGTTGAGGGTTTCGCTGATAAGCGCGGTGATTATCTTTTAAACCTGAATCTAAGTCTTCAGCGGAGCCAGCGTGTTTTATGCGTTTTGTTAGACAAGCCGACTGTACAAGAGACCCCGATGACATCGACCGAACTTGGGCAGGTTCGTGATTTGTTTCTTGTAGGTGGTTATTCATTCAATTCAGCGAAAGATTCACTCGAAGGCAGTAGGAGAATCGAGTTAAGGCTTGAATTCTTTGCGATTGATGATGTTCGTCCCGCACAAAATGCCGCGCCTGCTGAAAATTTTGGTTCGTGTCGGATCTGATCTATGGACGCTCTCGAACGCCTCAAAAGCTCACTGAGTAGAATAAGTACAGCTTCGCTTAATGAATTGAATTTAAGTGACCACACTCGCTTAGATGCGGAACTTCCAAAACTTAAGGAATGGGTAGGTGGTGGTTCTGGTTTGGACGCTCCATCTGAAGACAGAATTGTGTCTGCAATTAAAGCGTTCCATAAAAACCTCACGTTTGATGGAATGAGCCAGGCACGATTGGTATCGTACGGCTGTACTCAATCCTTAGGCGATAAAAAATATCGACTTATAGAAGATCGAATCCGCTTTCCCAAACTACTTGAATATGTTGATGAGAATCGGGCTCATCGTCGTCCATTCAGAAAATGCTATCGAGGATTACTCCATGGATACTTCTCTTATGATCCCGATAGCATTGGATCAACAGCAGAGGGTCGGGAAAATTGGGGTGATCTTCGTGACTTTCTGGCGGATGCCCAGGATTCAATTGAAACCGACGGTAGCAACCCAGAGTGGATTGCTGCATTAAATGATCACAGCAATCTACTAAGTGAAAATCCTTGCGAGCCATATGGGCTGGCCGCACTTGAGGGAGATAGAACAGCTTTCGATGATATTCGTGAGCGCCTGGAAATCAACGATGATTCCTGGCTGATCCGGCGCCTTGTAAATGCACAGGTAGATGCAGCAGTCGGATTGACTGACTCCAAGTTCAAGTCTGTCGTGGACCCTTTGATCGACCTTTTGGACGAACATTTGCTATTGATCGATAACTCGTTAAGCAAGCTTATCAATCGTTATGCAAGTTGCAGGGAAATCGATAGGCAACCCAAGCTTCGAGACTTTTCAGTAACCCATTGGAAAAATCCGTGGTTAACTTCAAACGCGGCCCGATGGGGCTCAGTAAGGCCCGATGCCAAAGAAATGGTTTCAACTTGGTTGAAAGAGCAGTTGATTGGCCAGTTCTTTACATTGCTGTCTGAAGATGGTTCAAACGATACTCGACGCGTCAATTTCTGGAAGCAATATCATGATGAAATTCAGGACATGTATTTTGCCTTAGGTAGTAACGCCATACAAAATCAATCCCGCGACTTTAAAGAAATTCGCAAAGCCATGGATGGAAGGCTGTTAAGGCTCGAGGACGCTTCGGCAACTAGCAATGCATTTATAATGATGTTTCGTGATTTTGTAGTTGTTGAGTTCGGAAAGTCCGGAAATGCTGCCTTCATTTTCAAAAGAGAAAAACTGCCCTTTAAATTGACAAATTCTGTCCCGACTGTTGGACGATACGGGCTAAAGTCTCCTGATGGTCAAGCCTGCGACAAGTTGATCCATCAAGACGGAATTCGAGGTTATGCACGTTGGGAACAGCGCTTTGCCTATGAAATAACCAGAGTCATCGGGACCGAAAGAACGACCATCCAAATTCAACCTAGAACTGTTTCTGCGAACAAACCAGTTCCAGGGCAAGCCAGTGCCTCGCAGCCACGAAATACTTCGCCAGTTTGGCGGAGCGAACCGTTTTCTATGACCAACTTACATCGACTTGCATCCGAGCATGGCTTTGATGTCAAAGATAGTCGTCCAAAGGGTGGATCGCTTTGGGCTGAAATGCATGCTGGTGAATTTAATCAAAGAGCACGAGACATACTGATTTTATGGGGCTTTCGTTGGTCAGAGAATCGCGTTGCATTCTATAAAGGGGATTAAGTGTGTTTGATTGGATAAAGCGCCGAAATATCGAGAACGACGCTGTTGCAGCGCTTCGATTTCAACTTGAATTTGAAGAACATGGCCTGCGCTGGATACGAGTTTCAACAGAGACTCTATCAAACTGCGGACCTTTGGCAGCACCGATTCTTGAACAGTTGGAGAGCGATGGCCTTGCCATGATAGAAGGCGATGGATATTTCTCCGACTGGACCAACGCTTACGTAATAACCGGACACAATGAATATCATCAGGTGATGTCTGAAATAGCTATTCCACCGATAACAGTTATCTCACCCTCTTTAGAAAGTATAGGTGCACTCACAGATAGCGATTTTAGTATAGGGATTTCTGGCTGGAAGCGAACCGATGGAACCTCTGTACTTACGGAGCAGTTAGTTGGCCCAGTCTATCGTGTAGACGGCACTGCAAAATTGATTCCAGAGGCATCTTGGAAAGTACTGAGCCAGGTAATTGGTATTTGTCAAAGACAAACTGAAGAACGTACTGAAATCGTTAACAGACAAACATGGGGCCAGATCCGCCAAACAGCCATTCAGGCGGGATCACATCTAGATGACTTTCTTTATCGCTCAA
The DNA here is from genome assembly GCF_043753625.1 of Nitrosomonas sp. Lineage (GTDB taxonomy): Bacteria > Pseudomonadota > Gammaproteobacteria > Burkholderiales > Nitrosomonadaceae > Nitrosomonas. Next base: position 10,155 of record NZ_JAYUWI010000047.1, read on the forward strand.
TCGTAATTACGCCGGAGAAACTTTTCATCGACCTAAACAGAGTCGATGTAAACGGAATGAAAGTCGTTGAAGTAACCCCATCTTTTCCCGGTTGTCCACCCCAATGGTTGGATCAGTTTGACCGAAGCTCGTCAGTACCAGATCGGTTTGATATCCCCACCGCGGACGGCGTTGTTCAAATAATACTAGGCTCCGCAGTTAAGTCTGTTTTACAGCAGGTAAAGAAAATGCCCGGAAGACGGGTGTCAGGTGTCAGAGCTGAGGCTTTTGTCATTAATCCATTTGCGGCCTTGGGCGAGGATGCTGCACAGGCGATTGATCCTGAACAATTTGAAAGTGCACGCAATTTATCGAACCTCGGTTTTGAACGATTTAGTGCCTACATTGAGCGGGATCCGCGCGGTACTCCCATTGTCATCGGATTATTGATAGAGACAGGGAAGCTTGATACTGATGGCCATCCGGTTTCTTTATTGGAAACATTTTCATCTGACGAAGAGATTGAAAAATTCATTAAGCAAACAAAAAGTCGGCTAGAGGGCGGTCTTCAATTAAGCGCTTGGCGTGACTATGAGTTTGAATTGTTCGGTGATACGGCCCTTGAACTGAATGCGTTACAAGAAGCGGTTGGCGCCAGAAGGCGCGGATACGTATTGGTTAGCTATTCACAAGTGTATGACCTCACTTCTTACTCATCCAGAATTGAAGAGATAGGAGCTCAGAAACCTTATTACTCACCCTACATTGCGAAAAAGGATGAGGAAGCTGGTTGGTTTCCTGAAAATGTAGTGCCAGCTATTGGATGGGTACCAAAAGATGATGGTGAAATTACGGCGGTTCCTTTTAGTCAGGAAATGAAAGAACAGATTCAGAAAATGCTAAAGGCCGCCATCGAATTGGGTAATGGTCAAATCGAAATTCCGGGATTACCAAGACCCATCCCCATTGACGAAGCCAATCGGATTATTCAGGCGATCATCGCCTTTCAGGCATCACAGGCTGAAAATCCGAATACTCCGATTGATAAGATTATTGAAGATGATGCAAAGACATCAAGAAAAGCGACCCCAACACTTGTAATCAAGGCAAATATTGAGAGCATTGATTATGAAGAATCTCGCAGGGAGCTTTTAAGTACATATTCTGATTCTCCAAGAGTGCCTGGCTCGCTTAAGAAACACGTACTACTGAAAGATCACCAGAAAACTGGGATAGCATGGATGCAGCATCTTTTCTCTCTTTCACCCGATAAGTGCCGTGGCGCAGTTTTGGCTGACGACATGGGGTTGGGGAAAACGCTGCAACTTTTAAGCTTTCTGGCAAGTGCATTTGAGTCGGAACCCAATCTTGAGCCGGCGCTAATTATTGCGCCCGTCTCCTTGCTAGAAAACTGGCAAGAAGAAATTAGAAACTTTTTTATGGAAGGTAGCTTGCCAGTAGCTACTGTATATGGAGAAAATCTTCAGTCACTGCGCCTCTCCAAGTCTGCAATTGATAAGCAATTATTAGACGAAGGATTGGTGAAATTCCTCCATCCAAACTGGATCGGGAATGCCAAAATCGTTCTGACGACTTATGAAACACTTCGAGACTTGGAGTTTTCATTTGCTGCCATCCGCTGGTCAGTCATGATTTGTGACGAAGCCCAAAAAATTAAGAATCCCAATGCCCTAGTGACTAGGGCCGCCAAAAAGCAGAATGTTCGCTTCAAGATTGCCTGTACGGGCACGCCGGTTGAAAATACATTAGCTGATCTGTGGTGTTTGTTTGATTTTGTCCAGCCAGGAATTCTTGGCGCGCTCAATGCCTTTGGTACTCGATATCGCAGGCCAATTGAAGCCAAAACGGATGAGGAAAAGCAGCGGGTTGATGAACTTAGAGAAATTATTAGTGCCCAAATATTGCGAAGGACCAAGAAAGACGTAGCAAAGGATCTCCCGGCCAAGATAATGGCGGAGGAGTGCCGCTCACTCTCTATCTCAAGCTATCAACTCGATCTTTATTATCAAGCACTCGAGCTCTTTAATAAAAGAAACGAACCCGGTGCCAGAACGCCATTCAAGAATCATCTCGGCTTGCTTCAGTATCTGAGAGTGGTCTGCACAGATCCGCGCGCCATAGGCAGTGAATCTTCCACGGTCGATAGCCTGGACGACTACAGGGCAAAATCGCCCAAGTTGGATTGGTTGGTTAAAACCTTGGCGGAAATCAAGAAACAGGATGAAAAAGCAATTGTATTTTGTGAGTTTCGCGGTATGCAGAGACTTTTAAAGCACTACATCAAAAACGCGATTGGGTTTGAGGCAGATATTATCAATGGTGATAGTGCCGCTTCGGCTTCGCACCAGTTTAGTCGGCAAAAGAGAATAAAAGCCTTTCAGGAGAAGCCGGGTTTCGGCGTGATTATTCTGTCACCCATAGCGGTTGGCTTTGGCGTCAACATTCAGGCAGCTAATCATGTCATTCACTACACACGAACCTGGAATCCCGCCAAGGAGGACCAGGCAACCGATCGAGCGTATCGCATTGGGCAGACGAAAGATGTTTTTGTCTATTACCCCGTAGTGACGGCCCCTGATTTCACGACATTCGACGTAAAATTGAACCAACTGCTTGAACACAAGCGTGAATTGTCCGAAGACATGCTTAATGGCGCCGGTGATATTGGTCTAGGTGAGTTCAACGTGACCGATGTGGTACCGAAAAATGTCTCTGCATTACTAAATAAAGCCATCACGATAGACGATGTAGCAACTCTTGCTCCAAAATACCTCGAAGGGTTTGCTGCGGCTCTCTGGAAGTCAAAAGGCTTTAGCAAGGTGTTCCGCACACCTGATTCCGGCGATGATGGTGTAGATGTCGTTGCTATTAACGGTAATGCCGGCGTCCTGATTCAATGTAAAAGTTCTACCGAATCAAGACGAGAGTTTTCTTGGGATGCCGTAAAAGATGTAGTAACCGGGCTGGCTTCGTACCGCCGCCGTTACCCCGGTATTGAATTTGAACTTGTTTGCCTGACGAACCAGCAATTTAATATTAAAGCCAGAGATCAGGCTAGGTTGAATAATGTATTGCTCATCAACCAACAAGACATAGTTCAGTTACTCAACCAACACACGATTACATTTTCGGCAATCGAAGGCTTTGTATTTAATACTTGGGCGGAAGCAATTGAAAATGCTGTCTTTGAAAGAATGGTCAGCCATGAGGGGTAGAAAGCAAAGCAGATTTCGCCGATATGCATCTTAAACAAGGTTATATGTGGTTCCGCTTTATACTGATAAACAAAATTAAACATCGAAAAGAAAATGGCCCTCAAAAAATCCGAACTATATTCATCCCTGTGGCAATCCTGTGACGAGCTGCGGGGCAGCATGGATGCCAGCCAATACAAAGACTACGTGCTGGTGCTGCTGTTTATCAAATACATCAGCGATAAATACGATGGCAAGCGGTATGCCCCTATCGTCATTCCGAAGGGTGCCAGCTTCAAAGACATGGCCGCACTGAAAGGTAAGTCGGATATCGGCGATCAGATCAACAAGAAAATCATCGCGCCGCTTGCAAAAGAAAATAAATTATCCGATATGCCGGACTTCAACGATGCCAATAAGCTCGGCACCGGCAAGGAAATGGTGGACAAGCTAACGAACCTGATTGCCATCTTTGAAAACCCGGCCCTCGACTTCTCCAGTAACAGAGCAGAAGGCGACGATATTCTGGGCGATGCCTATGAATACCTGATGCGCCACTTCGCCACAGAGAGCGGCAAGAGCAAGGGCCAGTTCTATACGCCCGCAGAAGTCAGCCGAGTGATGGCACAGGTATTGGGTTTGCGTGACGCAAAAACCACACCTGCTACAACCGTGTACGACCCAACATGCGGGTCCGGCTCACTCTTGTTGAAAGTGGCCGATGAAGCAAAAACCAAGCTAACGCTTTACGGTCAGGAAAAAGACGCCACCACCTCGGGTCTGGCGCGCATGAACATGATTCTGCATGACAATGCCGAAGCCATTATCGTGCAGGGTAATACCATTTCCGACCCGAAGCATAAAGATGGCGCGGGCCTGAAAACCTTCGACTACGTCGTGGCCAATCCGCCCTTCAGTGATAAACGCTGGAGCACGGGTATTGATCCACTTAATGACCCGTATGAACGCTTCAAGCATTTCGGTGTGCCACCAGGCAAGCAAGGCGACTATGCGTATTTGCTGCATATCATTCGTTCGTTGAAAAGCACCGGCAAAGGCGCCTGCATCCTGCCGCATGGTGTTTTATTCCGTGGTAATGCCGAAGGGGACATACGCAAGAATTTAATCCAAAAGCGATATATCAAAGGCATTATTGGCTTGCCGGCAAATTTGTTTTACGGCACCGGAATTCCTGCCTGCATTATTTTTATTGATAAAGCCGAAGCACAAACCCGCAAAGGCATCTTCATGGTCGATGCCAGCCAGGGCTTTATGAAAGATGGTCCAAAGAATCGCTTGCGCGATCAGGACATTCACAAAATAGTCGATGTGTTCACCAAGGCAATGGACGAGCCGAAATACGCACGCATGGTGCCCTTTGCTGAAATTGAAAAAAATGACTTCAATCTCAACCTGCCGCGCTATATCGACAGCCAGCAAGCCGAAGATATGCAGGACATTGCCGGCCACTTGCAAGGCGGCATTCCCGAAGCCGATGTCGATGCATTGAAGCCTTATTGGGAAGTGTGTCCACAGCTACGTAAAGCCTTGTTCAAGAAGAACAGGCCGGGCTATGTCGATGCTGCCTGTGAAAAAGCGGCCATTAAAACCACGATTTTCGCTCACCCTGAATTTATTGCTTTTACCAAAGGCATGAATGCGCATTTCACTGAATGGCAAACCAAAACCGCCGTGAAGCTGAAGAACCTAAAGCAGGGCTTGCATCCGAAAGAGCTGATTGGCGACATTTCCGAAAGCCTGCTCGCACATTATTCCAATAAGCCGCTGATTGATAAATACGACGTCTACCAAAGCCTCATGGACTACTGGGCGGAAACCATGCAAGACGATGCTTACCTGATAAGCATTGATGGCTGGAAGGCAGAAACCTATCGAGTTATCGAGACTAAGAAAGGTAAAGACGGCAAGCCAGGAAAGCAAACTGATAAGGGCTGGGCTTGTGATCTTGTGCCGAAATCATTCATTGTTTCTGCCTACTTCGCCAAAGAGCAAGCTGCAATTCATGCACTGAATGCCGAGTTGGAAGTCACTAGTGCATCACTTGCCGAGCTTGAAGAAGAGCACGGCGGTGAAGAAAGCTTGTTTGCAGAATTGGACAAAGTGAATAGGGCCAATGTTGTCGCACGTGTTAGAGAGCTGAAGGGCGACAAAGACGCTAAAGAAGAATTAAAAGCATTGAATAGATGGTTGAAACTCAACACCGAAGAAGCCGAGCTGAAAAGACGCGTAAAGGAACTGGAAGGCGAACTTGATGCCAAGGCATTGGCCAAGTATCCGAAGCTAAGCGAGAAAGAGATCAAAACCCTTGTGGTTGATAATAAATGGCTTGCTGAACTCGATAGTCGTATTCATGGCGAAATGGATCGTGTTAGTCAGGCCTTGACGCAGCGCGTAAAAGAGTTGGTTGATCGATATGAAACGCCACTGTCGCTAGCGACAAAAAGTGTTGCCGAGCTGGAGAAAAAAGTGAATGCGCATCTGAGAAGTATGGGGTTCACATGGTAGTAAAGACAGGATATAAAAATTCAGAAATCGGCTTAATTCCAAAAGACTGGAATGTGTCGTCTTTAGGCTCAATGTTAGCGACCTCACCTTCATATGGAATTAATGCTGCGGCAATCCCTTACGACTCGCGATTTCCTACTTATCTTCGTATTACTGACATATCTGAAGATGGAAGGTTCATAGAAGAGGAAAAAGCATCAGTAAAGCATTTGCTCGCAAGCCAATATATTTTGGTTGATGGAGATTTAGTTTTTGCACGTACAGGCGCGAGTGTGGGTAAATCCTATTTATATGATGTTGATGATGGTGAGTTAATCTTTGCTGGATTTCTTATTCGTGTTCAGCCTGACAAGAACAAATTAATACCTAAATATTTGAAATATTTTACTCATTCCAAACATTTTTTTCGTTGGGTAAAAGTAAATTCTATGCGCAGTGGTCAACCCGGTATCAATGGGCAAGAGTTTGCATCGCTCCCGCTGCCAACCCCCCCCACAGTTACTGAACAAAAAGCCATAGCTTCAGTACTAAGTGATGCTGACGCACTTATTAAATCCCTCGAACAGCTAATCACTAAAAAGCGCAATATCAAACAAGGCGCAATGCAGGAATTGCTCACCGGTAAAAAACGTCTGCCAGGGTTTAGCGGAAAGTGGAATCTGAAAAAGTTGGGTGATATTGCGGACCCAAATCAGAAGTGGAGTTTTACGGGAGGTCCATTTGGATCAAACTTGAAATCATCAGAGTATATTGATGATGGTGTGCGGATTATTCAGCTTCAAAATATCGGTGATGGTGAATTTCATAATGAATCGACTGTCTTTACATCGTATGAAAAGGCAGATGAGCTTTTAAGTTGCAATATATATCCTGGCGACATCATTCTCTCAAAAATGGGTGATCCAGTTGCTCGAGCATGCATCGTACCCCACTACCATGATCGCTATTTGATGTGTTCCGATGGGATAAGATTGACGATAGACCAAAAGAAATACAGTACCTATTTTGTGTATTTGTCGATCAATGCAACTGATTTTAGGACACGAGCAGCTAATGCGGGAACGGGATCTACCAGGAAGAGAATTGGCTTAACTGAGCTTCGCAATCTGGAGCTTAGCTGTCCTGGGCTTCCTGAGCAGAATTTGATCGCAAATATTATTTTCGATATGGATGCTGAGCTCGCTGAGCTCGAGCAAAAGCTCACTAAAGCCAAAAACATCAAGCAAGGCATGATGCAGGAACTTCTTACAGGCAGGACAAGGCTCGTTTAGTCAATCTGGAATTGATAATCTCATAACAGGAGTGAATTGTGGAAATTAAGGCGGACGTTAAAAGTATCGATAAGCTTAGAGATTATTTCTTCGTTGTGCCCGACTATCAGCGTGAGTATGTTTGGAAGACTGATGACCAGGTCGAACAGTTTCTGGTGGATATTGATAATGAGTTTGACCCGGCTGCCAATAAGCAAAGCAATTACTTTATCGGGTCCATTATTGTTGTCGAAAATAAGGATCACAAATACGATGTCATCGACGGACAGCAACGTCTCACGACCATTGTGCTCAGCCTGTGTGCATTAAGGGACTTATTGCAGAGTATTGAACTTGATGGCAACCAGACGAATTACTATGATTTGATAAAAAAATGGTTATCCGACTTCGACCC
>NZ_JAYUWI010000048.1:0-5842 GCF_043753625.1 Nitrosomonas sp.
GTTCCTTTTGTAGCGGCAGCATTGGTGCTGGCGCCTGTTGGCGTGATCGTTTCATCTTTTTTTGTGCCTGCCAGTGATATCTGGCAGCATCTGGTTGAGACCACGCTTCCCCTATTGCTAATTAATACGCTTTGGCTTGCATTGGGCGTGATCATTGGAACTGGGTTACTGGGTATCAGTCTGGCTTGGTTTACGGCTGTTTATGAATTTCCCGGCCGCCGTTTTTTTTCCTGGGCATTGTTACTACCACTGGCAATACCTGCTTATGTGACAGCATTTGTTGCATTGGGTCTGTTTGATTTTACCGGTCCTATACAAACCACACTACGTGCATGGCTGGATTCCGATTTATCCTGGTTTCCGGATATACGTAGCAGAGCAGGGGTCATCATTGTTATGACTCTGGCTTTTTATCCTTATGTGTATTTACTGGCAAGGAATGCTTTCTTGAGCCAGGGAAAACGTTCTCTGGAAGTAGCGCAATCTCTCGGTTTAAACCGTAAACAAGGTTTCTTCAAGGTGGTGTTGCCGATGGCGCGTCCCTGGATAGCTGGGGGTATTATGCTGGTTCTGATGGAGACATTGGCAGATTTCGGTACTGTTTCGGTGTTTAATTACAATACATTTACGACAGCTATTTACAAGGCATGGTTTAGCATGTTTTCGCTGCATGCAGCTTCTCAGCTGGCTTCCTTGCTAATTGTTATTGTTTTTGTCGTGATTGTTCTGGAGCAGCAATTCAGGTCACGCATGCGCTATGCTGAAAATAAGAGAACTGAGCGGGCGCAACGTATTCAGCTCACAGGCTGGCATAATTGGGTGGTTATCGGTTTTGTTCTATGCGTATTATTTTTGGCATTTTTGTTACCGGTCATGCAATTGTGTATTTGGGCCGTACAGTCGTTTACACAAGATTATGACGTAGCGCGGTACTTGGAATTTCTCTGGCATTCATTATCATTGTCTGGTTTGGCAGCTTTGTTGATCTGCTTGGTTGTGATTACCATGGTTTATGCGGCGCGGCGTTATCCTGGCCCAGCTACGCGGTATGCAGTGCGAACCGCAACCATCGGTTATGCATTGCCCGGGGCAGTTTTGGCAATTGGCGTGTATGTGCCACTTACTTGGCTGGATGGGCAGCTCAGTGAATTAGCGCTGCGCTGGTTCCGGATTGAAACGGGACAACTGATTCAAGGTACACTGATTACGATGTTAATTGCCTATTTGATACGGTTTATGGCAGTCAGCCATTATCCCATTGATGGCGCCATGCAACGCATTACACATAGCATCGATGAGGCGGCAATGAGCCTCGGACTGCATGGCTGGGCAATGATCAGAAAAGTGCATGTTCCGATATTGAAATCGGGTATTTTTACGGCTGCTACTTTAGTGTTCGTTGATGTCATGAAGGAAATGCCGATTACGCTGATGACGCGTCCATTCGATTGGGATACGCTGGCTGTTCGGATTTTTGAGATGACTTCAGAAGGACAATGGGAGCAAGCGGCTTTGCCTGCTGTAACGCTAGTGCTGGCTGGATTGATACCGATTTTCTTATTTATGCGTCAAACTGAAAAGTAAATTGATGAGTACCGTACTGCTGCAACTTAACAATGTCCGGCAAGCTTATGGCGAGCAAGTCGTTATTCATGATTTATCCCTGGTATTGCAAAAAGGGACTATCGGTTGTTTGTTGGGCCCAAGTGGTTGTGGTAAGACTACCGCATTACGGTGTATCGCTGGTTTCGAGCCGGTGTCCGCAGGAGAGATTCTACTCAATGGTGTTTGTGTGAGTGGTGCGGGATTTTTTGTACCGCCGGAACAAAGGCGGATTGGTATGGTTTTTCAGGATTACGCGCTATTTCCTCATCTGGATGTGGCTACCAATATTGGTTTCGGCTTGCATCGGTTAACCAGAGCGGAATGCGAACGGCGTGTTGATGAGTTGTTGCAGGTTGTGCAACTAACCAATGTATCCAAAAAATATCCGCATGAATTATCAGGTGGCCAACAACAGCGCGTAGCCCTTGCGCGTGCGCTGGCGCCTAAACCAGAATTGCTGTTGTTGGACGAGCCTTTTTCCAATCTGGATGTCAGTTTGCGTGAACGCTTAAGCATGGAAGTGCGAGAAATTCTTAAGGATCATGGAATTACGGCTATACTGGTAACCCATGATCAAGCAGAGGCATTTGCGATAGCCGATGAGATTGGTGTTATGCACCAAGGTGAGATTCAGCAATGGGACACAGCTTTTAATCTTTATCATCGCCCGGTAAATCGTTTTGTGGCAAATTTTGTCGGTCAAGGCGTATTTCTTCCAGGTCGAGTCATTAACGCTCAGCAGGTTGAGATTAAACTGGGAATTTTAACTGGCGAAATTCCACAACTCTGCGATAGTGGTTGCAAGGTAGACGTGTTAGTGCGTCCAGATGATATTGTTCACGATGATGCCAGTCCGTTGCAGGCAACAGTTATTCACAAAGCATTTCGCGGCGCAGAGATTTTATATACATTGCGCCTTGCTGATGGATCTAAGGTACTAGCGTTAGTGCCTAGCCATCATAATCATGTGATTGGTGAGAAAATAGGCATCAAGCTTGAAGCAGATCATATCGTGGCATTCCATCAATCAACGCAGTGACCGCCCATTTTAAATTAAATCCATTTTTTGTAGAAACTTTGCCCAATTTGTTTTTCTGGATGCATTTTAAAAAAATGATGCTTCCCTTTTAACAATTTTTTCTATAGCATAGTGTGTATACCTTTCTTTTACAGCTCTATTCCAAGCAATCCCGTAAACCAATCTCTGAGATAATGTTAGGGTTTACTAATTAATCTTAAAACTGAATAATTTGAATGAGGATTATATGAGTCAGCATATTCATTACGTTACCGATGCTAATTTTGATGCGGAAGTTTTACAATCGACAATTCCTGTACTGGTTGATTACTGGGCAGAATGGTGTGGTCCGTGCAAGATGATAGCGCCGATACTCGATGAAGTTGCAGGTGAATATGGAGAACGCCTTAAAGTGGCCAAACTCAATATTGATGAGAATCAAATAACGCCACCAAAATATGGCATTCGCGGTATTCCGACATTGATGCTATTTAAGAACGGAAATATTGAGGCGACTAAAGTCGGGGCATTATCGAAATCACAATTAACAGCATTTATTGACAGTCATATTTAAACCCGCTAGCCTTATACGATTAGTAGATTTGTGGGTGATACAGATTTGTAAAAGACCACATCTCATATTTAATTATCCCGTCCGTAACAACTTTCCTCCCAGCATCACTATCTTTCAAGTAAGTATTCTTTTTTCACGAGCTTCTTCATGCGTTTATCCGATCTAAAAAACCTACATGTAACTGAATTAGTAAAAATGGCCATCGAAAATGAAATTGATGGCGCTAACCGAATGCGAAAGCAGGATCTAATTTTTGCATTGCTTAAAAATCAGGCGCGTAAAGGTGAGAATATTTATGGCCATGGAACACTGGAAGTATTACAGGATGGGTTTGGTTTTTTACGTTCTCCAGACACCTCGTATTTGGCCGGTCCTGATGATATTTATATTTCTCCCAGTCAAATCAGACGTTTTAATCTGCATACCGGCGATTCAATCGATGGCGAAATTCGCCCTCCCAAGGATGGTGAACGTTATTTTGCGTTGGTAAAAGTTGATAAAGTTAATAACGAGCCTCCAGAGAATTCCAAACAGAAAATCTTGTTTGAGAATCTGACGCCATTATTTCCTGATGAGCGATTGATACTTGAACGTGACATTAAGGCTGAGGAGAATATTACAAGCCGTATTATTGATTTGATTGCGCCTATCGGTAAAGGTCAGCGAGGTTTACTAGTTGCTAGCCCAAAATCAGGTAAAACCGTGATGTTGCAACACATTGCACATGCCATTGCAGCTAATTATCCAGATGTAATTCTGATTGTGTTGCTGATTGATGAACGCCCCGAAGAGGTAACAGAGATGATCCGCTCTGTCAGGGGCGAAGTGATTTCTTCAACTTTTGATGAATCAGCCATGCGACATGTGCAAGTGGCTGACATGGTGATTGAGAAAGCTAAGCGCTTGGTTGAGCATAAGAAAGATGTCGTCATATTGCTTGATTCGATCACGCGACTGGCGCGTGCTTATAATACGGTGGTGCCCGCTTCTGGTAAGGTGCTAACCGGTGGTGTGGATGCAAGTGCACTGCAACGACCTAAACGTTTCTTTGGAGCTGCCCGAAATGTCGAAGAAGGCGGATCGCTGACTATTATTGCAACAGCGTTGATTGATACAGGATCACGCATGGATGACGTAATTTATGAAGAATTCAAGGGTACTGGCAATATGGAAATTCATCTTGATCGGAAAATGGCTGAAAAAAGGATTTATCCAGCAATTAATGTGAATCGATCAGGTACTCGTCGAGAAGAATTGCTAATTCCTCCAGAAATTTTGCAAAAGATATGGGTATTACGTAAATTACTGCATCCAATGGACGATATGGATGCTATGGCATTTTTGCTGGATAAAATTAAAGCGACTAAGAATAATTCAGACTTCTTTGATTCTATGAGACGAGTTTAGGAATAGATTTCGTAGTTGCACCGATACGTACATTAAAGGATAATAAACGGTTTTTAATTTCCCTTTAGGGTTGAGATAATTAAGGATATTGGCCATGAAAGCAGACATTCATCCAGACTACCAGGAGATAACCGTAACTTGCAGTTGCGGTAGTGTTTTTAATACACGCTCGACCATGAATAAACCTCTGAATATAGAGGTGTGTTCGCTTTGCCACCCGTTTTATACTGGTAAGCAGAAAATTGTAGATACTGCGGGTAGAGTTGAGAAATTCCGGCAGAAATACAGCAAGCCAGCGCCAAAATAATCACCGATATAATGTCATGGTGTATTGTTCGCCCTTTTTATTTTCAATTTGCACTGTTGCTTGCATAAACCGGATACTTTTAATTATTCAGGCATCTGATTCGAGTTCGAATAATGCTATCGATAGTGCACAGCAAGCCAGATAGTTTCGTTATCGGGATCCGTCCATGCAACTCTGTGTTTCTTGTGAGCGGGGATATTAATGAAGTCTCCCTCATTAAGTTGCACTGACGTTCGATCTTCAAAAGACAATACAGCTTTCCCTTTTAAAACCATAACCCATTCATTCTTTTCCTGATCATACCAATCAGATGCAGGCGATTTTTGGCCTTTTGAAATGATTTTTTCTATCATTACCGCATCATTCTTAATAAGAAGTTCAAAGAACTCTTCTTTTCCTAAGTTTAGAGGAGTTTTAGAGAAAATATTTTGTGATTTCATTCTTGATATAAGTATTACACATATCGTTTTTTTTACTGATTAATTTCATGACCCAGTACGAATGGGTACTGAGTGATTCCCCATTTATTGTGCAGCATGCTCTGTCACTATGCAAATACCGCAATGCTCAATCGCTATTTCAACATCGTGAGTACTTAATAAACCTGGCTCGTATTCAAAGGGTTGAATCTTTCCACCCGCTTCAAGTGCTGCATATGCTTTAATCATTAGTTTTTCTCTCGAGATAATTTATCATTTAATTGTTATGTCATTAAAATAAAAAATGTATTCAGTACATTAAGTTTATGATTCATTATTTACTGATGATAAACTGTTATTTTGGTAGGGAGTCCTGAAGGTTGAATTAGTTTTAAAAATACTTCAAGTAATAATAGGCTCTGTAGCAATTAATTGTTGAATTGATAGTCGAATAGGCATGGGAACGTAGAAGAAGAGGTATGCATCATGAAAGCATCTGAATTCAAAGATTG